>NZ_JBEOPT010000025.1:0-48030 GCF_040310325.1 Pseudomonas sp. HY7a-MNA-CIBAN-0227 | reverse complement strand
TGTGAGAGCCTGGATTCTACCGGTGGCTGGCTCTCTGCCTCTCGTTTCAAGCGTTGCGCTTATTCTATGAATTCAGGAACGATTACAACAAATAGAGAAAGTACTGATCGAAGACTCCCTGCGGCGCCACCGGCGCAGCATTGATACGGTCGCACTTGAATTGGGGATGGCCAGGCGGACGCTTTATCACCGGATGAAACAACTGGAAATACCCACTCATTGAGTTGATGGAACCAGAGAGCCGAAATTACCACTTATTGTGCAAGCCAGCTCCAATTGGCTTGACTGGACTTGTGAATCCATAGCTAACATGAAACTTTAGCACTCCAGGAGATTAACAATATGACTAGCGGTATAACGCAACTTCCGATGCAGTTAATCCAAACCGCTGCACCTATAGCAGGTACAGCCGCAGGAGCGGCGCTGGGCACTGCTGTAGGTGGCCCCCTCGGCAGTATGGTGGGCGGCGCTATCGGTGGCGTCGTGGGGCAAGCAGCCAGCAGCCTCCTTGAACAACAGAGACCCTTGAGCTATTGATGAAGGTTGAGTAGTCGTCAATGCAGTGGAGTATTTTGTTGTACAGAAAATGATAATCGACGACCCACAATCAGAATCTTGACTCATTAGCCGAATGTTGCGCACCAGAACTTACCGATGATTCTGTATCACGGATACATTCCATGCTCTTGATTTATGCACTGGCAGACAGCCCCGTCGCAAACAATACGTGACCTACGGGGCACCGTCGAAAGCGTGGTGCATTCAAGCGCATTGAAATACTCACAACATACTCCTCCTATAACAGATCAGAAATTGAATAGAGGTATACACCATGTCATATGGCTTGAATAGCAACCTAATGTCTAACTATGTCAACTATAACACCAACCTTGCGGGCTCCGGCTCGAGTGCAGCAGGTGCTGGCGGGGACGTCGGGGATCAGCAAGAGGCGGCCAGGAAGGCGCTTGCAGAAAAACGCGGCTGGCAGCGTATTGCAGCTGAGGATTTTGCTGCAGGAATCGATGTTCCAAAATCCATAAGGATCAGTTAACTCTACTGCCTCCTCCCCCCGAATAGAGGGAAAGGAGGCAGTTCAAAAACAATTCACTCCTATTTTAAATCAACTCGCCAGTTGATCACCCATCAATTTGGAGCAAGGAATTTATGCTCGGAAATATCAAAATTTTTTCGTCGAGCGACCCCCTCCATAACTCTACTGGCGGACCAGAATTATCCTCGTCAGCCACAGACATCAACTTTTTCAATGCGCGCTTAACCAGCGACAAACTGCCAGCCACGAGTATGAGCACAGCCATGGCTCCCAACCTTCTGTCAGAACAGTCGAATCAGCTGATTGGGCTGAGATCACAGGTGGCTCGCAGCCTTCGAGAGATCAGTCGAGGCTCCAACCCCTCGGCGCTACGCGATTACGGCAGCCAACTTTCCGACGCTCAACTACAGACCGTTCTGACGGTCAAGACTCTCAATAAAGCCGTACAAGCTCTCGAAAAACTGACCAACCTGCAATAGGAAGAACATGGCCCGCCCTCTGATTGCCACTGTACTTTTGTCATTGATGTTAATGCTGGGTGGATGCGGCGAAAGTGTGGAGCTTCATCGCCAGCTCTCAGAGCAGGAAGCCAACGAAGTCATTGCCGAGTTGGCGGACAAACAGATCCGCGCCCAGAAAGCCCCGGCCAAAGATGGGGTCGTTGTCCGTGTTGCAACTGATGACATCAGCCGCGCTGTCCGCACGCTGGAAGCAGCCGGCCTGCCACGAACCGCACGCTCGACACTGGGTGATATTTTTCGTAAGGAAGGTGTCATCTCCACCCCACTGGAAGAGCGCGCCCGCTACATCTACGCCTTGTCCCAGGAGCTGGAAGCCACCTTGTCCAATATCGACGGGGTAATCGTCGCCCGCGTTCATGTGGTGCTGCCTGAACGGGTTGCACCGGGAGAACCGGTACAACCGGCATCCGCCTCAGTATTTATCAAACATGATCCGCGACTTGAGCCTGACAATATCCGTCCCCGCGTTCGCAGGATGGTGGCCAGCAGTATTCCCGGCATGTCGACCGCAGTAGATAACCCACAAAAACTCACCGTAGTGTTTGTCCCCGCGACCGTTTATCAGGAGCAAAGACGCTTGATCTATTTCGGTCCCTTCCTGGTACCCAGTGAGGATCTGCGATTTTGGCAAAACAGCCTGACGGTATCATTGTTCAGCCTTTTACTTGCCGGTATCGCCGCGTTTTTCTGGTTTAAACGCAACTCACGAGCGCGGGGTTATCTGGCCAGTGATCCGACGCATTCACCAGCGCCTGCCCACACCTCGATGAACCCATCGCCTTATGAGTGACGCACAAACCTGGGCGCAATGGTGGGCCTATCCCTGGACAGTCTCATCACCCGAATGGGGAGTTCCAGGCGCCTTGAAACCCCTCTATCGCAGCCAGCACTGGCTGCTCGGCAAAAAACTCTCCATTGCCCCGTGCCTTCCCACTCCCCCCAACTTGGCACTGCTGCGGCTTATATATGGATCGCCAGGCCAACGAGAGTTGATGCTTGCGTTGATTGAAAGTATTTGCCACCCCAAGTCCAGCAGCCAGTTGAGCGAAGAACACCAACTCTGGTGTCAGCGACTTGCAAAGGCATTGCCTCCCTGCTCGCCGCTTTCAGAGGAGCAAGATCCGCTGCGACTGTTACGGGAGTGGGTCCCGCTCCCCACCTGGCAGCGACTCCGCCTCAGTTTCCCCCGTCAACGAGTGATTGAGTTGGAACAGATCCCGTGGCTATCCGACGCCCATGGCAGGCTCGACACCCTCTGGCAAGCAGCCATCTGGCGCGCCACCTCAATGGAAAGCGCTGAGACCCATCAGTATCAATCATGGGAGCATTCAATCAATGCTTTGTCATCGCAAGATTGAGCTGCATAACGGCACGCAAGGCCTGCCGCAAACATTGATTCCTCAAGAAACCCTCATACATTGTGGCCAGGCCTCTCGGTTGCTGGCACGCGCGCAGACGCAAGTGCGCGAACTGCTGCAACAGGCCAAGCAGCAGCGTGCAGAACTGCTGGAGCAGGCTCTGCAGGCGTTCAGGACGAATGCCGAGGCCCAGCTCAGTCAGCTGAAAATCGAACACCAAAAAATGTGCGATGGCCTGGAACAGAGTGCCACATCGCTCGTCAACCAGGCGCTACGCTGCCTACTGGAAGAGACCCCGCCTGCGCAACGTCTCGCGGCCCTGCTCAAACAACTCCTGGCAACCCAACTGCCCCCGGTCAAGGCGACGCTGTTGTGCCACCCCCTGGACCGCGAACCTGTCGAATCGTGGCTGAGCGGCCATGAAGAGCTCCCCTGGAGTCTTCGGATCGGCGACACGCCGAGTGCTCAAACATTAGTGCTGAAAACGGAGGAAGGGGACTTTTGCGTCGATTGGAACTCGATCCTTGAAACGCTCATGACTCCTGAGAAAGACGGATAGCTTGATGTGTCGCAAGTATTTCATTTTTTTGCAGCCAAGGTGCTCCATCGTGGAACTGACGCCAAGGCAAGGACCACTGAGGAGGGAAATCCAAAAGGGGACAGTTGATGAGTTTCTATGACGGCATACAAAGCAGGCTTGACAGCCAAATGAAAAAAACCACAAAGCAACTCGACGAACTTCTTCGCAATCCGGACCCATTCTTTTCGGATGACGTCGATTTTTTCGAAACCAAAATGGAAATTGCCCAGGCTCATTTCGCGAGGTCGGAACATACCCGAATCAGGCATGAGTTGAGGAAGTCCGTTCTTGATGGAATGCAATGAAATGAGCGATCTGCTTGCTCGCTGGCTGGAAGGCAGCGACCAACAGATCGCATTGTACGAAGGCGACGACTCGATCGACCTGCGGCGTTGCGAAAGCAATCTGCTGTTAAGCGTTCAGCTTACCCTTGCCCCTCCCGATAACCCCCAGCAGGAAATCTGGATGCGTCAGGGGCAAGCCAACCTGGAGTACTTTCAAGGTTCCCTGGCCCAATCACCTGAAAGCCGCCATCTCTGGCTACTTCAGAGATTGCCCGGTAACTGTTGCCGGGATCAGCTATTGGCAAGTCTCGAAACCCTGCTCAACCAACGCGATACCTGGCGCTCTATGGTCGAGTGCCGCCGGAGTGCCCCGAAGTGCATGCCCTCATCGCTGCGCTTGCTTTCGCACTAACCAGAGAATCTCTCCATGCCTGACAAGACCTACAAGCAAACCTGCTTGCGCCTCACCTCGCCCGTAGCAACAACGACGCAGCCCTCCCATTGGCGCTGGCTGGCCGTATTACCCTGGCTACTGATACCGCTGGAAAGCACACTGGCAGCCATACCCGCCGAATGGAAAACCACGGCTTACGCCTACGAGGCCGACAACAAGACCCTGCAGGAAGTACTCGAAGACTTCACGAAAACCTTCGGCACCCAACTGCAAATCGACGGTTTCCTGGAAGGCTACGTCAATGGCAAAATTCGCTCGAACACGCCCCAATCGCTGTTGGACCGGCTCGCCGTCGAGCACCGCTTCCAGTGGTTCATGTACAACAACACTCTGTACATCAGTACCCTGGACCAGCAAGAGTCAGCACGGCTTGAGGTTTCAGCCGAAACTGTTGCCGACCTGAAGCAGGCCTTGACCGACATCGGCCTGCTGGACAGCCGTTTTGGCTGGGGTGAGCTACCGGATGACGGCGTTGTATTGGTCTCTGGCCCCAAGCGCTATATAGAACAGATCAAACAATTCAGCAGCAAGCGCAAGACGCCTGATGAAAAACAGAGTGTGCTGACGTTTACCCTGCAGTTCGCCAATGCGGCGGATCGCCAGATCGACTACCGCGGCGAAAAACTGCTTATCCCTGGCGTCGCCAGCATGTTGCGTGGTCTGCTGGAGCCGCGAACATCCTCCGTGCTCTCGAGTGCGGCTCAAAACCCCGCACCGTCGTCAGTACTATCCCCCATGGCCCAAGTCTTTCCACGGCTGAGCAATCCTCTGCTGGGGCAGATGCTCAGCCCACCGGCCGCCCTCGGCCAGCCGGATGCCAACTACGCCATGACACCCCGAGCGCCGACACCCACAAGCAAAATCCGCGTCGAAGCCGATGTGCGCAACAACGCCGTGCTGATCTACGACCTCCCGGAACGCCAGGCCATGTACCGCGAACTGATCGCCAAGCTCGACGTGGCGCGCAAGCTGGTGGAGATTGACGCGATCATCCTAGACATCGATCGCACTCAGCTCAGGGAGTTCGGAGTGAACTGGGGCTTTCAAAACAGTCGCTTCAGGGCTGGGGTCAATAACATTGCGCCGGGGACGGCATCGCAAGTGTCTATCGGTAACCGTGACCGCTTTGAAGCAGACCTGCGGGCACTGGAAGCCCGTGGCCTGGCGACCGTCGTGTCCAATCCCTCGATCCTGACCCTGGAAAACCAGCCGGCGGTGATCGACTTCAACCGCACGCAGTACATTACCGCAGGCACCGAAAACGCAACCATTCTGCCAGTCACAGTGGGCACCAGTTTCCAGGTTGTCCCACGGGTCATTACGTCAAAGGGCGCGCACCAGATCCACTTGGTAGTGGACATCGAAGACGGCAGTTTCGATGAAACCAACCCCGATCGAATCGGCCCGGATGTGCGTAAGGGTAAGGTCAGCACCCAAGCGGTGATGGCGGAAAAGCGCTCGCTGGTAGTGGGAGGGTTCCACGTCACAGAGAACGCCGACAGGCTGAACAAGTTGCCATTACTGGGGGATATCCCGCTGCTGGGCAAGGCGCTGTTTTCCTCCACCGAACGCAAGAGCAACCGGCGAGAGCGCCTGTTTATCCTGACGCCCCGAGTCATCGGTGATCAGGCCGACCCCTCGCGTTATTTGCCAAAATCTGATCAGGTGGAATTGGAAGACGCCCTCAAACCGCTGGCGCGTCGCTACGCCGAACACCAGCCGGCGATCAAGCGCAGCGATGTCACCTCTACCCTGGCCCATCTGGTCACCGGGCAGGTACCCAAGGACTTCAAGGCCGAGCCCATGCCACTGGGGCTCGATACTCTGTGCCGAACCCGCGACCTCCTGGCGCTCAACACCGCCAGCAGTCAGTGGTATGCCGGCCCGCAGTACAACGTGGCCATCATCGTTCTGCGTAACCAGTTCAACCGCAATGTGCGCATCGACGAGAGGGAATGCAGCAACTCGCAAACCCTGGCCGTCACTGTCTGGCCGCACGCCTGGCTCAAGCCGGGTGAGGAAGCGGAAGTGTTTATCGCCATGCGCCCTGTTGTGAAGGACGAGCACATTGGTGTGCCTCGCCCTTCCCTGCTCACTCCGACCCGGAAGACCGATCAATGAAAAAGATACTCTCGCCCCTTGCACTCCTTGCCCTGGCCATGGTCATGTCGGGTTGCACGCCCACCTGTAAGGGTGATTCCTGCTCACGGCCGCAATCAAACGCCCAGCAAATGGTGATTTGGTGGCCTGAACAGATGCGGGTGGAGCCCGGCCCGTCCGGCGAACGATCGGACTATCAGACGGTCTCTCTGGAGCGATGAAGAACGCAGGAATTTCTGCCGACGAGCAACGTCGGCAGGCCTTCCTAGACGCCCTCATGGCTGGCAATGACGCTGAGTGGTCGTTGTGCGACGGCATCATATTCTGTCGGTTGAGGGTGGGGACCAAGGTGGGACTGGCCTTGCGAATACCGCCTCACGCCATCAAGGCGGGTCAGCTGCAGCGCGTACTTGAACGACGCTTTGAGCAGGCACTGGCATTCGATGGGCTGTTTGCCTATCTCGACGATGAACGAGCGCTGGTGATCTGGCAGGCGCTGCCTGAACGCCGCGAGAGGGCATTGCTTGACGGCATGCTGAGTCGAAGTCTGTCACTGGCGGAACTTGAACGACTGGACGCGTACGGCACGCGCTATTAAACCCCTTGGTACACGCAGCAGTTTATATGCCAATCAAAGATCATCAAGCTCCGGCAGCTCAAGCGTCTCGCGCTTGGCCTCATCATCCAACTCTTGCAAGGTGCGATAGATAAGGGCCACAGCCTTCAGCGTTTCACGGGTGATATGACTGCCCAGTTCTCCCTTGTAAAGGGTGCGCGCCAGCCACACACACTGGATAACCGGTATGTCTGCCGCCTTGGCCCGATCAATCAACTTGCGTGCCTCGGCATCCGTGCCTTTTTCCACCATCATCGGCAGAGGCGTTTCCCCGGGGCGGTAGTACAGGGCCACGGCAAAGTGCGTCGGGTTGACCACCAGCATGTCGGACTCTTCAAGCTTGGGCAGCTTGACCTTCGGCTCTTCGTTGGCCAATTCATAGGCCAATGAGCGGCGCTGGTTCTTGACGTGCGGGTCGCCCTCCATGTCCTTGTACTCCTTGATGACCTCCACCTGGGTCATGCGCATGCGCTTGGCGAAGAAGTACTTTTGCAACGCCAGGTCAATGAGCGCCAGGACCAGCAACAAGCCCAGACAGGTGTTGAGCAGATGGCGAAACAGCACGATCAGGGCCGAGATGTAGCCTGGCAGATCACCACTGGTCAAACCGATCAAGGGACCTAATGCCGGGCCAACCACCACATACAGGATCAGCGTAATAAACAGCGCCTTGGCCACACCCATGAACAGGTTCATCAACGATTGGCCGGAGAACATCTGCTTGGCCTGGTTGAGCGGGTTGAGGCGGTTGAAATCCGGCTTCAAGGTTTCAGGGGCAAACAGAAAACCGAACTGCATCCAACTGCTGATCAGTTTTGTCGCGATAGCGACAGCGGCCATCAACAAGGCAAAACTGAAAAACACCACCGCACCCGCCACCACAACCTCTTCCAGCGTGCGCACAAAGGGTTGCCCGATGCGCGACACTGGCAACATCAACAACTGCTGAAATCGTTGCATGCTGGTTTCAGCGGTGAACAAGGCGATCTGGCTCAGCACAGTCAACGCCAGTAGTTTGCCAATATCCTGGCTCTGGGAGACCTGACCCTTCTTGCGTTGGTCACGCAGTTTCTTGGCCGTCGCCGGGTGTTTTTTCTCCCCCGAATCACTCATGTTGCCGCCACCCGAAACAACAGGCCCAGCGAGTGCTTGAGCTCGCTCAGTAAGCTCATGCGGCCCACGATCAAATTTTGCAGCACGGGCAGATAGAGCAGCAGAAATGCCAACCCTGCCAGGCTCTTGGCTGGCATCGACAGGACCATCACCTGCAACTGCGGGCTGTAGAGACTGAGCAAGGCAATAGCGAATTCGATCAGCAGCAACAGGGCGATAAAGGGCGCTGCATAGAGGGTCATATGGGTGAAGGTATCGGCGAGCAGTTGGAGAAACGTGCTGAAGCCATTGACGGCCGGAACGGGCAACCAGACGGTCGGTGGCCAGATCAGATAGCTGTCCCAAATCACCTGGGTCATCGCGCCAAGGCCCAGGGTGACGATCAACAGAAAGATGCTCAATTGCTTGAACATATGCCCGATGGGCGTGGCGTCCGGCCCGAGAGAGGGGTTGAGTTGCCCGCCGATCAGGGCACCACGCTGGTTATCCAGCAATGCCCCCACACCTTCGAACAGCCAGAACGGCATCGCCAGCAATATGCCCAGCAACAAGCCCAGTGCGACCTCCTTGAACACCAGTGCGCTGATCAGCAGCAAGGTAAATTCCTGGTCCACCAACACCGCGTGAATACCGGGTGTCGGCAGCAACGCCATAACCAGGACAATGACATGGCGCCGCATCCCGCGCACATGCTGAAAGCAAAACGCCGGCACCAGGAAGGCACAGGGGTAAATGCGAGCCATGGCAATCGCCAGGCTGGGCAAGTATTCAAGATACGGGATCACCACGGGGCCAATTCCTCAGAGCGCTGAACGCGCAACCATGTCGAAGGTGAGATTGATCAGCTTGATCAACTCCACACCGATCCAGCGTCCTGTCACGGCCAGAGTAATACCCACGGCCACCAGCTTGATCCCGAACGGCAGCGTCTGGTCCTGCACCTGCATCAGGGCCTGGACCAGGGACGTCAGCACCCCGACAATCACCGCCACAATCAGTGGTGGAGCCGACAGTACCACCACCAGCAACATGCCCTGTTTGAACAGCTGAATAGGGTCCATGTTTCACTCACAGGAAGGAAAGAAAGAGGCTGTCGAGCAGCCGCGACCACCCCGATACAAGAACGAACAGCAGCAGCTTGAGGGGCAGTGAGATGGTCATGGGCGAGACCATCTGCATGCCGAGTGCCAGCAGCAGGTTGGAGACAATCAGGTCGATGACGATGAACGGAATGTAGATCAGGAAGCCGACTTCAAACCCTGCCTGCACTTGTGACAGAACAAACGCCGGCATCAGCAGGATCAAGTCATCGCGCTCGGTGCTCTGCGCCATCTCGGGCGGCCACAGGCGCGCGGTATTTTCATGAAGGTGGGTCAGCAGGTCCGGATCGGTGTTGCGAAACATGAAGGCCCGCAGTGGTTTTATCGCAACCAGCCCGGTTTCCTGAAACGCCTGCACACTGGTGGTGTCCAGCGGCGACACCTTGACGATCTGCCCGATTTCATAGCCCACGGGGGCCATGATAAAGAGAGTCGCTGCCAGCGCGATCCCGTTCAAGGCCATGCTCGGTGGAACCTGCTGCACGCCGATGGCGTTGCGGGTAATCATCAGCACGATAACGATTTTCAAAAATGCCGTGCAGATGATCAACAGCATCGGCATCAGCGTCAACGAACCGAGGAACAGCGCCAGCAGAAGGGGATCAAGTCCTTGAATACTCATCGGGAAAAGATCACCCGTGACAGCTGCAACCCCAGGCGCCCATCCACCTCCACCAACTGCCCATGACCAATGGGACGGTCTGCGTAATAAAGCCCGGCCATCCCCGGCCCATAACCTGAAATACCCAACACTGCGCCCGGCGCCAACTGCCGCAGTTCCCCCAGGGTCAGCTGCAGGGTGCCGCAGCGCACGGTCAGGGCCATCGACAACTCATCGAACGGCTCATGCCCAAAGACATCAACCAGCGGCTCGTCGCGTGCCTGATCACCGGGTTCGTCCCATCCCTGTCCCTGGGAACTGTCCCCATAATCTTCGCCCACAGTCGCTTCCTCGATAGAAAATAGGGTCAGGCGCAGAGCGCCTGTTTCATCGTCAATGCGCCCTTGCAGGCGGTGGTGCCCCAGGCGCAATTGACCATCACCCTGGGCATTGAAGAATGGGGATTCCAGCAGCAGCACATCTCCCGGGCGCACGGTGCCCAACTGTGTGATGGGCAGTTGCAGGCGTCCGAGAGTCACCGGTACGCAGAGGGGAAACGAGTCGGGCAATGGGCCGCTCATCGGCCGCCATAACGCGGCATCGCACAGCGCCAGCAGGCTGGCCGGCGCCAGTATCAGACGCGCAACCACCCTGGATGCGCCCAGCACCACGGTGAGTCGACAGCCAAAGGTCTTGCGCTGCAATTGCCCCAACGGTCGCAGATACCCGAACACGTCAAGCAACTGGGGGCTCAGGCTGTGCTGGAACAACGCCCAGAACCAGGAGTCCGGATCGTTGCCGGCCTCGGCCAGCACCACCGGGCACTCACCAAACAGACTCAGCACCGCGCTTGGCTCACTGAACGTCAGCACCCCACGAGCGGTCTCGAATGAAAGCAGCCCCCGGCCAGCCGGTGCGGGCCCAGGCTCCAGCAGCAGCTCACCGCACTGGTCGGCCACCTGAAACGGCAGGCGTAGCCCGCGCCCCAGACGACGCCGCGCCGCGACCTTGGCCCCATCGACAGCTGGCAATTTCAAGGCAGGCAACATCATGCTGGGTTCACTTGTGCCACCTGTAAACTGACGGGATGCCCAAGGCCTTTGGACAGTCTGTCCTGACAGGCCTGCCGGGAGCCGGTGAGCCAGATCGAGGTCCGTTCTTCTTCCGCCTCCAGGTCAATCTCCCAGGACTGGTTCTCATGTTTGGCGCTGACATTGATCCGCCCAAGGCGCGGCAGGTAGATGGCGGCGTGCAGAGGCCACTGGGATACGCCGCTCAGGCGAAGTTCCAACTGCTCGGACAAGGTATCAATCGTTGCAATATCGGCCTGCCCTGTCTGAGAAGGTCGTTGGCTGGTGTAACCGCCTTCCCCGCCATCGTCGGCAAAATACTGAGCAAACAATAAACTCGATTCCATGGACACAACGAGGCCCTGTCCTGGCACGATCTCGTTCTGAGACTCGCGCACGCGTGCACGCTCCTGCTTGCTGACAAACAGTTGTGTCATGGCGTTTCCTCGGCCAGTAGCACGGCCAACTCCTGAAGTTTTTCAACTTCGCGCAGGCACTGGGTGACCTGCTTCTGTGCAGTATTGATATGCGCCACTTGCCTCTCCTGTTGCTGGTACAAGGCCTGCAGTTGCCCCTCATCACGGGCCGTGCCAGCCGATAATTTGCGCTCCTGGGCACCCCAGGCCTTCAGGTCTTGCAGCGAAACCACCTGCCCTTGACGCTGATTCGCCAGTTCTGCGGTTTGCCGGGTTTCCTCCAGGCGGGTTTGCTCAAGCGCCTCTTGCGCCTGCTCGACCTTGGCCAGGAGGGCTTTGTGGGCTCCTTTCGCCTCACGCAAGGCCCGCTCGGCGCGGTCGGCCCGGTGCCTGCGCAAACGCCGCAAGGTGTCTATCTCAAAAGGGAACATAAGCTGTCAGCTCACTCAGTTGATCCAGGGTCGACTCCATCGGTGAAGGCAGCCTCAAGTCCTGCCGCAAAAAGGCATCGACCGCTTGCCGGCTCTCGACCGCCAGGTCAGTCAGCGCGTCAGCACCGGCCTGGTACTCACCCAGTTTGAGCATCAGTTCGATCTGCTGGTAAGCCGACAACAACCGCCGCAGTGCCGTGCTCGCTTGTATGTGCGCAGGCTCGGCCACGTTGCTGAGAGTCCGCGACAGGCTGGCCAACACGTCCACCGCCGGGTAATGGCCGCGTTCAGCCAGTTTGCGTGAAAGCACGATGTGGCCGTCCAGCAGGGAGCGGACCTCATCGGCGATGGGGTCGTTCATGGAGTCCTGCTCGATCAGCACGGTGTAGATGGCGGTGATGACACCCTGACGGGTCAGCCCCGCGCGCTCCACCAGGCGTGGCAACAGGCTATAGACCGAGGGCGGCAGGCCGCCGCGACCCAACGGCTCACCGGCAGCCAGGCCGATTTCGCGCTGGGCGCGGGCGAACCGAGTCAGGGAATCAATCAGCAGCAGGACCCGCTGCCCCTTGCGCCGAAAACCCTCCGCCAAGGCCGTGGCGGTAAAGGCCGCGCGGGCACGCTCCATGCTGGACCGGTCAGAGGTGGCACACACCAGCACTGCCTTGGCGCGTAATTGATCATCGAGTTCATGATCGAGAAATTCGCGCAGCTCCCGGCCACGCTCACCAATCAGGCCGAAGACAATCACATCGCAATCAACGTTACGGGCGATTTCCGCCAGCAAGGTGGTCTTGCCGCACCCCGCACCGGCGAACAAGCCAACCCGCTGGCCCTCACACAGGGTCAACAGGCCATCGATCGAACGCACGCCCGTGGGCAACGCCCGGCTGATTCGCGGACGCTCGGTGGGCAACGGCGCCTCGCACAACACCGCACTCGCCTCTTGTGTATCGGCGCCCGCAAACGCGCTGGGGCCGATGCCGGCAATGGGTCTACCGAACCCGTCGAGCACCTGCCCCAACAAGTCATCACCCACCCGTACCCGGTGGGGCATACCCAGGCGCTGCACGCTGGCGCCCACTCGCACACCCTCCAGGTTGCCCAGGGCACTGAGTACCGCGTCTTGATGATCGAAACCTATAATTTCCGCCAGCATGCTGTCTTCACCGACCTTCTCCACCAGGCACAAATCGCCGATGCACGACGCAGGCAAGCGGCATTGCAGCAACATGCCGTTGACCCGTTGTATGCGCCCACGCACCGTGACCGGCGCATAGCCTGCCAGCCTGGCAGACTGGCGCTGCTGCCAGGAGTCAAGCCGCTCTGTGAAGGAGTGGTTCACCAGCCGACCTCATAACGCTGCGGACCGTCAAACACCACCTTGTTGTTGTCGATGGAGGTCAATCGCAAACCGTCTATTTCATCCCCCAGAAACAACCGACGCCCTTCTGCCAGGACGACATGACCATTCTTGCCGCCGACAATTTGCACAATCCTGAACGGCAGATCGGTGTTGCGCTCACGCACCCGGCTGATAACGGGAACCGGTGTGTCGAACTGCTCCTGAAAACGGTTGAGCATCCGCGAAACCAGCGCCACCTCGTCCCTGGACGCTGTACCGTCGATCATCACCTGCCCATTGATGATTTCCAGGGCAAAACGATGACCCAGTTCACGCTCACTCAGCATCTTCAGCAGTTGCTGGCGCACCTCATAAGAGCTGGTCAGTTCGGGCTTTTGCCCAACAACCGGCATCAGCGACGCCTGTGGCTGACTCTCATCGGTGGAGGTCATCCCCAACGCCATGATGATCAGGGCCACAATCGCCAGAATCCCCATGACGCGTCTTTGTTGAAGAATCGACGGCACGGCCGCTTCGGGTTCCGGCTGTTCAGGCACCTCCACTCGGTGCACGTAAACGGGCTCCGGTTCCTCGGGCCAGGGTTGATCGGCAGAGGCCACATAGAGTCGAACACCCGCGATGGTAAAGGGCATATTGATCGCAAGATCCGCGATTTGAGCCAAAACCTGACCGCCAGCATCCTGCAAAAGGCCTTCTTGCGCTTGCACCGTCCATTGATCGGCGACACACAGCAGATGCACATGACGGGGTGCAATTCCCGGATCGTAAAGAGCCAGGTCGGCGTCCACACTGGCGCCAATGCACCATTGCTCCCCAAACAGAGGTAATGCGGCGCCCTGGTGCAAACCATTGAGTACTCGCAACTCGAACATGATCAGGCCCTCTGTCGTTGGATTCACGCCACGGAGTCGTGCTGCAAGCCGTCCTGACCTAGGTCAAACCGACCGAGCACCTTGACCTTCGCGGCATTCGTCAGCTCGGCAAAGGACAGCACCGGCACATGGTTGAACTCCTCCAGCAACAAAGCACGCAAGGGACTGCGCAGATCCTGCGCGACCAACAGCACGCTCTTGGTCTTGGATCGCAAGACAAACGCCTCTTTCAACAGGCTGATCAGCAGCGCGCTGTGCTCATTGTCCAACGCAAAAAATACTCCGGTCTGGGTCTGGCGCAGCGCTTCACGGAAAACGTTTTCGGTGTATGGCGAAAACAGCCAGGCATGCAAACCGTCTTCTTCGCTGTACTGGTGGTAGATCTGTGATTTCAAGGCGATCCGGGCATAGTCAGCCAATGCTTCGGGCTCACGCTCATGTTGGCCGTACTCAATCAACGCCTCGACAATCAACCGCACCGCCCGTAGCGGTATGCCCTCACCGGCCAAGCGCTGCAATACCGCAGAAAAGCGCGACAGCGGCATGATCCGTTGCAGCTCCTGAACCAGCTCCGGCTGGTTGAACTCCAGCCAGCTAAGGATCGATTTGCTCTCCTGAATACCGAGAAACTGTGGCCCGCTGACCATCATCGCCCGCTGCATGCGCTCGATAATCAGATCCTGCGCGGTAATCCGTTCCAAATGCTCATCACCCAGCAGGGCATCATCGGGATGCAGCCACAGCCAATCTTGCTCATCTCGCTCTGCAAGGCCCCTGATGCCATCGATGAGTTCGTCGGCACACGCCTCGCGCTGCACGGCCAGTCGCTCGGTCAGCGTCGCCTTGAGCATTGGTACTTCATGCACGCAGAAGCGAAATTCATCGTCGGCCAGCGGCGGGCTGTATTCAATCTCAAAAGGCGGCAGCGTCAATCCGACGCTGGTAACGATGCCATTACGGGTTTGGCGAATCGCCTGAATAAGTGCTGTCACACTCGGATCTCCCAAGCGTGTAGAGGGGAACTGCAACAAGTACGGGCGGGAGGGATCAAAACCACGCAAATCTTCCTCGCCGTTTTTTTCCGGCGCAACGATCTGCGCCGTCGATGCCTCGAATTGGTCGTCCTGTGTTTTTTTGCGGGAAAGGTAATAGCCCAGGCCACCGGTCATCAGCGAAATAACAATAAAGACCACTGTCGGCATCCCGGGAAGTGCGGCGAACGCCAACATGCCGACCGATGCGATCATCCAGCTCTTGGGTTCACTGGTCATCTGCCGGGCAATTTCAGCGCCTATGTGATTGGCGCCCTTGTTTGCGCCATCCGGCGCAACTCGGGTGATGATCATGCCGGCAGTCAGGGATATCAGCAGTGCCGGAATCTGTGCAATCAGCCCGTCGCCGATCGTCAGTACCGAATACAGCGCCATGGAATCCCCTGCGCTCATCCCGTGCTGGAACATGCCGGTGGAAAACCCACCCAACAAGTTGATCACCACGATCACCAGCCCGGCGATAGCATCACCCTTGACGAACTTCATAGCCCCGTCCATAGCCCCGAACAACTGGCTTTCCCGGGATAGTTGCTCGCGCTTGTTACGGGCCTGGTTGCCGTCGATCAAGCCGGCACGCAAGTCACTGTCGATGGACATTTGCTTGCCGGGCATCGCGTCGAGGCTGAAACGGGCCGCCACTTCAGCGACGCGTTCCGAACCCTTGGTGATCACCAGGAAGTTGACGATGGTCAGGATCATGAAAATCACCAACCCCACTGCCAGGTTGCCGCCCACCACAAAGTTGCCAAATGCCTCGACGATGTCACCGGCGTCCTGTTCCAGCAGGATCAGTCGGGTGGTGGCAATCGACAGCGCCAGCCGGAACATGGTGGTCAGCAGCAGGATCGAAGGAAAGGACGAAAAGGCCAGTGGCCCCGGCAGGTAAAGCGCCAACACGATCAACAGGCACGAGATACAGATATTGAGGGCAATGAGGATATCCACCAACCAGGTGGGCAACGGCACGATAAAGATGAAGACGATGGCCAGCACGACGACCGCCCCCAGCACGTCGGCTCGACGCGCAACGGTCAGCAGTACCGTGTTCAGCCATTGAAGTGTAGTCACTGCGCTGCTGCTACCAGGCGGGACGTGGCGCGCCCTTCGGCCGTCGTACGCTCATCCATCAGCATCAGAAAATTGTGCAGGGTTTCCTGGCGGCTTCGTTCGTCTCGCCACAGGGACAACGGCAGACGCTGAATCAACGGATAAAGGACGTTGAGCGAGACCAGTTGCGCGGACGGGCTCTCGCCCCCCAGTTCGCTGCCAAGACGTAACACTTCGTTGGGCGCGATGCCCGTACTGGCGTAGCCCAACAAGCGCTGCAACAGCGTAATGGCATCCTGTTCGCTGCGTGGATGCTCGGAAACCAATCGCCGGCACAACTCCCGACAACTGCACAACACCCCATTGAGCTGACCGCACGCCTGCAATCCCAACAACAATGTGCGCAGCTTGGCGATGGGCAATGAAGGGGTATGGGCGGCGACATCATCGGCGAGGGTCCGGCGCATCACTTGCAGCCCGGCATTGAACTGCTCGCCACCAAATAGCCCCAATAGCGCCTGCATCATGGTCGCCAGGGATTGGCGCACCACCACGCTTGCGTAGTACAACTGGCGAACGGCCTGGCGTAGAGCCGGATCATCGCTGGCCACCTGCAGCGACTGCGCAATATTGAGCCCCGCCTGAATCTGCGGAGCATAGAGCGTATGCATTTGCTGAAGAAAGTCGCGGGCCAGATCGGCCTCATGAGTGCGGCCTTCGGCCTGGGCCTGAGCACTGACCTGCTGCAACACCACATGGGTGCGAGCCGGATCATCCCCAGTCAGCCCCAGCAGGTTCTCGGCACTGGGCCGCTGCAGCAACTGAATCCGCGCCTGGCGCACCATATGCTCCAAGCTCGCTTGCCCAGGGTGCCCCAACTGCTCATACAGCTGTGCCAACTGCTCGACTTTTTGAACCCGGTTCTCCGTACGGGCAAGCCTCAACTGACGCTGATCCAGACCTTTGCTGCTGCGCTCCATCTGCTGACTGAACAGCATGCCGACTTCCTCGGCGGCATTGTGCTGTGCAACCTGCGCCGATTGCCCACGTGCCAAGGGGATTGCAACAGCAGGATTGAGCTGCTGAAGCTTTTGCGCATCGCTGTGGGATGTATCAACTTTCATAAAGGCGCCGGGAGTTAGATTTCGTGCTCCTGTGTGGTGAGCCACTCCTGAACAGTTCCAACCCCTGGCACATTTTCTTGCGCGTGTAATAACTGGCACGGTTTTAATCAGCCCTGTGCAAGTTTTTACATTTCACGCCTAAAAAACAAAAAAAATAACTATTAATATCAATACATTAAACAATTAATGCGATTGGCACAGCCGGTGCTTAGGGAGTCCCCATCGAAACCATTTCGATAGCGATTACCCTAAGGAAAAAATAATGGATAACTCTTCCGATGTAGAACCTACTTCTCCTGTCTCACCTCAAGCCATGCTCGACCTACCGGGCGAGCATCAGAAAAAGCTGCGCAGTTTTATCCACAAGCGCGTCCTGAACCCCGAAGATGCCGATGACATCTTGCAGTTGACCTACCTTGAAGCCTGGCGCAACAAAGAGCGTTTCGGCGGCCAGGCCGCCCTGAGCACCTGGATGTGTGGCATTGCACAAAACCTGATCCGCAACCACTTTCGCCGTCTGTACGCCAAGCCCGTGCATTGCGAATTTGATGAATCGCTCTGGCACGGCCAGGACGAAGGGCAGGATCTGGGGTGGCAATTCGAAATCAACCGCCGGCTGGAAAAGACCCTCAGCGCCATCAAAGGTCTGCCGGTAGAAATGCGCAACACTCTGTATGCCTCACTCGAAACCGACGGCAGCTACCAGGACACCGCCGATGTGCTGGCGATTCCAATCGGCACCGTACGCTCCCGGCTGTCCCGCGCGCGCGAACAGCTCAAACGGGTGACACAGTCCCACGCTTCCCGATAGGAGAGGTATGGCCCAGGGACGGAGCAATACCCCCTGGGTCAAGACTCAGGTATCACGCCTGTTTCGAACGCGGCAATAGAATCGCCAACACCCCCAACAATGGCAAGAACGAGCACAGCGTGTACACGTACTCAATGCCGTGAATGTCAGCCAGGTGCCCCAGCAGCGCCGCACCAATCCCGCCAAAACCGAACATCAAACCGAAGAACACTCCGGCGATCATCCCCACGTTCCCCGGCACCAACTCCTGTGCGTAAACCACAATCGCCGAAAACGCCGACGCCAGAATAAAGCCGATCACCACACTGAGCACGCTGGTCCAGAACAGATCGGCATGGGGCAATAGCAAGGTGAATGGCGCAACGCCCAGGATCGAGAACCAGATCACCGCCTTGCGGCCGATCTTGTCGCCAATCGGCCCGCCGAAAAACGTCCCCGCCGCCACCGCACCGAGAAACAGGAACAGGTGCAACTGGGAACTGGCCACCGACAGGTCGAACTTCTCGATCAGGTAGAAGGTGAAGTAGCTGGTGATACTGGACATGTAGAAGTACTTGGAAAACACCAGCAGCCCCAACACCACCAGTGCGCTCAGTACGCGCCCCCTGGACAGGCCGTGAGTCGCCGCCTGGCCTTGCTTAAGCTTGAACAGGTTCAAATGGTTGCGGTACCAGCGACTGATGGCATACAGCACACCCAGCGCAAACACCGCGAACAAACCAAACCAGGCCACATTGCCCTGGCCGAACGGAATGATGATCGCCGCCGCCAGCAACGGGCCAAAGGCGGAACCGGCATTACCGCCGACCTGGAACGTCGACTGCGCCAGGCCATAGCGCCCGCCCGAAGCCAGGCGCGCCACACGGGAAGCTTCCGGGTGAAACGTCGAGGAGCCAACACCGATCATCGCCGCAGCAACGAGGATCATCGGGAAACTACCGACCTGGGACATCATCAGAATCCCGATTAAGGTGCACACCATTCCACATGGCAACAGGAACGGCTTGGGATGGCGATCGGTGTAATACCCCACCCACGGCTGCAACAGCGACGCGGTGAGCTGGAACGTCAGGGTAATCAGCCCGACCTGGGTGAACGTCAGGCCATAACTGGCCTTGAGCATTGGATAGATCGACGGCAACACCGCCTGGATCAAGTCATTGATCAAATGCGCCAGCGCCACCGCGCCAATGACACGCATGACCAATGGGCTGGATTGCCCGGCGGCAGGCGCCGTAGCCACTGTGGGCTGGGAATTGCTCAGAGCCATGAAGAAGGTTTCCGTACAGCAGATGGATGCACAGGCGCAGGTGCGACAATGTGCCACTTTTCGCTGCAGGATTGCCATCCCCTTAGGGTGCTAACGAGTTGATGAGTTAGTACTGCCGCCACGGCTTGTAAAAAGCCAGCAAGGAAAATCGCTATATTTTGCGGGACGTTTCCTAGAGAAACTTTCGGCCTTGTGCCGGGAGGGTTCGCTGGTTTGTCTTCGGATTGCCTGCCCTTGCGCGCTGGCACAGGAACGACCAAGGCCCCGCCACTCGTCACCTTACCCGGCGATTTTCGATAAACAGTTGATAGCGTAGATAAAATTTCAACAAAAAGGCTTGACGCATAATCGTTCTACGCGAATAATGCGCGCCACTTGGCTACATAGCTCAGTTGGTTAGAGCATAGCATTCATAATGCTGGGGTCCGGGGTTCAAGTCCCTGTGTAGCCACCAAGTACCGATCCATAGACGTCTACAGCAGTCTATGAATCACCTCAAGAAGCCCGCCTAGTGCGGGCTTTCTTGTTTCTGGCTATCTCTCCTTGTATCCCCCTGTGCATCCTCGATAAATAATTGAACCGAGGGGATACAAGCCCAAATGAAGCGATCCGAGATAAAACGCCGCCCCCTTTCCGATACCGCATGCAGGCCTGGAGCCTGATGCCAACGAGTATCGCGAGCTGGACGGAAGCGGAAAGGGATATCACCGGCGAGACATTCGAGCCACTGGCGCGAGAGTGGTAGACCTCACGTCTCACCAACTGGAATGCGGGCACCGCGAAGCGAATCATCGGCGCCCTGGAGCGTCACGTCTTCCAGGTGTTCGGCAAACGTCAGTCACCCACCCGTTATCAACAATTATGGGGTGCCGGGCATTGGTTTCTACCAAAAGCAGGCGTTTTGACTGGAAACCTGGCCATTCGCAAAACAAACCCACGGAGGTGTTGCGTAAAGCGCTAAACCAATTTGTGAAACGCCCCCCTGTAATCACCAGCGCAATGCAATGCTAACCAGCGTCAGCTTCAATCTATCCGTCTACCGGCTAACTGATTGGGGAGTGCTTTAGATCAGCCCTATAATCGAAAGCGCTTAACCAAAACGTCAAGTTCCTGGCCTAAGCGTGCCAACTCGATACTTGAGGCCGCTGTCTCATTACTAGCGCCAGCGGTTTGTTCAGAGATATCACGCACGCTCAGCACGCTACGGTTGATCTCTTCAGCCACTGCGCTCTGCTGCTCAGCGGCTGAAGCAATCTGCTGATTCATCAACTGGATTGTAGACACCGTGCGGGTGATATTTTCCAGAGATGTTCCAGCACGACGAGTTAACTCAACACTGCTATCAGTCAATATACGACTGTTCTCCATAACGGCGGAAACCTCTTGAGTGCCGTTTTGCAAGCTGGAGATCAGCTTTTCAATTTCTTCGGTGGATTGCTGGGTACGCTGCGCCAGGCTACGAACTTCATCGGCAACTACCGCAAAACCTCTTCCAGCTTCACCAGCTCGCGCGGCCTCAATGGCGGCATTGAGAGCGAGTAGGTTGGTTTGTTGGGCGACCGCCTTAATAACATCGAGCACGCCGCCGATTTTGCTGCTTTCCTCTCTGAGATTACTCATAGCTACGGTGGAGTTGCCGACTTCGATAGCTAGGCGTTCGATTTGAGCCACTGCCTCGCCAACAACTTTGTCACCTTCGCGAGCCTGCTGATCTGCGGCGGCCGCGGCGTCAGAGGCTTCTTCAGCATTACGCGCTACCTCTTGCACGGTGGAGGTCATTTGGTTCATGGCAGTAGCAACTTGATCGGTTTCGACTCTTTGGCTGTTCACACCAGCACTGGTCTGCTCGGTGACGGCTGACAACTCTTCGGCAGCGCTAGAAATCTGGATGACACTAGCGCCAATACCGCCAATCAGTTCACGCAGGCTGGTGGTCATCTGTTGCAGGCCTCTCTGCAATTGCCCTACCTCATCGCGGCGATTGACCTCCATATCCTGACTCAAATCGCCTGAGGCAATACGATCGACGTCCTTGAGGACATGCTGCAACGGTGTAACGATTTGCCGGGTAATGATCCAGGCCGCGACGGCACCGAGCAGCAACGCCAGCGCAGCGATGCTAGCAAGCAAGGTTTTAGCAAAAGACGAATCGGCATCGCGCTTAGCGGATTGCGACGCTATCAACTGCTGAGTGGTATTGAGCAGGATATCGCCTTGCACACCTATTCGGGCGAACACCGGAGCCAGATCGGCTCCCGCCTGGCTTAAGGCGCCCTGGGCATCGCGATACACCCTGACCGCGGCTATCTGCTGGTCAATCAGCGCCGCATCGCTGGGCACGGTCAGTTGGACACGAGCAGTGTTCAAATACCCAGCCAGTTCGTCGAGCGTCTGGAGGATCATCCGGTCACTGTCCCCCTTAGGATTGAGCTCCATCTGCAAGCGATGAATTCGCAGGTCCTTGGTCATCTCGCTGACACGAGCGATGTCCTGTACTTTGACGCCGCGCTCAGCAAGAGCATTGATTGCTGTCCAACTGGTGAGAGCAAGGAGAAAAGTCAACGCCAATACCAGGCCGAATCCAAGACTGAGTTTGGTACCTACACGGATATTGCTGATCCAGCCGAACATAAATACTCCAAGCAGTAGATTGCGTTTACCAGGGGATAAACTATAGAGGTCTATCGACGGCCCTTTGTGATGCTTTAGCTACGCTGTCCACCCTTCGTCGGAATGTAAGACAGGCATGAGACGAAACCGGTGCCGGGTGGGCGTCTGAGGCTTATCCCATGCGGGGGCCGTCAAGAGCCGGGCTTTGCCGTCTCATACCCCAGACGGATTCTGGACAGGCTCTGGACAGCCGGACAGGCCGCAGATCATCCAGCTCGGCCCAGGAGCCAAAGCCAGCACGGTCTGGCGGCGGATCGGCTAGGCGGCCGAAAGCTACCTCGTCCAGAAACAGGGAGGGGCCGCGACGGTCACTTTCGGGACAAGTGGCCCACGGCCGCCCCAGGCAAACGCGGCCATAATCCTTGACGGAGTCTTGACGAAATTTTTGACAGATCTTGACGGATTTCTCCGCCCCCCCCCACAAGTGGGAACGCTGAAAGCCACGCAGTTCATGGCTTTTCGGGCACTCGCACCGCTTGGCTGGTACCAGCGTTGTCAAAAATTCCAAACTGGGCCCTAAAGGTAACTGCTCGACCAATCGCCAGGCCCAAGCCTGCGGGATGGGGTGGTGAAACACCGACCCAGATAAATCCTTAGAACGCTAAGTAATACTAGACAGGCACTAGACGGATTTTCGCCGAAAGACCACGTTAAAATTGCCCGCAGTCCAAGCAATACGCCGCCGCCAGCGTGAAAGGTGGTGTGCTGGCGCTTGATGCTCGTCAAGTATTTACCGGGGCTTCCAGCGACCTGACAGTAGGTCGGAGCAGGGGGTGAACGAGTCGTTCACCCTGGAGCGGAAAATGGTCGGTTCCCCAGCTTGGCCAACCCCCGGATTCCAGGTAGTTGCTCACGTTCCGCTGGTAACCTCTATGGGTCATCTGCTGGCCTAGGTTCGTTCGGAGGCCAGCATCAATCGCGCATCGAAGATAGAGCCGTGTATCCCCTGGTGTATCCCTTTAAAATACGAACACATAAATAACCAACAAATACAGCATGTTACTTATCTAGTTCAAATGTCTGTGTACCACCAAGTACTAAAAACGGCTTACCAAAAGGTAGGCCGTTTTTTATGCCTGGAGAAAATCCCTACCCCTGCATTACCCCAGCCTTACAAAACACTGCTCAATCACCGGCGCGCCCCACTGTTGCCCTTCCTGTTCCGATTCCAGAATAAAGCCCGCGTCTTCATAGAGCTTGCGCGCGACATCAAGCCCCTTGAACGTCCAAAGCCGCACGACGGGGAACCTCTGCTCATCGCAAAAGGTAAGTGCCTCGTTCAACAAGCGTTTACCCAATCCCTGGCCTTGAGCCGATGGATCAAGAATAAAGCAGCGCAGTATCGCCTCGCCCTTTTCGCCCTCAGCGTCGATGGCAATCGAGCCGACAATCCGCTCAGCGTCCAATACGGTCCACACCTCGTTGCGAGGATTGGACAAGCGCCCCATCAACTGTGCCATGTCCGATGCCACCAGGCTTTCAAAGGGCTGGCCGAATTCGGCGTGCCTGGAATAGTAATCGGCATGCATTTGCGTAAGTGAGTCTCCGCCAACCTGGGTTGCATGAAACCCAGCTCTCGAACCATGAGTCGGGATGCCGAACGGATTTGATCAATGAGATCCGGTTGGAAAGCATTCACAGGGGCTACCTCATCTGAACAGGGCATTTAGTTGTGCAAGGCAACTACATGAATTTAAGTTGCACCGAACAACTACCTCTCGGATTTTGACGCTCGCCCTCCTCCACTGCTAGTGTCCGACCTCCCCAAACAGACGGAGCGCCCCGGTGAAACTGGACATCTACCAAGTTGACGCCTTTAGCGACCACCCCTTTGGTGGCAACCCGGCTGCACGCTGAGCAGGGCGGCAAGCGCCGCGGCGAATTGCGCGGCGATCGGGTGATTATTTCCGGCAAGGCCGTGCTGTATAGGCAAGATACGATTTACCTGTAGAGCGTTACCCTAGGGACAACAGATCATTCTCAAAATGAACGGAGTTCATCGCGTGTTTTCGATTTTTCATCATCACAGGCTTACCACCCTCTCGTTGATAGCCGCCGCTCTTACCCTCGCCGCTTGCCACAGCGCCACCACGCCTGAGTTGCCGCCTGCCCCCGAGTTGGGTTCGGGCTATCGCACCGATATGAGCGTGCGTCACGCCGAGCGCCATATGGCTGCAGCGGCTAACCCGTTGGCAGCCGAAGCCGGGCGGGAAATCCTGCGCAAGGGTGGCTCGGCCATTGATGCGGCGATTGCCATGCAAGCGGTACTCACCCTGGTGGAACCGCAATCCTCCGGGATCGGCGGCGGCGCTTTTATCATGCTGTGGGACGGTAAACAGGTACGCGCCTACGACGGTCGCGAAACTGCGCCGGCCGGCTCCACCAAGCGCTTGTTCCTGAAGGCCGACGGTACGCCGATGGCGTTTCCTCAGGCGCAGATTGGTGGCCGTTCAGTCGCCACACCCGGCGTGTTGCGCGCACTGGAGATGGCGCACAAAAAGACCGGTCGACTGCCATGGGCCACGTTGTTTGAGCCGGCCATTAACTTGTCCGAAAAAGGCTTCCCGATTTCCCCACGCCTGCACAGCCTGATTGCCGCCGACCGGTACATCAGCCAATCACCGGACATGGCCGCCTACTTCCTCAACACCGACGGCACGCCAAAAGCCACTGGAACGCTGCTGAAAAACCCAGCCTTGGCCAACGTCTTCAAACGCATCGCCAAGGAAGGACCGGACGCTCTTTACCTCGGCCCAATTGCCGAAGAAATCACCCGCAAGGTCCAGGGCAATAGCAACGCCGGCAGCCTGTCGCTGAGCGATCTCAAAGGCTACAGCGCCAAGGAGCGCGCGCCGTTGTGCACCGACTACAAACGCTGGCAAGTCTGCGGCATGCCGCCACCGTCTTCGGGCGGAATTGCCATTGCGCAGATCCTTGGCACCTTGCAGGCATTAGAAGCCCGCGATCCACGTTTGGCGCTGGCCCCCTTGAAACCGGTGAAAACGCCAACAGCGGCAGGCCTGGAGCCGCTCCCGGAAGCCGTCCACCTGATCGCCGAGGCCGATCGCCTGGCCTATGCCGACCGCGCCCTGTACGTGGCCGACAGCGACTTCGTTCCGGTACCGACCGCCGGGCTTGTGGCCCCCGACTATCTGGCCAGCCGCGCCGCTTTGATCAGTGATCGCAGCATGGGGATTGCCCAACCCGGCAAGCCTGCTGGAATTGAGGTGGCATACGCGCCGGATCGCTCGCCGCTGCGCATCTCCACTTCCCAGGTAGTGGCCGTGGACGATCAAGGCGGCGCCGTGTCGATGACCACCACCGTCGAGGCGGCCTTTGGCTCCCACGTCATGGTCCAGGGCTTTTTGCTCAACAACCAGATGACGGACTTTTCCTTTATTCCCGAGGAAAACGGCCAGCCGGTCGCCAACCGAATCGAGCCGGGTAAACGCCCACGCTCCTCCATGGCTCCGACCCTGGTATTCGACCGCCAAAGCGGCGAACTGCTGGCTACCGTCGGCTCCCCAGGCGGTTCACAGATTATCGAATACGTCAGCAAATCCCTGGTAGCCATGCTCGACTGGAACCTGGACCCGCAAGCCGCCATCAGCCTGCCCAACTTCGGCAGCCGCAACGGCGCGACCGAGTTGGAGCAAGGATTGTTCAGCCCGCAGTTGAAACAGGCGCTCAAGGACAAGGGCCACGTCCTCAGCGAGATCGACATGACCAGTGGCACCCAGGCAATCGTTCGGGTGCGGGATGCCCAGGGCAAGGTGTCGTGGAGTGGTGGAGCTGATCCGCGGCGTGAGGGGGAGGCGTTGGGGGATTAAATAGCTCGCAGCTGCGATTGACCCCGTAGATCCCTGCCCTATCTACTGGCTGGCACGGGCTTCACTTAACGACTGATCTTCAAACCCTTACGCCCTGCATACCGCTCCAGCGCCAGCTCGATCAAGCGGCTGACCAGTTCGCTATAGCTCATGCCGGCGGCCTGCCACAGCTTGGGGTACATGCTGATGCGGGTGAAGCCGGGCAGTGAGTTGATTTCGTTGATCAGCACTTGGCCGTCGTCAGCGAGGAATACGTCGACCCGCGCCAGCCCGGCGCAGCCCAAGGTTTGGAAGGCTTCGATGGCCAGGGTGCGAATACGCTCGCTGGCTTCGACGCTGATAGCCGCTGGCACCACCACTTGGGCGGCCTGGTCGTCGATGTATTTGCTGTCGTAGGAATAGAACCCATCACGCACCACAATCTCGCCGCAACCGCTGGCGATAGGGTTGTCATTGCCCAGCACGGCACATTCGATTTCCCGGCCTTTGACCGCCGACTCCACCAGCACTTTTTCATCAAAGCCCAGGGCCAGTTCAACGGCGGCGAGGTACTCGGTTTCGTTGCCGACTTTGCTCACGCCCACCGAAGAGCCCTGGTTCGCCGGCTTGACGAACATCGGCAAACCAAGTTTGTGCTGCGCCTGCTGGAACGAGGTACGGGCAGCGTTGCCACGGTTGAGGGTGATAAACGGCGTCACCGCAATCCCGGCATCGCGCAGCAGGCGCTTGCTGATGTCCTTGTCCATGCACACCGCCGAACCCAATACGTCAGAGCCAACAAACGGCAAGTCCGCCATGCGCAGCAGGCCTTGCAGGCAACCGTCTTCGCCAAGGGTGCCATGGACGATGGGGAAGATTACGTCGACGTGTTCCAGCAAGGTCTGGCTAGAGGTTTCCACCAATTGCTGGCTGGCCTTTCCCGGAACCACGGCCAACTCGCGGCTGGACTGGTTGAGGGCGATCAACGCAGGGTTTTCCTGGTTGATCAGAAAATCGGAGGTGTCATTGAGGTGCCAGTGGCCGGCCTTGTCGATGCCAATCAGCACCGGCTCGAAGCGCGAACGGTCCAGGGCATCGACGATGTTACGTGCCGACTGCAACGACACCTCGTGCTCGGCCGAACGCCCACCAAAAATAATACCTACCCGCAACTTGCTCATGACTGGCCTCGCGTTGAACGTGTTCTGAAAAGTCACGCTACTTAACACCAGGCTTGCATCAACTTAAAGGGGCTGTGGCACTTTTTCCTATGCGCTGATCTCAGCGAGTAGTCACCAGATGCGCGCCGAACAGCACATAGCAACTGCCGGCAAAGCGGTCTAGCCACTTGCGCGAACGGCTGTAGACGTTGGCCATCCGCTCGCTGGAAAACACCAGCGCCACGCAGGAGTACCAACTGAATGACAGGCTCGCCATGGTGATCACCGCCAGCGTCAACAACATCGGCGAGGGCGACACAGGCATGGTGGAGGCGAAGATGGTGGCGACAAACAGCGCCGCCTTGGGGTTGGACAGATTGCCAAGCAATCCCAGGCGCCAGGCGGAAAACAGCGAGCGCTGAGGCTCATCAGGCAACAGGGCCTGATCCATGGCGGGTGCTGCGCGCTTGAACAACTTCAATCCCAGGTAAATCAGGTAGCAACCGCCGATGATCTTGAACGCCAGGTACAGCATAGGCGCTGCGGTAAACAGCGACTTGATCCCCAACCCGCCGGCCAAACCCCACATCACCGTGCCGGTGGCCACGCCGCAAGACGCCACCACACCGTGGCGGCGCGAGCAACTGGCGGCCAACTGCGCGGTATTGAAGAAATTCGGTCCCGGCGTCACCACGGCGACGGCCCAGAGCAGGGCCAGCGACACCAGCGGCGCGGCATAGGCAGGATTGAAAAAATCCATGTAAGGGTTCCGCCAGGTCAGTGCACGAACACGAATCATAGACCCGGCCAACGGAGCTGTCTGCCCACTGCGTGCACGATCGTTCAAGACCCCGGCAGACAGCTGATTCACACTGGGTTAACGTATCTATATCCCAATATGCCGCTCTGCCATGACCAAACCCACTCTCGACTGGCTGCACCGCGCCCCCCACGCCAGTGGGCTGGAGCGCATCGAGGCGTATTTTGCCGGGTTTGGCTACGACCCCCATCGCCACGACACCTACGCCATCGGCCGCACCCTGTTTGGCGTGCAGAGCTTTCACTATCGCGGGGCCCAGAGTCACAGCCTGCCGGGCGGGACCATGGTCTTGCACCCCGATGAAGTCCACGACGGTTATGCCGGCAGCGCGCAAGGTTTCAAGTACCGGATGATCTATGTCGAACCGGCGCTGATCCAGCAGATTCTCGGCGGCAAGCCGTTGCCGTTTATCCACAATGGTCTGTCCAGCGACCCGTGGCTGTACCGGGCCAGTGAAGTGCTGCTGCAAAGCCTGGATTGCCCGATTGATCCGTTGCAGGAACAGGACGCACTGTTCGACCTGGCCCATGCCCTGAATAACGCATCGGGCATCAGCACCAGTCGCAAGACCTTCGATTACCGAGCCGCCGAACGTGCCCGGGAATTTATCCACAGCGCCCTGGGCCGCACCATCACTTTGGATGAAATGGCCGAACACAGCGGCCGGGATCGCTGGGCATTGTCGCGCGATTTTCGCCTGCTGTTCGGCACCAGTCCCTATCGCTACCTGACCATGCGCCGCCTGGACCTGGTGCGCAGCCTGCTAGTGCAGGGCCAGTCGATGGTCGACGCCGCGCTGACCGCAGGTTTCACCGACCAAAGCCATATGACCCGGCAATTTCGCAGCACCTTCGGGTTGCCGCCGTCACGCTGGGTGAAGATGCTCGGGCGCTGAGGCAGGCGCGATGGTAGGTTTAAAGCTTCATGCCCAGCCACCTGAAACTTGAACCCACACTCTGGGTTGTGAGATGAAGATAACGTTCGTTACAGCGACCGCGAGGCTTTACAAGGATGAACCTGACATTGACGCCCCCGCAGTGGGATGACGTGAACGAAGTGCTGGCCTTCGAGCTGGGGAATCGGGCGTACTTCGAAAGCTGGGTCAACGCCAGACCCGACACTTACTACAGCGTCGACGGCGTAACCCGGGCAATCGAGACCGCCCTGCTGGAAGCCAATGAAGACCGTGCCTATCAGTATCTGGTGCGCGAGAACGGGGTTCTGGTGGGACGGATCAACTTTACCCAAGTCCGGCGCCGGTACTTCCATTCGGCGTCCCTGGGTTACCGCATGGGCGCCGACCACACCGGGCGCGGCCTCGCCCGGCAAGCCGTGGGGCTAGGCTTGAAAAAAGCCTTTGAAGAGCACGCCCTGCTGCGCATCGAAGCCACGGTGCGCCCGGAAAACCCAGGCTCCCTGCGGGTGCTGGAGCGCAGCGGCTTCACTCAGTACGGCCACTCACGCAAAAGTTTTCTGTTCCATGGGCAGTGGTTCGACATGCTGCACTTTGAAATCCACGCGCAACCCAACACTACGACAAGCACGGAAGTTAGGTAGCCAGCTGATTGGCAAACTGCCCCACCGCACTGACCACTTTCTGCGCGCCGTCCTGGATTTCCACGATCACCGTGCCCGCTTCCGCCGCCAGGGCCAAGCCTTGCTCGGCCTGGAGTCGGCCATCGGTCATCAACGCCACCGCATCCCGGGCCATGTCCTGGTTCTGACGCACCACCCCGACGATTTCCTCGGTGGCTTTGCTGGTGCGCGAGGCCAACTGCCGGACCTCATCGGCCACCACCGCAAAGCCGCGCCCCTGTTCCCCGGCGCGGGCAGCTTCAATGGCGGCGTTGAGCGCCAGCAGGTTGGTCTGCTCGGCAATCCCGCTAATGGTCTTGACGATACTGCCAATCACCTGGGACTGGGCATTGAGTGCTTCGATGCCCTCGCCCGCCTGCTGCATGTGCTTGGCCAGGTCGCGCATCACGTCCACCGCCTGGGTCACGACAGTGGTGCCGCGCTGGGCACTGCTGTCGGTTTGCAGGGAAGTGCTGTAGGCAATGTTAGCGGCCTCGGCAACCGCCTGCTCCTGATTGACCTGATCGGTGATCACCGTGGCGAACTTGACCACTTTGTACAGCCGGTTGTTGGCATCGACCACCGGGTTGTAGGACGCTTCCAACCAAACCACCCGGCCATGGGAGTCGATGCGCTTGAAGCGATCAGCGACAAATTCACCGGCACTCAGGCGTTTCCAGAAGGCCTGGTACTCGGCGCTGTTGTAGTCCTCCGGTTGACAGAACGTACGGTGATGTTTGCCCTGGATCTGCGCCAGGCTGTAGCCCATACCATTGAGGAAACGCTCGTTGGCGGTGAGGACATTGCCATTGAGGTCGAACTCGATCACCGCTGTGGAACGCACCAGCGCCGTGATCAGGTTTTCGTGCTCGCGGGATGCCTCGATGGTGCGGGTCAGATCGCTGGAGTACACCGAAAAATGCTTGATGCGCCCATCGGCGCTGCGTACCGGTTGCACGATGGAGCGCAGCCAGGCTTCCTTGCCGTTGCCACGCAGCAGGCGCACGGTACCGGCAAAGTGTTCGCCACGGCTGAGGGCGTTTTTAAAGCGCTTCTGGAACTCATCCTGCTTCACATGGGCTGGGACAAAGTCCTCGATCGCACGGCCGAGCAAGTCACCCGCCTTGTAGGCCATCTCCTGAAGAAAGTTTTGGTTGACCGACTCGATGTGCCCTTTTGGATCAAGCGTCAGGGCAAGCATTTCGCTCTCCAGGCTCTCCTTGACTTGCTGCAGGCTGGACAATTCTTCGCGAAGAGCGGACAGCTCCTGCTTCAAGCGGGTGTTGAACATGGGGGCACCGATGGGCAAGTAAAAATAGCCAGTGAGAACAGCGATCTGTCTAACCATCGGCGCTCGCGGCGTTTTCTGAAGAGGGCTTTAGCGCCACACCCAACTATATTTTTCCAGCCCCTCAACTGCCGTTATTACGGCACAGGCCCATCACCTGATATTCGAGGGTATTGAGGGTGCCGCTGGAGTCCTCATAAGTCATGCGCGAGGGCACGGCCTTGCAAGCGCGAATCGGTGGCGTGACGCTAACCACCCTGGCGATGTCCAGCTTCATGCCATACCGATAGGCCTGCACCTGGCGACCAAAAAAGCTAATAGCTGCCAATACCAAGGAGCGCTACATCTGCACTAACCGCAAACGTACCTTTCAATAATCTCCGTATTGGCCGGATGTACGCCGCTGGCGAGCATGGCCGTGGAAGATAAACCCGAAGGTTTTATCGATGGCAGTACCTTGAACGTGCTGGCGCGCAACTTTTACTTCAATCGTAATGACCGCAAAGGCCAGTCCAGCCCCACCGGCAACGGCTATTCAGAGGCTTGGGCGCAAGGGCTGATCGGCAAGTTCGAGTCAGGGTTCACTCAGGGCACAGTAGGTTTTGGCCTGGATGCCTTTGCGATGTATGGTTTGAAGCTGGATTCGGGCTCCGGGCGCAGCGGCGGCAAGGGGTCGTTCAGCGTGATGCCGGTAGACAGCGACAACCGTCCCGAAGATGGCTACAGCAAACTTGGTGGCGCCGCGAAAATGCGTCTGCTGGATACCGTGATCAAGGTCGGTGATGTGTTCCCGCAAACGCCGGTGGTGCACTACGGTGACTCGCGCTTGTTGCCGGAAAGCTTTCGCGGCGTCACCCTGGAAAACACCAGCCTGGAAGGCTTGAACTTGCAAGGCGGGCTCCTGCATGCCATGAGCCAATCGACCGCCATCGGTGTTTGGCGGTTTTAATTACTAGAAGGCGGTGGACGAGGGCAAGAAGCTGTTGGGCGAATTCGATAACAGCATCTGGAGCGCCCGGCTCGGCGTGAAGGTCGGCGCGCATCGCCTGGCCCTGTCGCACCAGTGCAACAACGGCGATGACGACTTCGATTACTTGCGCCAGTCGGACTCGATCTTCCTCGACAACTCGATCCAGTACAGCGACTGCAACTCACCCAAGGAGCGCTCATGGATGGCGCGCTACGACCTGGACATGCAGACCTTCAGCATTCCCGGCCTGTCGTTCATGACCCGCTACGGCAAAGGCACCGGCGCTGACTACAGCAACGCCAACGCGGTGTACATGCGCCGCGATGGCGCGGGTGACCCGCCGCCTGCGGGCGAAGATCGATGACCCGTTCGATCACAAGCTGATCCACACCCTACGGAGTGTGGGCTATGTATTGGAGGCGCGTGACTAGCCGCTGATCGCACCAAAACAGCACACGGAAGCTCTGGCTTAGTGATCTGGGTGTGGCACTTTCTGATGTAACGATTCTCCCGCCAAGGTGTGGCGCTTGCCGAAGTGCGCCGCACTCACCGCCCCCACTGCCCCCATCACCACGCAATACCCCACGCATATCCATGGACGGGTGGGCATCAACGCGATCAACATCAGCGGTGTGGTGCTGGCCCACAGGGCGTAGGCAATGTTGTAGGTGAAGGAGATCCCCGAGACGCGAATTTGCGCCGGAAACAGGCTGACCATCACCGACGGCACCGCGCCTACCACGCCGCAACTCAAGCCGGCGATAGCGTAAGCCGCACCGAGCCAGACGCCGCCCGCGATCAAACTGGCGTAGAGCACGGCAATCCCCATCGGCAGCAGCAGGCTGTAGACCAGCACTGCACGCCAGGCGCCGATGCGGTCCACCAGCAGGCCGGCAAGGACGCAGCCGATGTTCAGGAAAACGATGCCCAGACTGCTCAGGGCGAAAGTGTGGCTTGGGGTCATGCCGAAGGTTTTCTGCATCATGGTCGGGGTGATGACCACCAGAACGACCACCGCCGAGGTCAGCACGCAGGTGAGGATCATCGCCGGCAGCAGTGCGTGGCGGTGTTCACGCAAAACGGTGCGCAGGGGCATTTCCGTATCCGTCTTGCGACGGGCCTGCATCGCCAGGAACACGGGGGTTTCGCTAAGCCAGCGCCGTAGCCAGACGCCGATCACGCCAAACACACCGCCCAACAGAAACGGAAAGCGCCAGGCGTAGTCGAGGATCTCGGCCGGGGTGAATACTTGCGCCAGTAATGTTGCCGTCAGTGCGCCGAGCAGGTAGCCGAAGGTCAGGCCGGCCTGCAGGAATCCCAGGGCATAACCACGGTGATTGGCCGGTGCGTGCTCGGCGACGAACACCCAGGCGCTCGGTACTTCACCGCCCACCGCGGCACCTTGAAGTACCCGCAGCACCAGCAGTATCAACGGCGCGAAATAGCCAATTTGCGCGTAGGTGGGCATGATGCCGATCAGCAGGCACGGCAGCGCCATCATCAGGATGCTCAGGCTGAACACCCGTTTGCGTCCCAGGTGATCGGCGAAGTGCGCCATCAGGATTCCACCCAGGGGCCGCGCCAGGTAGCCGGTGACGAAGATGCCGAAGCTTTGCAGCAGGCGCAGCCATTCGGGCATTTCCGGGGGGAAGAACAGTTGGCTCAGGGTCAGGGCAAAAAACACGAAAATAATGAAATCGTAGATTTCCAGGGCACCGCCCAGGGCGGCCAGGCCCAGGGTTTTGTAGTCGGAGCGGGAGAAACGCTGCGCCTGTGGATAAGCGGTGGCAGTCATGAAGAAGCTCGGCAGACAAACAAATGGCATGCAGGTTATGAGCTGAGTCGAATCCTGGCAATCACAGCCGATATATTCGTTTTACTCATTGATCCATGAAAATAACAACATTCCCAAATAAATGCCCGTGGGCCAAGATGCGGCAATACCTTGCGAACACCCTGCCGCCCCCATAATAACTACAAGAGGTACTCCAACGTGGCCGATCCTATCGAAGATAGCCGCTATGCCCGCTTTGCCCTGCGATGCTCGAACTTTGCCGAGCGCTGGTTTCCCGATTCCTGGGTGTTTGCCGCCCTTGCCGTGATCATTGTCGCCGTAGCGACCTTGAGCATGGGCGCAGCACCGACCGAGGCTGCCAAAGCCTTCGGTGATGGTTTCTGGAGCCTGATCCCGTTCACCATGCAAATGGCCTTCGTGGTGATTGGCGGTTATGTGGTCGCCAGTTCGCCGCCGGCCGTAAAGTTGATTGATCGCCTGGCGCGCATTCCCAAAAACGGCCGCTCCGCTGTGGCTTGGGTAGCGTTGATTTCCATGGTCGCCTCGCTGCTCAACTGGGGCTTGTCCCTGGTCTTCGGCGGTTTGCTGGTGCGCGCTCTGGCCCGCCGTACTGACTTGCGCATGGACTACCGCGCCGCCGGTGCCGCCGCGTACCTGGGCCTCGGCGCGGTATGGGCCCTGGGGCTGTCGTCGTCGGCAGCGCAGTTGCAGGCCAACCCGGCCAGCCTGCCGCCGTCGATTCTGTCGATCACCGGGATGATTCCCTTCACCGAGACCATCTTTCTCTGGCAATCGGGCGTGCTGTTGCTGGCGTTGATTGTGGTGTCGCTGGTCATCGCTTACGTCACCGCGCCTGGACCCAACTCCGCCCGTGACGCCAAGGCCTGCGGAGTCGATCCGGCATTTAACCTGCCCAAGCCGCAACCACCGACCCGCCCCGGCGAATGGCTGGAGCACAGCCCATTGCTGACCATCCTGCTGGCCTTGCTGGCGGCCGGGTGGCTGTTCCATGAGTTCTCCACCAAGCCGGCGATCAGCGCTATTTCGGGGCTAAACACCTACAACTTTTTGTTCCTGATGGTGGGGGCATTGTTGCACTGGCGCCCGCGCAGTTTCCTCGACGCGGTGGCCCGCGCAGTGCCAACCACCACCGGGGTGCTGATCCAGTTCCCGTTGTATGGTTCCATCGCGGCGCTGATGACAGTGGTAAAGGGCGGCGACGGGCAGACGTTGGCCCACCATATCTCGACATTTTTCACCTCTATAGCTTCCCACGACACTTACGCCCTGCTGATGGGCGTGTACTCAGCGGTGCTGGGGTTCTTTATTCCGTCGGGTGGCGGCAAGTGGATCATCGAAGCCCCTTATGTGATGCAAGTGGCCAACGACCTGCAATATCACCTGGGCTGGGCGGTGCAGATCTATAACGCCGCCGAGGCGCTGCCCAACCTGATCAACCCGTTCTACATGCTGCCGCTGCTGGGTGTGCTGGGGTTGAAGGCGCGGGATTTGATTGGTTTCTCGTTTGTGCAGTTGCTGGTGCATACGCCGCTGGTGCTGTTTCTGTTGTGGGCGCTGGGGACGACGTTGACGTATTTGCCGCCGGTGATGCCTTAATTTAGTTGAACCGCGCCTGTTATTGCGACAGGTGCGGTTAGGTTCATGATCACCCGAGGCCAGAAACCCATCGGCGACTTGAGCAATGCGTTGCACTTCACGGTGTAGCCGCTCTTGCCCAATAGCGACAAGAAAACAGATTTCCCACGCATGTTTCCTGGTCAACCGCTACTGTGTGAGGGTGGGCACTCACCCCGCGCAGACGGGCTTTCGCTGACAAGGAAACATGCATGTTTAAACTGACCAGGTTGTCCTTCACCCTGGCGGCACTGAGCTTGAGTGCGGTCGTACAGGCTGACGTCATCGTGCCGCTGGGCACCCCGCAACGGGTCACCCAACTGTTTGCCTATCCCAATAATTGCAGCGTTATCTGTTTTCGGCCGCTGACGCTGGAGCAGACCGTTGAGCATTACCTTAACCAGAGCCTTCAGCGTGATGGTTACAGTCGAGCGAAAGTCAGCGTAAAAAACGATCAGAGTCAAATACTGGCCCACTTCAGCGGTGTGCCGGACGGCTACGGCCAGCCGTTGACCACACTGCTCAACACGGCAGACCTGGCCTATCAGGGCGCCAGCAAACTCAACAGCGACGGCAAGTGGCAGTTCAACTGGTACCTGTTCCTGCCGTTGGGCATGGCGCTGGAAAACCGCAAAAGCATCGAACTGCTGCACTTCCCGCCGGACTATTCCCTGACCCACTTCCAGGACTACCTGGAATCAGCCACCACTGACCGTTGGGCCACGCTGCTGACCGCCAACGGCCTCCCGGCGACCCAGACGCCGGAGTACCAGACCATCATCGATATCGCACCGATTGCCGCCCCCGCCACGGCAGGCAAAGATTTGGAGGGGGTCTACGGTTACTTCACCGAGTACCAGACGCGGATGGTCAAGGAACTCAGCCAGAACGCCAGCGGCTCGTTGCCGATGGTAGCGTTCGGCGCGCCAGTGCGCAGTTGGATCAAGCAGCAGTACGGACAGAGTGTGGCGGTACTGGGCCTCGCGCAGATCAGCCCAGCCGAAGGCGCCAACGTCGCGGTATTGGGCGCCAACCACCCCAGTTACATCTGGTACGCCGCCAACCCCGACACCTACGACGGCGACGAACAAAAAGCCGACGATGCCGGCTTGAAAATCATGGGCCAGGACTTGAGCGCTGCCTGCTGGCAGGCCGCAATGGGCCAAAAGCCCGCCAGCGATCCTAATGTGCAACTCAAAGGTTGTATGAACACCTGGCAAGTGACCCGCAAGGAGCAGACCTGCGAGTTGTTCTATACCTCGATTCGCGAGTTCCCCCCCGAGCAAGCGAAGGCCAAGTGCGCCACGCCAGCGATCAAGGCTCAACTCAAGCAATTGAAGAGCGCAGCGCCTGCCCCGTCAGCGAGCATCCCGGCGCTTTAATGACAGGTAATCAGCAGGCATTTTCTTACGCAAAAAATGGGCAATATCTCCGGGCACACCCTGGGCGAGCGACGCCTGCATACGCTACAGGTGTCTGCTCGCATCCACCTATATGACCCCTGGTGCAGCGGCCTACTGTTGCACTCCTGCAACCCGAACACTTTTCTCGACATCAGCGAGCTGGAGCTGTGGTCGGTCCAGGCCATCCCCGCCGGAACCCTCCTGACCATGGATTACGCCAGCACTGAAGACGTGTTGTTTCGGCAGTTCCCTTGCCGTTGCGGCGCCGGCAACTGCCGGGGCTGGATCACCGGTATAAAGGAGCCGCTGAACGCTGAAGGCCAGCTATTCATGGAACAGTGGCGCAAACGTAAAAGCCCTTAAACAGCGCCTACCGGACGCAAACGGTACTGCGGCGGCAACTGCTCAAAGCCGCTGATGGTGGCGTTCAGGCTTTTCCAGCGACCGTCCTTGATCCCGTAGATGCAGCCGTGGATCGACAGGCTCTGCCCACGGTGCCAGGCGTTTTGCACAATGCTGGTGTGGCCGACGTTGGCCACTTGCTGGATCACGTTCAGCTCACAGAGGCGGTCGACCCGCTCTTCTTCCGTAGGCAATTGGCCCAGCACTTCGCGGTTTTCGTAGTAAAGGTCGCGGATTGAGCGCAGCCAGCCATCAATCAGACCGAGTTGGCGGTCCTGCATCGAGGCGCGCACACCGCCGCAGCCATAGTGGCCGGTGACCAGGATGTGCTTGACCTTGAGGACGTCAACGGCGTACTGAATCACCGACAGGCAGTTAAGGTCGGTGTGCAGCACCACATTGGCCACGTTACGGTGCACAAACAGGTCGCCAGGCAACATGCCGACGATCTCGTTGGCCGGTACACGAGCGTCCGAACAGCCAATCCACAGATATTCCGGGGTTTGCTGACGGGCGAGCTTGGCGAAGAATTCCGGATCTTCCTGTTTGATCGCATCCGCCCAGCGTTCATTGTTATCAATCAGGTCTTGTAGTTCGTTCATCAGGTCAGCCTCAGGAATCATGCGCAGCTTTGACAGACGACCACCCATCGGGGTCACGTCCAGGACGCAGATAGTCGAACGGAAAATACCTTGAATCTTAAAGGGCCGCGCCTGTCCACACACTATAAGCCCCACATTATGAGGAATAGCCATGACTGAATCACGACGTCCTTTCGGCGCCACTCAACCGGAGCCGATTGATGACAACGAAGACCGCATGGGCTCGATGCGGGAGCTGGACTTTGATGAGGAGGAGCCGACGGCGGAAATTGGCAATGAGCTCCCGCGGGGTGAACGCGAACACTTGATGCCCGAGCAGCGGGTGCGAGAAGCCGGGATGACCGCAGCTTCGACCGCCGATCATGAGGCGACCGATGACGATATGAGCCCGCAAACGCTGATCCGTGAAGATGGTGCGCGCGATGCCCATGAAGCAGGGGAAGGTGAGCCGGCGGATTGGGACCTGAGCATCGTTGATGAGGATGATATTGGTGGCGGGAATGGTCTGGATGAGGCGGAGATGGCGGAGCGGGACCCGGTGGATGGCAATCGCTGAAGCAACGCGGTTCTAACTATGGGAGCGAGCAAGCTCGCTTCCACATGAGTTTTATACTCAATCCACCAAGGTGCAGGCCATGACGACTGCATCCTCGCGCCCACCTACAGCCGGATAGTAATCCCGACGCCGGCCGATTTCATTAAAGCCATAGCGCTCATACAGGCGAAACGCCCCGGTATTGCTGTCACGTACTTCCAGGAAGCACTCGCGCGCCTTGGCCTCGTAGGCGCGGGACATCAAATGCTCCAACAGGCTCAAGCCCAGGCCACGGCCCTGGTTTTCCGGCTTCACAGTGATGTTCAGCAGGTGCGCTTCATCGAGGATGAGCTGCACCACGCCATGCCCCACCTGTTGCTCACCCTCAAACATTAGCCAGATCTGGTACTTGCCCAGTCCGTCGAGAAAAATCCCGCGAGTCCAGGGGTGGCTGAAGGCTGCGTATTCGATCTTCAGCACAGCATCGAGGTCCGCCTCGGTCATCGGGCGGAAAGATAAAGCCTCACTCATTGGTACTTTTCCAGCGCGCCATCAGCCGGCGCATGGCTTGCCAGACATCAGCCTTACGCTGTGGCTCTTCCATTAATAATTCCAGGCCCGGCAGGGCCCAGACTGAACCGAGGCCTTCGACCTGCAGTTCGCGGTACCAGGACTCGGCATTGGCCTCGCCGGCAAAACGCACGGCTGGCAGGCCGATCAGCCACAGGCAGACGCAAGGTTCGTCTTCCAGGCGGGCCGAGACAAAGCCTTGGACAAAATCCCGTGCTGCTTCCGGGCCTTGGTCCATAGTGCCTCGTACCAGCAGCGGCCAGCGCACCGGTTCGCCGACGATCTGCGGGCTGTCCGGCAGGCCGGCGGCGCGTAGCATGTCCTTGAGCAGCAGATACGCCGGGTCGCGCGTTTGGAAGCGCTCGCCGGTGGGCAACTCCACCAGCACCAGGCAGCGTCCAGCCCTTAGCAGCTGCAGGGAAAAACGCGGCGGTAGCACCACCGGGGCCTTGACCACGGGGGCTGCCTGCTCTGCAATCGCCGGTTTGGCAACGGGCGACCGACGCGGTACTTCGACCTTGACCCGCTCTGTCGGCCGAACAACCGCTTCAACCGCAGGTTTGACCACCGCTACAGGCGAAGCCGCTTCCTCGCCAGACGACTCGAAAGGCTCGTAAGGTTCCAGCGCTTGCAACAGCTCGGGCCGCGAAGGCGCGGCAAAGGGCAATTCGGTGCGTGGCAGCCAGTTGACCACCTGCATGGCGGTCAAGTAAGCGCGACGTCGGGACTCGATAAGCAAAGGTCGGCCACTTGTGGATAACTAAAGAATGGGGATTCTACCGCCCTTCGACGATGATCGCCCACCGTTGATGCGTTTAAAGCCCATCCAGGAGCACCCTGACCGGCTGTGGATAAATCCCATCTTGGATGCAGTACAATCGCTGCTTTTAATCGCCAACCAGCCGGCCATTCCGATGATCGAACCCAAGCGCGTCTTGCGCGCCCTCGCCGAACACTGGGCCCTGCTTGAGCCTCTGTGCGAACACTTCGACCAAGGCACCCTGAGCCTCGCCGAACTGCGCGCGCAACTGGCCGCCCAACAACTGGACAGCACGCCCCAGGACATCACCAGCCTGCTGGACGTGTGGATTCGCCTGGATATCCTGGTGCCTGTCGCCAAGAGCCCGAACCGTTTCGAGCTCAACGCGCAGATCCACGACTTCCTCGCCTATCTTCGCAAGGAGCACCGGCTAGGCCTGTGCCTGGAAATCGAAGCCTACCTGCGCCACCTTGAGCGCCTGGCCGGTTATATCCAGGACGCCTTCGACATCCGTGACGGCCACGACCTGGCCCGGCAGCTGCGGTTGCTGGACATGCGCGTGCGCGACGTGCTGAAAAAGCTCGCCAACGACGAACAGGCCCTCGCCGCCGTGGCCGATCGGGCCAAAACCAGCGACCGGCAGATCCCGTTGCGCCAGCGTTACGCCGAAGTCCTGGCGACCTGGGACGAATACGTAGAACCGATGATCCAGCTGGTGAACGCCGACGGCGCCTTCGAACAAGGCGTGCGCAAGGTGGAAAACGTGCTGCTGCGCATGCTCACTGAGCAGCAGCGCCTCGGCCACCTGGTGGACGATGACATGCTGCTGCGCACCCACGCGCGCATCCTCGAAATGCAAACCAGCGCCCAACTGACCTTGCGTCATGCCCGCGAATTACTGCTGCCGCTGCGCGAAGAGGCCCGCCGGCACAACGCCGTGACCCGTGGCGCCGCGCTGGCCTTGTCGGCGATTCGCCGCAAGGGCCTGGACGCGGTGCCGCAAGCGGCGATGCCAATGTTTACCCGGCCGCAAAGCACCTTTCTCGGCAGTGCCAGCCAGGTCGAGGCTTATGTCTACGCCCTGGCGAACTTCGAACCCAAACCTGCGCGCTTCCCCAAGGCACACAAATCCCACAAGGGAGAAGCCCCTCGCGCACCGCGCACGGTCAAGGAAATGCTGGAGCGTTGCGAAGATGCTCTGCCGATGCCGGACCTGATGACCTGGCTGCTGGAGCAGGAACCGGACGGCGCGACCGACGAGTTGCTGTACTGGTTCTCACGCCTGTCGCGGGAAAAACGCTTCAAGCGCGAACGTCTGGAACGCCAGGATTACCACACTCACGAGCACCAGGTCAGCCTGCGCTCATTCGCCCTGCTCCCGGCTAGCCTTGATGCGGCCGAGAATTCTGCGAGCACCCCTTATGCAAGTACTCAGCATGCATCTTGATCTATCCGAACTGTCCCAGCTGGCGCCGATCTTTCGCGAGCTGTTCAAGGGGTACCACGTCAGCCGCCGCGACCCGGAGCTGTACGCGCAATTGTCGAACTTCCAGGACCAGTACCGCACGCTGTTCAAGGCCCTGGGCTTTGAGCTGGTATGCGATACCCGTGGTTTCTATTACTTCGTCCCGGACACCGCCGTCGCCGCCGCGCAGGTCAACAAGACCGCCCAGCGCCTGGCACTGTTCACCTTCATCATCGTCGAGCACCTGGCCGACCAGGGTCGCGACCCGATTGCCGTGCTCGACGGTGGCAGCCTGGGCCGCGATGAGCTGCCGTCGTTGCTGGAAAAGTACCGCGACCTGTTTATCCAGGCCGAAGTGCAGACCCAGGAAGAGCTGGAAGAAAAAATCATGCGTCGCATGACACAGCTCGGTTTCGCCAGTGAAGAGAACGGTATCTACCGCTTCCTGCCGCCGATGCATCGATTCCTCGATGTGTGCCTGTCCGTGCAGCAGGACCGCGATTTGGCGGCCAGCTTGCATAGCGTGTTGCCGTTGCCGGCTCCGGTATTGATCGATGAGGACAGCGACGAAAAATTGCTGAAGACCAATGATCCGCTGGACCTTAGTGACTTCACCGACGACAGCGAAGAAGACGCCATGGCCCGCGCCATTGCCGAAGAACAGGAGACCGACGCATGAGCAAGGAACGCTACGGCATTCGCCGCTTCGCCCTCTTGAATACCGCCGGTTACAGCCTGGGCTTGTTCCCGCTGGAAGAGCCGCTGTCGGTGTATGGCGCGAACAACCTGGGTAAATCGGCTTCGATCAACGCCTTGCAGTTCCCGATCCTGGCGCGCATGTCGGACATGAGTTTCGGCAAGTACACCCTGGAGCAATCCCGGCGTTTCTACTTTGCTACCGACACCAGCTACATCCTGGTGGAAGTGGCACTACCGCACGGCCCGCATGTGATCGGCGTGGTCGGTCGCGGCCCGGGGGGTGGTTTCGGTCACCAGTTCTTTGCCTACGCCGGCAAGCTGGACCTGGCCCACTACCAGAAAAACGATACTTGCCTACGGCAGAAAGAGCTGTTCACCAACCTTGAGCGTGAAGGCTTGAAAGCCTATGAACTCAAGCCCGATGAGCTGCGCCGTTTGCTGGTGGGTGGTCACACCTCTATTGCGCTGGACCTGACGCTGATCCCGCTGCGCTCTACCAGCGAGCAGAGCCTGAAGACCTTCCGCGCGTTGTTTATCAACCTGCTGCATATGCGCGAAATCACTGCGGCCAAGCTTAAGCAACTGTTCCTCGATGCCTTCGAACACAGCTTGCGCTCTGGCAGTGTCGATTACATCGCAGCGTGTGAAGAAGCTTTCCGTGATGTAAGACGCATGGAGCAGGACTACAACGCCCTGGTGACTGCTGGCCCTCTCGTCGAAGCCTTGGCCAATGGCGTGAAGCACCGCGATATTCTGCGTGGCAAGCTGCACCGCCTGTCGCCACTGCTGGATTCGTTGCTGGGCACTTGGTCGGACTACGCCGGTGCACGCAAGGAAGAACTGACGATCCAGGCCGAGCACTACCGCAACGAACAAGATTCGCTGCAGAACGACCAGCGCGGCGGCACCCAGGAACTGATGCGCCTGGAGCGGGAAATCAGCGGTATTCAGCGTTGGCTGGGTGAGTTGTCGGTGCTCAAGCATCGCTTTGCCCTGGTGGATGACGTCAAGGTGCTGGAGCAGCAACTGCTCGCGGCCAAGGATGCTCACGATGAGCTGGCGGGGGCCCTGGCGCAGTCGCGCCAGTTCAGCGCCGAGGACCTGGATGAGCGTCTGCGGGACCTGGAAAAACGCCTGAAGTCGGTCAAGCAACAACTCGATCACGCCGACAACAACAGCTACGCCAAACTGCGGGAAGAATTCTCCCAGCAGGACGTCGAGCGCCTGATGCGGCTGTTCAACAGCTCGTTGTTCAGCTTGCCATTGGGTGAACATGGCATTGCCCTGGACGACGACGGTCAGTGGGTCAAATCCCTGGAGCTGATCCTCGATGGATTCAAGGGCGAGCGCTTTGAAGTGCCAGGGCTGTCCATCGACATCTCGCACATCGAGCCGCCGGCGTTGCAGGCCCTGGCTGACCGCGCAGCATTGCGCGACCAGAAAGAGCGTCTGGAAAAAGAACTCAAGCAACTGAAAACCCAGCAAGCCGTGGCCTCCGACCGCGCGGCGAGCAAGACCCAGACCGAGGCACTGTACCAGCAGGTGCTGGATGCGCAGAAAGCCTTGGAAGACTTCCGCCGCGCGCAAACCCTGAGCGCCGAGGAAGGCGAGAAGCTGGAAAACCTGGCGCAGATGGAAGCGGCGCAAGACGAACTGAAACGCTCCAGCGATGCCTTTACCGAACGCGTCCAGCAACTGTCGGCCAAGCTGCAACTGGTGGGGCGCCAGATCGGTGACATGGAAGCCAAGCAGCGCACGCTGGATGACGCCTTGCGTCGTCGTCAGCTGTTGCCAGCGGACTTGCCGTTTGGCACGCCGTTTATGGACCCGGTCGACGACTCCATGGATAACTTGCTGGCGCTGCTCAATGACTACCAGGATAGCTGGCAGGGTTTGCTGCGCGGCGATGGCCAGATCGAAGCGCTGTACGCCCAGGTGCGCCTCAAGGGCGTGGCCAAATTCGACAGTGAGGATGACGTTGAGCGTCGTCTACATCTGCTGATCAACGCTTACGCACACCGTACCGACGAAGCCCTGACTCTGGGCAAGGCGCGACGTGCTGCGGTCACCGATATCGCGCGAACCCTGCGCAATATCCGCAGCGACTACGACAGCCTTGAGCACCAGTTGGCGCTGTTCAACCGCGAGATCAACAAGCGCCAGGTCTCCAACCTGCAAAGCTTCCGCATCGTGCTGGCGCCGAACAAGGAAGCCCTCAAGCATATCGACCAGATCATCCACAGTGCCGGTCAGTATGAAGAAGGCGAAACCCTGTCGGTGTTCGACTTGAGCCAGAGCGCCGAGCAGGACAACAAGAACGAAGAGGCCAAGGAATACCTGGCACGCCTGGTAGCCGCCAACCATAACCAGCTAGGCCTCAAGGATCTGTTTGAGCTGGCATTTGAGATCACCAAGGTCAACGGTCAGCCGGTGATTCACACCGACATCGATGGCGCCGCCTCCAACGGCACCACCATGACCATCAAGGCGCTGACCAACATGTACTTGTTGCTGCACTTGATGGACCGCGATCAGGCCGGGCGCGTGCGCTTGCCGTATTACCTCGATGAGGCAGCAGACATAGACGAGAAGAACCAGGCGGCGCTGCTGGAAACAAGCTTGCAGCTGGGCTTCGTGCCGATTCTGGCCAGTGTGAAGCCGCAGGTTTCCGCCCAGGTGGCCATTGACCTGGAAGGCGGCAGCGGGCCGAACGGGATCTACATTGATGAGGCGGACTGGAAGTACATTCGCCGTCACGACGCAGTGAAGGCGACAGTGAATGTGCAGGCGGACGAGCCGGAGTTGGATGAGGTCTGATTGGCTGCACTGAAAGCAAAAAAGGCCGAGATCCAATGGATCGCGGCCTTTTTTATGGGTTCGGGTTTATTTACCCAGAGGAATCTTCGGCGCCCAGATTAGCCACTCGTCTTCGAACTTGTCGAACAACGGGAAGGTCTGCTCGGGACGTGCGGCATTGCCCATGCGCTCACCATCTGGCGTGGCAAAGGCGATGCCGCCCTGGATCAGGGTCTCCAGGGACTCGGTGCGTACCGTCGCGCCCTTGAACAGGCCGAAGTCGACACCGAAGCCGCTGCTGTTCCAGAACCGACTGCCTGTGCGTACCAGTGGGGCGTACTTGGGTTCGATCAAGATATGGATCAGCACGCGGTCAGCGGTCTGTCCCAGCTCGTAACCGGTGACCTTGCCCACGGTGACTTCACGGTAGGTCACCGGCACACCGACTTTCAACGATCCACGGCGGGCAGCACTGAGCACCAGGCTCAAGCCGGCTTCCTGTTGGGTAGCCTCAGGCGGTTGGGCCAAGGCGACAAAGCTCTTTTGTGGGCCAGCGCTTTTCGCCGCAGGTTGCACCTCGATGTACTGGCCCGTCACCAGGGTTTCCAGATTGGACGTCTTCATCAAGCTCAATTCAGGCTTGACCACCCAGAACTGGCTGCCAACGCGAGCAATACGTTCCGGCACTTCGGTGATACGTGCGCTGAGCATCACGGACTGCATATCGGCGCTCAGGTCGACGCTTTCAATCTTGCCCACGTCCAAACCCTTGAAGCGAACCGGCGTGCCACTGCGCAAACCATCGGCACGGTCAACCTTGATGGTCACCAGCGTGCCCTTTTGATTGGCAGCTTCGTGATCCGGGAACAGGCGGAAACGTGGTATGCGCTTTTTCAGGGGTACGTTCTGCTCTGGCGTCTCGAAGGCGATACCGCCGGCCATCAGACTCTGCAAGGATTCACTCTTGACTTGGATGCCGCCGGTCAGACCGCCAGTGAGCGTTACGCCGCTGGCATTCCAGAAGCGGGTAGAACCGTTGACCAGGCCTTCGTATTCCTTCTCGATATGGATACCGATCACCAGTTGCTTGCGCTTGCGGGAGAATTGATAGCTCTGTACCGAACCGACCTTGACCTGCTTGTAGAGAATCGGACTGCCAACCTCCAGGGAGCCAAGGCTGTCGGTGAACAGCACCATGTGCAAGCCTGGGGAACGCAGGTCCAACGGGGGGGCCTTGGGCCGGGCCTCGAACTCACGCTGGGGGGCAGTGCCTTTATCGCCGGGGCGGATGGCGATGTAGTTACCCTTTACCAGAGCTTCCAGACCGGTAATGCCGGCCAGGGAAATGGAGGGTTTGACCACCCAGAATTGGGTGCCCTGGACCAGATAGTCTTCGGCCAATGGATCGAGGGTCAGTTCGGCGCTGGCGCTGGACAGGTCTGGATCGACCTTCAAGGTCTTCAAGCTGCCGACCTGAATGCCTTTGTACATCACAGGTGTACGGCCGGCCTGCAGGCCTTCGAAGTCGCTGAGTTTGACCTTGACCCGGATACCTGCGGCCGCGGCGTCAAAGTCTTCGTACAGCCGGAACGGCAGGCTTGGATCGGTGGGTGGGCTGTCCTTGCGGTTCTCAGGAGTGGCGAAGGCGATACCGCCGGCGACGATGCTGGCCAGGGATTCGCTGCGCACTTTGACCCCGGACAGGTTGGCATCAATGCTGATGCCACTGGCGTTCCAGAAGCGCGTATGTTTACGCACCAGATTGGCGTAGGTTGGCTCGATGTAGACTTTGACCTCAACGGTACTCTGGTCTTCGGAGAGCAGGTAACTTTTGACCTGGCCCACCTGGATCTGTTTGTAGAACACTGGGCTGCCCCGGTTAAGCGAACCGAGGCGTTCGGCCTTGATGGTCAGGTGCAGGCCGGGCTTGGCATCCGATAGTGGAGGCTCTTCGGAAAGCGCCTTGAACTTGCGCGAAGACTCTCCATCGCCGGGGCTGGCAGCAATGTAATTACCCGAGACCAGTGTCTCCAGGCCGGTAATTCCGGCCAGGCTGACGCTGGGTTTGACCAGCCAGAAGCGGGTGTTGGTCTTGAGGTATTGCTCCACGTCCTTGTTCATCTCGATGGTAGCAATCACCCCGCGATTATTGCCTTCATCATCGAGGGCCAGGGTTTTGACCTTGCCCACAGACATACCTTTGTAGACCACTTCGGTCTTGTTGGCCTGGATACCTTCGCCGCTTTCAAAACGAACCTGGATCTCGATGCCCGTCTGGTTATAAGCGCGCCATCCCAGCCAGCCGCCGATCACCAGTGCAATCAGGGGCAGCACCCAAATAGCCGACCAGTTCGAAGCTGGGCGGGTTTTAGCCTTAGGCAAATCAGTCATGGTCGTCGTCCGACTCCGTGTTATCCCAAATCAGTCGGGGATCGAAAGTTACTGCGGCAAGCATCGTCAAAATCACCACACTGGAGAAAGCCACAGCGCCGAGATTAGCCTCGACACTGGCAAGTCGCCCAAAATTTACGACCGCCACCAGGATGGCGATCACGAAGATATCCAGCATGGACCAGCGGCCAATGAATTCGATAAAGCGGTACATGATAATGCGTTGTCGCGCAGAAAGCGGCTGATGGCGTTGCACCGAGAACAACAGCAAAGCGATACCCACCAGTTTGAACGTTGGCACCAGGATACTGGCAATAAAGACTACGGCCGCGATAGGGAACATCCCATGCTGCACCAATTGGATCACCCCGGACATGATGGTGCTCGGATCGCCCTGCCCCAGGGAGCTGACGGTCATGATCGGCAGCAGGTTGGCGGGGATGTACAAAATGGCCGCAGTGATCAATAAGGCCCAAGTACGCATCAGGCTGTTCGGACGACGAGCGTGGACCAATGCACCGCAACGGCTGCAGGTTTGCTCGTCAGTGTCCGGGTCTTGCTTGTTCAGCTCGTGGCATTCGGTACAAATCAGAATGCCCGCATCAATCGCCCGCATGAGCATCCTCTCCTGACAACGCCTGCCAGATCTGGTGAGGTGACATCACCACCTCCAGCAGCACCTGGACCATTAACAGACCGACAAAACAGGCCAAACCCAAGCCTACGGTGATGGAAGCCATATCGGCCAGCTTTACGATTGCCACCAGCACACCCATCAGGTAGACCTCAAGCATTCCCCAGTCCCGCAAATGGTGATAAATGCGATAGAACAGCAAGCCGTAGCTGCGGCCGACGTTCCAACGAATGCTCAGCAATACCGCCAATTGGCAGATGAGTTTGAGCAATGGAATGCCCATGCTGCAGAGGAAAACCACCACGGCGACGCCTTGCATCCCGGTGTTGAATAGGGCGACAACGCCGCTCCACACAGTGTCCTGCGAGGACTGCCCGAGTAGATTGAGCTGCATGATGGGTAAAAAGTTCGCAGGGATGTACAACAGCAGCGCCGCGATCACCAAGGCGAGGCTACGCTCGACGACATTGTGCCGATGGGCGTACAGCTCATAACCACAACGCGGGCATAAGGCTTTTTCACCACGGGCAAGCTCTGGCTTGCGCATCAGCAAGTCACACTCATGGCATGCCACCAGGTCGTCCAGCGGTAAGTCTGACACCTTGAGGGTATCAACCGGATCCGGCATATAGGGCTCGAACTCTAAAAAGGTTAGGTGCCTATTCTAGTGTTCTGCTTCAGAAATAACTGTGCAAATTTGTCGGGGCTTCAACTCTAGGGTCGAGCTTGCTCCCGGCGCGCTCGCTCATACTTTTCCATCGCCCAAAACAAAACCCCATCTGCTTTCGCAAATGGGGTTTCGGAATTTAATCTT
>NZ_JBEOPT010000024.1:0-51413 GCF_040310325.1 Pseudomonas sp. HY7a-MNA-CIBAN-0227 | reverse complement strand
GCGCAAGCGCTTGGGCTGGAAGACGCCGTACGAAGTGCATACAGGGGTGAGCGTTGCACTTATGTGTTGAATTCAGGAAGGATCAAGTCTCTGACTAGTTATGTCTTCCGTTACCCGTATGGATAACGCAAGACACTGACAGACCTTTGGTCGCGGCAGGAATGGCAGTCACTTCCCACCCACCCGCACAGATCCGTACATGCGCAAATACCGCATACGGCTCCTGTCTTGAGTTCTAACGCCGAGGCGAGTTATGGGATACGGATATATATGTAGCTCGTACGGATAGAAAATAAACAACCTGGCTCGCGCAGTCATGCGCTCCTGCGCCAGGCGTGGGCCTTCAACTTCGCCCAGCACCATCAGCGCCGTGGCCCAAGCATCGGCGATGCATGCACGAGGCCACCACCACGGTGACGGCCGCAAGCAGGTTGAACGGTGCACTGGTGGCCAGGTTCATGGTGTGGGCATAGGACTGCCCCCTCACATCGACCCAGTGTCGGTAGTCCCCGGACGTGGCGATGGCGGACAACCATTGCTGCTCGGGCGCCATGTTGAGGCGGTTGACAAAAACAGGGTCTATTCAGTAAACGGCAGCCCGCCGGCTCAACGGAACTCGAAGAGTTCGATGTGCAGGTTGGCTTCCGGAATCCGGATGGCACGCATCAGTTCACGAACCTGAGCCAGTAACCCCTTGGGACCACAGAAACTGACCTGAACCTTGTGGGGTTCGGTCTGGGCTACTGCCTGACGCAGGGTTTCGGCCAACTGCTCGACGCCACCGACATTGCCTACGAACTGCACTCCACGTACCTCGGCCATGGCTTGCAACTGTTCGGCGGGCGGGAAGGCCCGTGAGGGGTTGAAGCAATAGACCAAGGTGGCTTTGTCGAAGTCTTGGCCGCCCGGGTCTTGCAACCAGGAAATAAAAGGTGAAATACCCACACCTGCGCCAATCCAGATTTCTCGTTCGGCCTGGGGCTGGCGTTTGAAGCGTCCATAAGGGGCGTAGATATCCGCGAGCATGCCAATTTTGACCTGCTCGCGCAGCTTTTGGGTGTAATCCCCCAGGGCCCTGATCACGAACTCAATTTGCCCATTTTCCCCATAGGCGCTGGCAATGGTGAACGGGTGCGGCTCACGCAAACCCTTTTGCTTCATCGCCAGAAAAGCGAACTGCCCGGCCTTGAAAGAAAACCCTTTATGCACGGCTGCCAGTGTCAAATGTAGCGCGCCCTTGTCGCTGGAAACTGCCGTAACTCGGTATTCCCCAGCACGGGCGACAAATGGATAGAGCATCAGTTTATAGAGTGCTGCCACCACACCCAGCCCGCAGAACAGCATCAACCAAATGCCTGAAGGACTGGCCAGGGTAATGGGTGACTTGAAGCTCAGCCAATGCAAAATCACGATCAGAAACAGCGGGCCGGACAGCTTGTGCCACCAGCGCCAAAGGCTGTACGGGATCTTACGGTTTAAGGCGAGCAGCACAATCAGGCCCAAGGTGACGTAGCTCAGTTGGCGTACCAGTCGCGTCCAGTACTTGGGGAGTTCCAGAATAGGTACGCTGTTCCAGACGTCCAGGTTGGCCTTGAACACAAAGTGATACGTGGCGAATACCAGAGCCCAAATTCCCAGCCACTTATGCGAATCATAGACCCGGTCCAGGCCGCCAAATAGGCTCTCGACCACACGCCAGCGACTGGCCAATAGGCAGGACGCTGCCATATAAACCAACGCTGTAGTACCGAGGACCAGGCTCAGGGTCGCCGAGGTCAGCCAGGTATCGACAGGGACATCAATCAGCAGAGTAAGGGTGGTGATTAGCAATATACCGACGATACAGTGCCAGCTCTTCAACGTGAATGCTCCGATCATCAATCCGTTGTCATGGGGACTGAAATCTAGCCTTCCGTGGAAGTTTCAGGGGCTTTAGACCTTAGCAGATTGCTGAAAGGGGAATATGACCTCGGTCATCATCAGTCCAGAGTATCGTCTGAACCACGATATGCGGATGACTTACTAAATGTTCCCGTTCATCTATGAAAGAGAAACATCGCTGGGAAGCCAGTCTCCACATTGATCGGTGACGTCCAGTCGGGCTCGGTCAAAGGTGGGAGACCGAGCTGAACCCATCGCTGTATAGGCATCGACACCTCTTTTTGTGAGTGCTGGTACCTGTGGCGAGCGGGCTTGCCCGCGTGGAGTGCGGAGCACTCCCTGGCCGGTCACTGCGATCTGTCAGAAAGACCGCAGTCGATGGTTTTAGGGCCGCTGCGCGCCCCAACGCGGGCAAGCCCGCTCGCCACAATCAAGTCCACTCACTGCAATAAGCCCGCTCGCCACAGGGTAATCTTAGGCGCTCCATTTTCTTAACTTGCCGGCATTAGCAGGCTAGCCTTACAAAAACCCCTCACTCATTCACGATTCGTTAAGAATCGCCCTCGTATACTCGCCGATTGCCTGGAACGTTCCCCCGAACGCTCCCCTGCCCCGGTAGCCAGAACCCATGACGCGTCCTGCTCCTCTGCTGCTTCTACTTGGCTGTCTGTTGTTCTTTTTTGCCCTTGGCAATCACGAGTTGCAAGGCTCGACCGAGGCCCGGGTGGCCGGGATCGCCATGGCCATGCACCTGGATAACGACTGGGTAGTGCCGCGACTGTTTGGTGAGCCTTTCCTGGAAAAACCGCCCTTGAGCCTGTGGCTCGACGCGGGTGCGATTCGCCTGTTTGGCGCCAGCACCTGGGCGGTGCGGCTGGCCTCGGCGCTTGCCGGGTTGTTCAGTGTGATGCTGCTGTACGGCATGCTGCGCAAGTTCGGGAGGCCAAAGACCCTGGCATTCGTCGCGGCCCTGATGCTGGCGACCATGGCCAGTTACTGGAGCAACGTACGCGGTGTCGGTGAAGACGCATTGCTCAGCCTGGGCGTGACCATGGCACTGCTGGCGTTTTACCAGGCGACCCGCCCCGAGGCGAAACAATCATCCGCCATGTGGGGCCTGTTTACGCTGGGAATGGTGATCGCCACCTTGAGCAAAGGCGTGCTGGGCCTCGCGATGCCGGGCATCGTGATCTTCGTCTACCTGGCCTGCACCAGCCTGTTGGACAAGCGCCTACGGATCGGCGACTGGCTGCGGCCGGGGCTGTTCACATTATTAGCGTTGGTACCGTTGCTGATCTGGCTGGGCTTTCTGTTTCAACGCGACGGGATGCAGGCGGTCGGTGCGGTGCTGTGGACCAACAGCGTCGGACGCTTCAGTGGCTCGTTTGTCGAAGCCGGGCATTACGAGCCCTTCTACTATTACCTCGTCAAATTGCCCGAGGCGTTCCTGCCGTGGAACATCCTGGTGTACCTGGGGCTGTGGCACTTTCGCAAAAGCCTGGCACGCAATCGTTATCGACTGTTCTTCTGCGTGTGGCTGGTGGCGCAATTCACCCTGCTGACCCTGGCATCGAGCAAGCGTACGGTGTACCTGATGTCACTGACGCCGGCCGCCGCCGTGCTGGCAGCGGAGTACGCTGGCGTACTACTGGACTGGTTGAAACACCGCGCACGCACATCGAATTTCGCCGAGCACTTTTATGACCATCGGCGCGGCCTGATCAGCAGCTTTTTTGCCCTGGTGATTGCCAGCTACCTGGTCGCCGCGTGCTGGTTTGCGCCCAAGGCCGATGTGCGCCAATCGTTCGTGCCGCTGGTCAGCCAGATCCAGGCGCTGCAAGCCGAGGGCAAGCAGGTGGTGTTGTATCAACCGAACGAACGAATCGCCGGAGCCACTGTGTTCTATACCCAGGCGTATCTGACAATTGTGCAGTCGGAGCCTGAGCTGCGAACGTTCCTCGCCGCCAAGCCGGGCAACGTGGCGATGCTGGATCGCACCGATCAACTGACGGCGCCGGTGACGGTAGTCAAGGAGATGGCGGTGAACCGACAGCGTTACTACTTTGTCGAGCAGTGATCAGTCAGAACGCCTACCACAACGCCAAATCGTAAGTCAGATAGACCCGATAGTTATCCCGGTCGCTGGCATAGGTCGAACGGTACGTCGCCTTGCGTAGCTCGGCGCCCACAACTGGCCCACAACCGGGTACATCTGAGCCGGGATTTTGCGTCGCGATTGATCCTGACGATTCTTCCTGCGAGCGCCGCAGCCGACCTCTGACCGCCCCTCAAGCGCCCTCTCGGAGCGCTTGCCTTTAATGGCCTCCCATCCGCGCATCATGCCTTCTTGTAAAAACCGTTTCAGCTCTGGCCCTGGCTGCCGATACCTCCTGACTAACTATGGGCTGGGCGAACTTCCAGCAACTGTCGTACACGTAATCTGTTCCTGGAGGAATTCGATGAACCAGTGGTTCGGTAACATCAGCGTCAACCTGAAACTGGGACTGGGCTTCGGCTTGGTACTGGTCCTGACTTCGATCCTGGCCCTCACCGGCTGGACCAGCCTCAGTGGCCTGATTGACCGTAGCAACTGGATGAGCGACATCACCCAGCTCAATGCTTCGCTGACCAAACTGCGCATCGTCCGCCTGCAATATATGCTGGCCAACGGCGACGAAACCGTGGCACAAAACGTGCAGACCAGCCTCGACGGCTTTGTCGCCCAGCAGCAAAAACTTCTGAACAGTTTCAAGAGCCCGGAAAACCTCAAGCTGCTCAACGAGCAGAAAAGCATCATCACCGCCTACCAGCAGTCCCTGAACAAAATGCGCGAGGCCTACCGTGCTGGCAACGCAGCTCGCCAAACCATGGGCGACCGGGCTGACGCAGCGGGCGCGCTAATTACCACCCTGGACCGCAACATGCGCCAGATGCCGGAAAGCCCTGAACGCTTCGCCGAGTTCGATGCCGTCAACCACGCCAAGGAACAGTTTCAAGTGGCCCGCTATGAAGTGCGCGGCTACACCGGCAACACCAACCCGGACACCGAAGCCCGCGCCGCTGCGCAAATCGAGGCTGCAATCAAAGGTTCGAAAGAGCTGAGCACGATATTCGGCACTAGCCAACAAACCGAGCTGGCCGCACTGGAAACAGCCCTCGGCGCCTATCGCAGCGCGATGCAAACCTACAAGTCTGCCAACGCCAATATCGTCCTCGCCCGCCAGGAGATGACCGTCCAGGGTGCAGACATTCTCGCCCGCAGCGACGCTCTGTACGATATCCAGCTGCAACGCCGCGACGTGGAAAGTGCCCAGGCCCGCAGCCTGCAACTGATCAGCACCCTATTGGCACTGCTCGTTGGCATTATCGCCGCCCTAATCATCACCCGCCAGATCACCCGCCCACTGCGCGAGACCCTAGCCGTAGTGGAACGCATCGCTTCCGGCGACCTGAGCCATAACATTGCAGTGACTCGCCGTGATGAACTGGGCGTTCTGCAACAAGGCATCCAGCGCATGGGCACCACCTTGCGCGAATTGATCGCGGGTATCCGCGACGGCGTCACCCAGATCGCCAGCGCCGCCGAAGAGCTGTCGGCCGTGACCGAGCAGACCAGCGCCGGGGTCAACAGCCAGAAGATCGAGACCGATCAAGTGGCCACCGCCATGCACGAGATGACCGCCACCGTGCAGGAAGTCGCGCGCAATGCCGAACAAGCGTCCCAGGCCGCCTCGGATGCTGACGGCCAGGCTCGTGAAGGCGACAAAGTGGTGGCTGAAGCCATCGCCCAAATCGAACGCCTGGCTGCCGAAGTGGCTCGTTCCACCGACGCCATGGCGCACCTGCAACAAGAGAGCAACAAAATCGGCAGCGTGATGGACGTGATCAAGGCCGTGGCCGAACAGACCAACCTGCTGGCCCTCAACGCCGCCATCGAAGCCGCCCGTGCCGGTGAAGCCGGTCGCGGTTTTGCCGTGGTCGCCGACGAAGTACGTGGCCTGGCCCAGCGCACGCAAAAATCCACTGAAGAAATCGAAGGCCTGGTAGCCGGTTTGCAGAACGGCACCCAGCAAGTGGCCACTGTGATGAACAACAGCCGCAACCTTACCGACAGCAGCGTCGAGCTGACCCGCAAGGCCGGTGTGTCACTGGAAAACATCACCCGTACGGTGTCGAACATCCAGTCGATGAACCAGCAGATCGCCGCCGCTGCCGAACAGCAAACCGCTGTGGCTGAAGAGATCAGCCGCAGTATCGTCAACGTGCGTGATGTGTCGGAACAGACCGCAGCGGCCAGTGATGAGACGGCCAAGTCCAGCGTGGAACTGGCGCGATTGGGCGGGCAGTTGCAGCAGATGGTTAGTCATTTTCGGGTGTAAGTAGCACTGTTGTGGTGTACCCGGATGTAGCCTCGCTTGGGCTCGACAACTGCTACGTACGGGGGAGGAGTGTTTTACGTAGTAGTTGCGGTCTCTTCGACAAACACCAACCGATTGCCGGACGGGTCACGGAGGGTCATCTCCCGCGTATTCCAAGGCGTCTCTTCAATTTCTGGCTTGGCATAGCGGTAGTCCTTGGCCAGCAATTGCTGCTGATACGCCTCCAGCCCCTGCGCCTGAATCCGCACCCCGACACCTGGCGAACCATCGCCATGGTGCTCGGACAAGTGCAACACGCAATCTCCCAGCGACACTTGCAGGTACAGCGGAAAATTCGCTTCGAAGCGGTGCTGCCAATCGATCTTGAACCCGAGGAAATCGACGTAGAACTCAACGGCCCTGGCCTCGTCGAAGATTCGCAGGATAGGGGTAACTTTTCCTAAGTGCATAGCGCTGACTCCCTGTTTAAGAGCCGCCACTATAGAGCAGCAAACCCCAAGCGCAAATCCCCGCTACGCGCCAAAAACCGCCCCGGCCGCTGCCCGTTTGCCTGCCCGTCGCTGTAGCTCAACACGCCGTTGACCCACACCCTGTCAATCCCTTCCGCCGCGCGTTGAGGCTCCTTGAAGTCCGCTACGTCGCGCACCCGTAACGGGTCAAACAACACCAAATCCGCCCAGTGCCCTTCGCGAACCTCACCGCGCCCGGCCAGGCCAAACCGCGCTGCCGACAACCCGGTCATCTTGTGTACGGCGGTATGCAGCGGGAACAAACCCAGATCACGACTGAAATGCCCGAGCACCCGTGGAAACGCCCCCCACAAACGCGGATGGGGAAACGGATCTTCCGGCAAGCCATCCGAGCCAATCATCGATAGCGGATGAGCGAGGATGCGCTGTACATCCGTCTCGTCCATCCCGTAATACACCGCCCCCGCCGGTTGCAGGCGCCGTGCTGCCTCCATCAGCGGCACCGCCCAGTCGGCTGCGATGTCCTGTAAATCGCGCCCGCCCATGTCCGGGTGCGGCGTCGACCACGTGATGGTGATACGAAAGGCATCGGTGACTTGCTTGAGGTCCAGGGTCGAAGAGCTGGCGGCATAGGGATAACAATCGCAGCCCACCGGATGGGTCTTGGCCGCCTGTTCCAGGGACGCTAACAACAGCGGACTGCGCCCCCAATTGCCGGCACCGGCGCATTTGAGATGAGAGATGATCACCGGCACCTTGGCGTGACGGCCAATCAGAAACGCCTCGTCCATCGCCTCCAGCACCGGCTCGAATTCACTGCGTAAATGGGTGGTGTACACCGCGCCGAACGCGGTCAGTTCTTCGCTCAGTTGCAGCACTTCGTCGGTCTCGGCGCTGAAGGCGCTGGCGTAGGCCAGGCCTGTGGACAAGCCAAGGGCGCCGGCCTCCAGGCTTTCCTGCAACTGTTCACGCATCGCGGCGATTTCAGTGGGCGTGGCGGTGCGATGCAGGTCATCCATATGGTTGCTGCGTAGCGCCGTATGACCGATCAACGCGGCGACGTTGACGGCCGGGTGGGCGTTTTCCACCGCTGCGCGGTAGTCGGCAAAATGCTGGTAGACGAACGCGTCGCGCTTGCCCAGCAGGTTCATCGGGTCTGGCGGATCGCCGCGCAAGCTGACCGGCGATGCGCTGATGCCGCAGTTGCCGACGATCACCGTGGTCACGCCCTGACTGAGTTTGGGCAGCATCTGTGGCTGGCGGATCACCACCGTATCGTCGTGGGTATGGACGTCGATAAACCCCGGCGCCAGCACCCGGCCAGTGGCGTCGATTTCATGCTCGGCATGGGCTGCCGACAAATCGCCGATCTTTTCGATGCGCCCCTCGCGCAGGGCCACATCGGCGACATAACCCGGCGTATTGCTGCCATCAATGATCAGGGCGTTGCGGATCAGCGTGTCGTACTTCATTTCAGTCTCCAAGCGGCAGGCAATCAGCGCCGCCGCGATAATCGTCCAGGGCCAGCTTGATCCGTCGCAGGCGTTCCTGGTTGTCGTCCGGCATGGCCAGGGCCAGCTCGGTGGCGAGCACGTCGATGGCCAACAGCATTCCGTAGCGCGCCGCCGTTGGCTTGTAGATAAAACTGGTTTCCGCCGGTTGCAGCGGTAGCAGCACATCGGCCAACTGCGCCAGCGGTGAATCAGGCAGGGTGATGGCGATAATGTGGGCGCCGTAGTTACGGGCCAGCTCCACCACGCTCAGCAACTCCGGGGTGAGGCCGGTCAGCGAGCAGACGATCAGCGCGTGTTCCGGGCCCAGCGTGGCGGCGGTCACGCGCATCATCACCGGGTCGTGACTGGCTGCAATGGGGTACCCCAGCCGCACCAGGCGTACTTGCAACTCGTCGCTGCACAAGCTCGACGGGCCGCCCATGCCAAACGCATGGATCATCCGCACCTTGCCCAGCAGGCTCACGGCATCGACAAAACAACGTTGATTGAAGCCGGACAAGTGCTGACGCAAGGTCACCTCGATATCGCCGAGGATCTGCCGGTAAAACGCCGACTGTTCGGGCAAGCCCGCCGGGTCGAGAAAGCGGCTGCCGACGCCGCTGGCCTGGGCCAGTTGCAGGCGCAGGTCACGCAAGTCACGGCAACCGACGCTGCGGGCAAACCGCGACAAAGTGGCGGTGCTGACCTCAGCCCTTTGGGACAACTCTTCCAGGCTGGCGGACGCGGCAAAGCCGACATCGTCGAGCATCAGCTTGGCGATACGCCCTTCGCCGGCACTGAAGGAATCCTGGCGGGCGCGGATCTGGTAGAGGATGTCCATCAATTGGGCTCCGAATTACAGAATGATGCTCATAACAAAAGTGACAGGCCGTAAGTCAGACCGAAGGCGACCACCGAGATCAGGGTCTCCAGCACGGTCCAGGTCTTGAAGGTCTGGATCACCGTCATATTGAAGTATTCCTTGACCAGCCAAAAGCCGCCGTCGTTGACGTGGGAAAAGATCACCGAACCGGCACCGGTGGCCAGTACCAGCAATTCCGGGTGTGGATAACCCAGGCCCATGGCAACGGGCGCCACCACGCCTGAGGCGGTGGTCATGGCCACGGTGGCCGAGCCGGTAGCAATGCGCATCAACGCAGCGAACAACCAACCCATCACCAGTGGCGACAGGTTGAAAGCATGGGCCAGGCCAAGGATCTCATGGGTGACGCCGGCATCGATAAGAATCCGATTCAAGCCACCGCCCGCCCCCACCAGCAAGGTGATGCTGGCGGTCGGCGCCAGGCATTCGTTGGTGAACTTGAGGATTGATTCGCGACTGAAGCCCTGAGCCAGGCCCAACGTCCAAAAACTCACCAGGGTCGCCACCAGCAGCGCGATCACCGAGTTACCGATAAACAGCAGGAACTGGTTAAAGGCGCTGCCGGGGGTGGAAATCAGGTTGGCCCAGCCACCGATCATCATCAACACCACCGGCAACAGGATGGTGCCCATGGTCAGCGAGAAGCTCGGTAGCCGGGTGCGTGGCTCGCGGTCGATGAACTGGCGTTCCAGCGGATTTTCCGCCGGCAGGTGAATGCGCGGCACGATGAACTTGGCGTAGACGGGGCCGGCAATGATCGCCGTCGGGATGCCGATCAAGATCGCATACAGCACGGTTTGCCCGACCGAGGCGTTGTAGGCCAGTACCGCCATCATCGCCGCCGGATGGGGCGGAACCAGTGCATGTACCACCGATAAGCCGGCAACCATGGGTAGGCCGACCATCAAAATCGAAACGCCTACCCGCCGCGCTACAGTGAAAGCAATCGGCACCAGCAACACAAAACCGACCTCGAAAAACAGCGGCAGCCCAACCAGGAAGGCAATGCACACCATCGCCCAGTGGGCGTTGCGTTCGCCGAAGCGGTCGATCAACGTGCGCGCCACCTGCTCGGCGCCGCCGGACTCGGCCATCATCTTGCCGAGCATGGTGCCCAACGCCACCACCAGGGCGATGTGGCCCAAGGTCTTGCCGACGCCCGCCTCGTAGGAGCCCATGATCGTGTCCGCCGGCATCCCGGCCAGCAGCGCCAGGCCGATGGACACCAGGGTGATGACGATAAACGGGTTGAGCCGGTAGCGTGCGATCAGCACGATCAATGCAATGATGGCGATGGCTGCGTATGCCAATAGCCAAACGCCCGGTGATGCGGCCATGCGGTACTCCTCGGAAAGGGTCACGTCGAATAGGTTGTGAAATTCATAAATCATTACCGAGGATTATTTTCAATTTTTATGAAAGTAAGTTTCGCCCACAGATAAGCGCTGTCGCTTTGAGATATGCCCAGAGACAAAGAATGAAAATCGAAGGTGCGTTCTTACATGAGGATTGAGAGGGACGCTGGAAACTCAAATGCCGGTGTCAGGTCATAGACAGCGGACCGAATCCTGATCAGGAAAAACCGACAATGAATCGAAAAGCCCTGCTTGCCCCCTTCGCCGCCAGCGCCTTGTTGCTGGCCTTGTGCGGCACCGCGTCGGCCGCCGACAGTGCGGCGTTGAAAAAATGCATGGATGGCGCGAATACGACCGCGGACATGGTCAACTGCAACACCAAGGAAGCCAAGGTGCAGGACACGCGCCTGAACACCGCCTACAAGACAGCCATGGCAGCCCAGGAAGGCAATCGCAAACAGAAGCTGCAGGATGTGCAGCGCCTGTGGATCAAATATCGGGATGCCAATTGCGGGTTCGCAGGCTCGGCAACCGGCGGCACCATCGACCAAGTCAACGGTGCCAGCTGCTGGCTGGACATGACCCGGACCCGCGCGCAGGAACTGGAAAACCTTGTAGGCCCGTGAAGTGATCCGTCGCTCTAGCTAGTCGTGCTGAACGCGGGCACGCTTGAGCAGTTTTTTGCAGCGTTCGGACAAGTGCAGTACCCGTAAATGCTTGCCGGCCTTGGTGTAGCGCTCGCGCAAGGTCATCAGCGCGGCGATGGCCGAGTAGTCGACGAAGCTCAGGTGGCGACAATCCAGCGTCACCTGTTCCGGGTCGCTGGCCGGGTCGAACTGGTTGAGGAACGGTGTGGTCGAGGCGAAGAACAGCGTGCCGTGCAAGCGATAGAGCTTGCTACCGTCGGCTTCAAGATGCTCGTCGGCGTACAGCTCACGGGCTTGTTGCCAGGCAAAGTTCAGCGCCGCAATCACAATGCCGCACAGCACCGCCGTGGCCAGGTCGGTAAACACCGTGACCACCGTCACCGCAATGATCACCAGCACGTCATTGAGTGGCACCTTGTTGATCACCCGCAAGGAGGCCCAGGCGAAGGTCTGCTGGGACACCACGAACATCACCCCCACCAGCGCCGCCAGCGGAATCCGCTCGATCAACGGTGACAGGAACAAGATAAAGAGAAGGATCATGACCCCGGCAAACACCCCGGAGAAGCGCCCGCGCCCGCCGGAGCTGAGGTTGATCACGGTTTGCCCGATCATCGCACAGCCGCCCATGCCGCCGAACACGCCCGAGACCATATTCGCCGCGCCCAGGGCCACGCTTTCACGGTCCGGATAGCCTCGAGTTTCGGTAATTTCGTCGGTAAGGTTGAGGGTCAGCAGGGTTTCCAGCAAGCCGACCATGGCCATCAGGATCGCGTAAGGGGCGATGATCTGCAGGGTTTCCAGGGTCCAGGGAATCTGCGGCAGGGCAAACGTGGGCAGGCCACCGGCGATGTGGGCCATGTCGCCCAGCGTGCGGGTCGGCAGGCCCAGCAGGTACACGGCAAGACCCACGCCTAGAATCGCCACCAACGCCGGCGGTACCACGCGGGTCAGGCGCGGCAGCAGGTAGACGATGGCCATCGTCGCAGCCACCAACCCCGTCATCACGTACAACGGCGTGCCGCTGAGCCAGGTTTCACCGCTCTTGAAGTGCTCCAACTGCGCCAGCGCAATGATAATTGCCAGGCCATTGACGAAACCGAGCATCACCGGGTACGGCACCATGCGCACCAGCTTGCCCAGGCGCAGCAGGCCAAAGGCGATCATGATCAGCCCGCCCAGCAATACAGCGGCCAGCAAGTACTGCACGCCGTGTTGCACCACCAACGCGACGATCACCACCGCCATCGAACCCGCCGCGCCCGAGACCATGCCTGGCCGACCGCCGAACAGCGCGGTCAGGGTACAGATGATGAACGCGCCATAAAGGCCCATCAGCGGGTTGAGGTGCGCCACCAGGGCGAAGACGATGCACTCGGGCAGCAAGGCAAAAGACGTGGTGAGGCCGGCCAGGGAGTCGGCACGCAGGCGGGTGAGGTTCATGGGGTTACCGGGGGAATAGCGAAAATAAGGCTTAGGATGGTACGCAAATGCAGGGGGTGGGGCCAGGTTTTCAGGGTCGACGAATGACCTGTGGCAAGCGGGCCTGCCATAACAAGCCCGCTCGCCACAAGGTAATGTCAGGTGCTCCATTTCCTTAATTTACCGGCGTTAGGGCTGCCACAAGGTTTAGTGTTTACAGGGACCTATCAAACCATCTCGTTGCGAATCCACTCCACCACGCTGGTGCGCTTCGGCACCCAACCCAACAGTTCACGGGCATGCTTGCCACGCACGCGGCTGTTGGAGCCCAGGCCGTAGTTGGCCATTTCATAGCCCCACTCGGCTTCGGCATCAGCCAGTGGCCAATCCTGTGGTTTACCCAGGTTCAGCGCCTCGGCGATGGCGGTAGTCATGTCGACGAAGGCCGCTTCGCTGCTTTCGACAAAGTAGAAGGTGCCGGGGACGTTTTTTTCCAGCGCCAGCAGGTACAGGGCGACCACGTCTTCAATGTGCACGTTGGACCAGATGTTTTGGCCGGTGCCGACATGGCGTACCACGCCGCTTTTGCGCGCCTGTTTCAGCAGGCGAGGCAATTGCACGCTATCGCGCTTGACCCCCAAGCTGTGGCCGTAGATCAGGGTGTTACAGATCACCGCCGAATTCACGCCGTCTTGGGCGGCAGCGAGGATCAAGTTGTCGATAGCCACGCGAGCGGCCTTGTCGGCGGTCGGTTCCGGCAAGTTGTCTTCAAAATAGATGACATCACTGGATTTGCCGCCGGACGCATCGCCAACGATGCTCGAACCGCTGGTGTGCAGGAACGGCTTGTTGGAGCCGCATAGCGCCTTGATCAGGGTTTCAACGGCCCCGCGATGGTCGCTGCTGGCGGCGTTGATCACGGCATCGGCTTTGCTCGCTTGCTCGGTCAGCAGGGCACTGTCGTCCAAGGTACCAATCACCGGAGCGATGCCCAGTGCAGTCATTACTTCAGCCTGTTCGGCGCTGCGCACCAGACCCGTTACGTGGTGGCCGGCCTTGACCAGGCCAGTCGCAATGGAGCCACCGATAAAGCCGGCAGTACCGGTAATAAATACGTTCATGGAAAGCATCTCCTGCATGGCTTTGTGAAAGGAGCTAAGTGTTGGATCGAGTATCAAGGACTTATCCATGCCGAATAAGTCTGTATTGCCCAATTCAATCTTGCGCAGGAGTCACGAATCAGTCGGCGTAGCTGGCCAACTTGCCCTGGATAAAGTCCAGGAAACACTGAATGCGCAAGGCCAACTGCGAGTTGCGGTAGTACACCGCGTTGATCGGCTGGCGATAACCGCTGTTGAACTCCGCTAGGATCGGCTGAAGGCGCCCGGCATTGATGTCATCGTTAGTCATGAAGTGCGACAGGCAAACGATGCCCTGCCCTTCCAACGTCAAGTGGCGCAGGGTTTCACCGCTGGAGGCAGAAATACTCGGCTGGATCTGCCAGCGATCACCGTGCACATGGCGCAGCGGCCAGTGGTTGAGGGTTTCGGTCTGGGTGAAGCCCAGCAGTGTGTGATCGGCCAACTCGGCAACCGTGGTCGGTGTGCCGTACTTTTCCAGATACGCGGGGCTGGCGAGGATATGCAGCGGGCTGCAGCCCAGTGAGCGGGCGTGCAACGTCGAGTCAGCCAGGGTGCCAATGCGGATGGCGATGTCGGTGCTCTGTTCCAGCAGGTCGATGATCAGGTCGTTGCTGTTGAGTTCCAGCTGGATGTCCGGGTACAGGCCGCGAAACTCGGCGATGTAGGGCACGATCGCATGCAGCATAAACGGCGAGGCGGCGTTAATTCGCAGCCTCCCGGACGGGGTTTGCTGGCGCGAGGACAGGCGCTCTTCCAGGTCATCCATTTGTTCCAGGATCAGCTTGGCCCGCTCGAAGAAGTACTTGCCCTCTTCGGTCAGGCCCATGCGCCGCGTGGTGCGGTTGATCAGCGTGGTGTCGAGCTTGGCTTCCAGCCGCGACAAGGTGCGGCTGACCGCCGAGGGCGTCTGCCCAACCTGTTCGGCGGCGGCGGAAATCGACCCGCATTCAATCACGCAGACGAAGATCTGTAGCTCATCGGATCGGGCTTTCAACGTGAATCCTCTTTAAGCGGCTGCCTGGATACTAGCCGCATTACCGAGCCAGGTTAAACACCTCAGTCAGATGCTGCTCATAACGCGCCACGTCAGCCTCGATGGCCGGGCGTTTCATCACGTCGACGCAGAGGAAAGTCGGCAAGCTGGTCATGCCAAGAAACTCGTTGGCCTTGTGGAACGGGAAGTACACGGCGTCCACGCCCTTGGCTTCGAAGAAATCGCTGGGGTCGTCGAAGGCTTGCTGCGGTGCGTTCCAGGTCAGCGACAGCATGTATTGCTTGCCCTGCAACAGGCCACCGCTGCCGTATTTTTGCGAAGCATCGGAGCGGGTGCGGCCATCGCTGGCGTACAGGCTACCGTGGCCTTCGGTGAACACTTCATCGATGTACTTCTTGACGATCCACGGCGCGCCCATCCACCAGCCTGGCATCTGGTAGATGATCACATCGGCCCAGAGGAACTTGGCCACTTCTTCGGCCAGGTCGTAGCCGGCGTCGATGTGGGTGACTTTGACGTCCATGCCGCCACGGTCCAGTACGGCCAGGGCAGCGTCATGCAGGGTGTTGTTGTAGCGGCCGTCGGAGTGGGCAAATTTTTTACCGCCGTTGAGCAACAGGACTTTTTTCACGGGGAGCCTCGAAAGATTAAAAATATCTGGAGGCAGGGTATCGACAATAACCCTTGGGAATAAGCGTTGGCGGGGCAAAACACATTTGACTGATCCGCACGAATCGACAGGGGATTATTGCCTTAAAATTTCCAAACACCTTTAAGGATTCACCCAGATGATCGAGCAAGTAGGCTTTAGCGTCATCGACATGCTCAGCGCCTCGTCCGCTAGCCGCTGATCAGCAGGTGGCTGCCCAGCGCCGCCATGCCGATAAAGAACACCCGTTTGAACAGCACGGCACTGATGCGTTGGCGCACGGCCTGGCCCAGCCACATGCCCAGCAGCGCTGGCACCAGCGCCAGCAGCGAGGCATTGATTTCGCCGCCGCCGAGGCTGCCACGCCAGAACAACCCCGCCGCCAGCGCCAGGGTGGACACGGTGAACGACAGGCCCAGCGCCTGGACCAACTGATCACGGTTCAAGCCCAAGGCTTGCAGATAGGGCACCGCCGGGATCACGAAGACGCCGGTGGCCGAGGTGATTATGCCGGTCAGCACGCCGCACAGCGGACCGAGCCAACGCTCCGTCGCCGTGCTCACCTTGAAGTTGGGCAAGAACAGACCGCTCAAGGCGTATACCAGCAACGCCCCGCCCAACGCTCGCACCACCCACGCCTCGCCATCCATACCCAACCACAAACTGCCAAGCCCCGTGCCGAGAAAAATCAGCAGCAACATCGGCCATAGCCGTTTGATCAGGGCACTCAAATTCCCGCCAAACGCCAGTTGCCAGAGGTTGGTGACAATAGAGGGAATAATCAGCAACGCCGCAGCCTGCGCCGGAAACATAGCCAAGCCGAGCATACCCATGGCGACGGTGGGCAAGCCCAGGCCAATAACGCCCTTGACGGTGCCCGCCAGCAGGAAAGTACCGATAACCAGCAACGTCAGGGCTGGACCGAGGTTTTGGTAGAACGCCAGGAATGTATTCATCGGCTGATTTTGAAGGGTTGGGTCGAGGCTGGAAATTCACCATATACTGAGCCAGCCTCTTGCCTGGATAGAGGCTATGGATAAAGGATTTGGCCATGCATTTTGACCTGATCGACCTTCGCCTCTACCTGCACATTCTCGACACCGGCAATATCACCGCCGGCGCCAGCCGCAGCCATTTGTCCCTCGCGGCGGCCAGTGCGCGGGTTCGGGCGATGGAAGCGTCGTTGGGCATCGAGTTCCTTCAGCGTGGCCGCCGCGGTGTGACGCCGACAGCGGCGGGCAAGGCGTTGGCCCAGCATGCCCGGCTGTTGTTGCAGCAAGCCGAACGCATGCAGCAGGACCTCGCGGAATACGCCAACGGCGTCAAAGGCCAGGTGCGCCTGCTGTGCAACACCACGGCGATCAGCGAATACCTGCCGGAACTGCTGGCGGATTTTTTACGCGAGCATCCCAACCTCGATATCGACCTGCAGGAACTGCCCAGCCTGCGCATCACCCACGTCTTGCGCCAGGGCGCGGCGGACCTAGGGATTATTTCCGATGCCGTCGACACCCACGGCTTGCAGACCCTGCCCTTTCGCGATGATCCGCTGGTGTTGATCCTACCTCTGGACCATCCGCTGGCTGAAGGGCCGCCGGTGAGTTTTGTCGACAGCCTGCAGCATGACTATGTGGCGCTGGCCGCCGACAGTGCCCTGGCGGTTTATCTGGAAGAGCAGGCCTTGCACGCAGGCTTTCGCTTGCAAACACGCATTCGCGCCGAAGGTTTTGACGGGGTGATGCGCATGGTCGCCCGAGGTGCCGGCCTGGGCATCGTGCCGCTGGCGGCGCTGGAGCGTTGGCCCCAGGAGCACCGCTTCAAGGCCCAGCCTCTGGAGGAGGAATGGGCCTGTCGCAAGTTGCTGTTATGCGCGCGGGTGTTCGATCAGTTGCCAGGTTACGCCAAGGCCTTGCTCGACGCCTTGTCGCGCCCCTTGCGGAAGAACCCGTAATACACCGCCGACAGAATCAGCAGGAACGGCACACCGAACACCAAGGTCATTTTGAACGCCTCGGTGAAGTAGGTGGTGATCATCACCGCCCCCATCAACACCAATCCCAGCAGGGTGCTGTAGGGAAACAAACGCAGTTGAAACGACAACTTCGCCCCGCCGTGGCGCTTGCGGTAGCGGCGGAAAAACAGGTGCGTGAGGAAGATCATGAACCAGGTGAAGATCGCCCCAAACATCGAGATCGCCATCATCAGGGTGAACGCACTTTGCGGGTACACCACGTTAAGCAGTGTGGCCAGGGCGATGCCGGAACTGGACAGCAGCAAGGCATTGAGCGGGATGCCGCTCTTGCTCAAGGCGCCCATGGATTTGGGTGCAAAGCCGGCGCGGGACAGGCTGAACATCATGCGCGTGGTGATGTAGAGCTGGCTGTTCATCGCCGACAGCGCGGCGATCAGAATCACGAAGTTCATCACCCCGGTGGCGCCGGGAATGCCGATGGTCTGCATCACCGTGACGAACGGGCTTTGAGCATGGCTAGCCTGGTTCCACGGCACGATGGCCAGCATCAGCGCCAGGGTCAGCAGGTAGAACACCACCAGGCGCACGATGGTGGCGCGAAAGGCCTTCTTCACCGCCTGCTCCGGGTCTGCCGCTTCGCCCGCCGCCACGGCGATCATTTCGACGCTCAGGTAGCTGAAAATCGACACGATCACCGCGATCCACATGCCGCTCAGGCCGTTGGGGAAAAAACCACCGTGGGCGCTGTAATTCTGCACGCCGTAATCCGGGTTGCCGGAGCCGAACACCACATACACCGCAAGAATGATGAAGCCGACGATGGCGCTGATCTTGATGGTGGAAAACCAGTACTCGAAGGTGCCGAAAGCCTTGACGCTGATGGCGTTGAGAACGATCAGCACGCTGGAGAACGAGATGATCCACACCCATTCCGGTACGTTGGCGAACCAGTACTTCATGTACATCGCCACCGCCGTGACCTCAGCGCCCACCGCCAGCACAATCGCCGCCCAGTAGGCGTAGCGCACCAGAAAACCAGCCAGGGGGCTGATGTAAAACTCGGCATAGGCGCCGAAAGAGCCGGAGGTGGAATGGGCCACCGTCATTTCCGCCAGGCACCCCATCAACAGCAAGGTGATCAGCGCACCGATGGCATAGCTGAGCAGCACGCTGGGCCCGGCATAGCCGATGGCGTAGGCGCTGCCCATGAACAGCCCAGTGCCGATGGCGCCACCGATGGCGATCATGCTCATCTGGCCGCAGGTGAGCTGGCGCCGCAGGCCCAGTTCGCGGTTGGTTATTTCAGCAAAGCCTTTGTCTGGCATGGTCACGTGGCGTGCCCCTTTATTATTGTGATTGCACTGTTTGTTGCTTGCCCTTCGTAGCAGCTGTCGAGCCCGGGCGAGGCTGCGATGCAGGCGCCTCGGTCTGTCAGTTGCACCGAGGTGATCCCTTCGCAGCCTCGCCCTGGCTCGACAGCTCCTACGTTGATCGATAGCTGCCGCTTAAGTGACGCTATGGCGAACCTGGAATTGCGGCTGGTCCCAAGTCTTCTGGTCGAGAATCTCGCCGAGAATTTCCACCGCATCCCAGACTTCGGTGAAGCTGGTATACAGCGGCGTAAAACCAAAGCGCATGATCTGCGGCTCGCGATAATCACCAATCACGCCTCGGGCGATCAAGGCCTGGACGATTGCATAACCTTGCGGGTGTTCGAAGCTGACATGACTGCCGCGCTTGGCATGCTCACGCGGAGTAATCAGGTTCAGTTCGTGGGCCGCGCAGCGGGCTTCTACCTGCTCGATAAACAGATCGGTCAGCGCCAGGGATTTTCGGCGCAGGCTGGCCATATCGGTCTGGGCGAAAATCTCCAGGCCACACTCCACCATCGCCAGCGAGGTAATCGGTTGAGTGCCACACAGGTAGCGGGCGATGCCGTTGCTCGGGGCATAACGCGATTCCATGGCGAACTGCCGGGTATGCCCGAACCACCCCGACAGCGGCTGCGTCACCACATCCACCAGCGCCGGATTGACCCACACGAACGCCTGGGAGCCAGGCCCGCCATTGAGGTATTTGTAGGTGCAGCCGATCGCATAATCCGCGCAGGCCTGATGCAGGTCGATCGGTACTGCGCCCGCCGAGTGCGCCAGGTCCCAGATCGCCAGGGCACCACACTCATGGCTCAGCGCAGTCAGCGCTTGCATGTCGTGCATGTAGCCGGTCTTGTAGTTGACATGGGTGAGCATCACCACCGCAGTGTCCTGGTCGATGGCTTGCGGCAGTTCGTCGGGGCTGTTCACCAGACGCAGGGAGTAGCCCTGTTGCAGCAGCTCGGCCAGGCCTTCGGCGATGTACAGGTCGGTGGGAAAGTTGCTGGTTTCGCTGATGATGACCTTGCGGTGCGACGCGCGCTCACGCTGCACGCTCAACGCCGCGCTGAGCACCTTGAACAGGTTGATGGACGTGGTGTCGGTAATCACCACTTCGCCGTCGCGGGCGCCGATCAGCGGGGCCAGGCGATTGCCCAGGCGCTCCGGCAAATCGCGCCAGCCGGCGCTGTTCCAGCTGCGAATCAAACCATTGCCCCATTCCTCGGCAATCACCGCTTGCGCCCGTTCCAATGCCGCCACCGGGCGCGCACCGAGGGAATTGCCGTCGAGGTAGATCACACCCTCCGGCAACGCAAATTGCTTGCGCAAAGGCGCCAGCGGATCTTGGGCGTCGAGGGCCAGGCAATGGTTTCTTGTAGTCATGGTCAATCCTGTTGTTATCGATGACGTGTCCTGCACGCTGAAGCAAATAATGAACGAAGTTTTAGAGAATTTTCGTGCAAAGTGGTGGGCAACAGGCTAATTAAGCTGTAGGAAATTCGAATTTAACTCCAAAACACGCGGATTTATTCCAATCATGATTCTCGACGCTACCGACCTGCGCCTCCTGCATTTTCTGCAACAGGATGGCCGTATCAGCAACCAGGAACTGGCGGAGAAAGTCGCCCTGTCGCCGTCCGCCTGCCTGCGCCGTTTGCGCCTGCTGGAAAGCGAGGGAATCATCAGCGGTTATCGTGCGGTGTTGAATGCCGAGCAGTTGGGGATCGAGCTGGAAGCCATCGTCCACCTGTCATTGCGCCAGGATGTGGAGGATTGGCACGAGACGTTTATCAAGAAGGTTCAGGGCTGGCCGGAAGTGGCCAGCGCCTATGTGATCACCGGCGCCAGCAACTATGTGCTGCGGGTGCAGGCGCGCAATCTGAAGCACTTTTCGGACTTCATTGTTAATCACCTGAATCGCACGGCGGGGGTAATGGATATACGCTCGGAGATTGTCTTGCAGAAGATCAAGGATCGGGATGACTTGTTGGACTTGGTAGTGCGCAAATAGCCCCTGCCGACAACGTGCCCTCTGTAGGAGCGAGTTTGCTCGCGAAAAAGGTACATCCACCGCAGCAATGCGCCTGAAATACCTTCGCGAGCAAGCTCGCGCCTACAAAGGGTGTGGGGGTTTAGTCTTCCAGCGCTCGAACCCGCTGCATGCGTTTCTGCTCGACAGGCGCCGCTGCCGGCTGCAACTCAAAGTCAAAATCAATCTGCGCAAACCGACCTTCTACCCCAAACTCCCGCGCCAGCCCCTGGTCATCGCTGAAGCTAATCTCGGCAATCAACTCATCGCGCGTCGCGTAGGCAAAATCATCATGCAGGTACGGATCATCCGACAGGTTGATCTGCGTGGTCAGGTGCCGATAACCCGGCGCCGAAATGAAGAAGTGAATATGCGCCGGCCGCTGGCCATGGCGCCCCAACTGGTCCAGCAACTGCTGCGTAGGACCGCTCGGCGGGCAGCCGTAACCTGACGGCACGATGCTGCGAAAGCGGTAGTTGCCCTGGGCATCGGTCTCGATGCGGCGACGCAAATTGAACTCCGTTTGAGTGCCGTCGAACCACGAATAGGTGCCGCCCGTATTGGCCTGCCACACATCGACAATCGCCCCCGCCAATGGCTTGCCATCAGTGTCACGGACCTGGCCCTGCATGAACAGCGGCACGCCTGGGTCCAGTCCGTCATCCAGTCGCGCCTCAAACTTGGACAGCGGCGCACCAGCAACATACAGCGGGCCTTCGATGGTGCGTGGTGTACCGCCGGACTTGCCGGCTTCTTCGTCTGCTGCATCCATCAACAGGTCTAGGTAATGCTCCAGCCCAAGGCCGGCGGCGAGCAGTCCGGCTTCCTGGTTCTTGCCCAGTTCGTTGAGGTAGTTGACCGCCGTCCAAAACTCTTCTGGGGTCACTTCCAGGTCTTCGATGATGTTTACCGTGTCGCGCAGGATTCGGTAAATCAGCGCCTTGGTCCGTGGGTTGCCGCCGTCATGGTGGTGGCCGCTGGCTTCTTCGAGAAACTGTTGGGCGTGGGCAGTTTGGGAAAGTCGGATGGACATGGTGCAATCCTCATCTTGTAATTATTAGTTGGAAAAACAGACTCAGCGATCATCCTCATGGATCGACGACGGATGCCGGCACAGGGCATTCACCTCAATGGCCATGTAGGGATAAAGCGGCAGTTGCATCAACAGGTCGTGCAGTTCTTGCACACTGTCGACATCGAACACGCTGTAGTTGGCGTACAGCCCGGCGATGCGCCACAGGTGGCGCCACTTGCCCGCTTGTTGCAGTCGCTGGGCCAGGGCTTTTTCCTCGGCCTTGAGGGCGGTGGCACGCTCGGGGTTCATGTCGACGGGCAGGTTCACGGTCATTTTTACGTGGAACAACATGGCAGGTTCCTCTTAGTGTTTGTCGCGACGGAAGAACGCCAAGCGCTCCTCATCGATGGCCAGGCCCAGGCCCGGCGCGGTCGAGACATGCAGGTGGAAATCGCGGTACACCAGCGGCTCGCTGAGGATGTCTTCGGTGAGCAGCAGCGGTCCGAACAGCTCGGTGTCCCACGCCAGCTTGTTCAGCGTGAGGAAGGCATGGGCCGAGGCCAGCGTGCCGATGCCACCTTCGAGCATGGTGCCGCCGTACAGGCCGATGCCTGCCGCCTCGGCAATTGCCGCCGTGCGCAACACCGCACGCGGGCCGCCGTTTTTGGCGATCTTCAGGGCGAACACCGAAGCCGCACCTTCGCGGGCCAGGTTGAAGGCGTCCTCGACACATTCGATAGATTCGTCGGCCATGATCGGCGCCGGGCTCGACAGGTTGAGACGAGCCATGCCACTGCGGTTATGGCGCGAGATCGGCTGCTCGATCAGGTCGATGCCGTTGTCCCCCAGCACCTTGCAGGCGCGCAGGGCCACGGCTTCATCCCAGGCCTGGTTGACATCGACCCTGACGCTTGCGCGGTCACCCAGGGCTTTTTTGATGGCGATGACGTGGGCCAGGTCGTGACCGACTTCGCCCGCTCCGATCTTCAATTTGAAAATACGGTGGCGGCGCAGATCGAGCATTTTCTCGGCTTCGGCAATATCCTTTTCGGTGTTGCCGCTGGCCAGGGTCCAGGCTACCGGTAGGGCATCGCGCACCCGGCCACCGAGCAGTTCGCTGACGGGCAAGTTCAGGCGTTTGCCCAGCGCATCGAGCAAGGCGCTTTCAATGCCCGACTTGGCAAAGGTATTGCCGCGAATGCTGCGCTCCAGTCGCAACATGGCCGCGTTGATGTTGCTGGCGTCCTGGCCGATCAACAGCGGTGCGAAGTGTTTGTCGATGTTGGTCTTGATGCTGTCGGGGCTTTCATTGCCGTAGCTCAAGCCACCGATGGTGGTGGCCTCGCCGATGCCTTCGATGCCGTCGGCGCAGCGCACGCGGATGATCACCAGGGTCTGGTTCTGCATCGTGTGCATCGCCAGTTTGTGCGGGCGGATGGTGGGGAGGTCGACGATGATGGTCTCGATCGACTCGATGGTACAAATCGGCATGGTAATACCCATTGGGTTCTTTATAGATTTGACCCGATTCTGTCCCGCATCTTTAATGGCTTCCAATATAGAATTAGTCTCGAACAATACCCTTAAGGTATGAAAGGAGTCCCAATGGAGCTTCGCCATTTACGTTACTTCCAGGTGCTGGGAGAAACCCTGAACTTCACCCGCGCAGCCGAACGCCTGCACATCGCCCAGCCGCCGTTGAGCCGGCAGATCCAGCAACTGGAAGAAGAGTTGGGTGTGGTGTTGCTGGAACGCGGTCGACCCCTGCGGCTGACCGAAGCCGGACGGTTTTTCTATGAACACGCCAATGTGTTGCTGGAACAACTGGGCAAGGTCTGCGACAACACCCGCCGTATTGGCCTTGGCGAAAAGACCTGGCTGGGCATCGGTTTTGCGCCGTCGACGCTGTATGGCGTGCTGCCTGATTTGATTCGTCGCCTGCGTAGCCACGATGAGCTGGAGCTGGAGTTGGGATTGTCGGAGATGACCACCCTGCAACAAGTCGAAGCCCTCAAGGCCGGGCGGATTGATGTGGGGTTCGGGCGGATTCGCATCGATGATCCGGCAATTGTGCAGCGGGTGTTGGTGGAAGATCGGTTGGTGGCCGTACTGCCAGCCGGCCACCCGCTGCTGGGCGCCCCGGCGACCCTTGCGCAATTGGCCGCGGAGCCGTTCGTGCTCTACCCCGGCAACCCGCGCCCCAGTTACGCCGACCATGTGCTCGCGCTGTTCGATGCCCATGGCTTGAGCCTCACGGTGGCGCAGTGGACCAATGAATTGCAGACCGCCATCGGCCTGGTGGGTGCCGGTATGGGCGTGACGCTGGTGCCGGCTTCGGTGCAAATGCTGCACCGTGCGGATATCGGCTACACCTCGATTGTGGAGGCCAACGCCACCTCGCCGATCATTCTCAGCCGGCGGGTCAATGACCAGTCGCCGGGGCTCAGTCATTGCCTGCAACTGGTGGAAGAGTTGATCTAGCCACGCATGCGCCGGGCGTCGTTGCGTTGCAGGGTTTGGCTGGGAGACTCATCGAACAGTTTGCGGTACTCGGCAGAGAATCGCCCCAAGTGGGTAAAGCCCCAGCCCAGGGCGATTTCAGAAATGGTTCGGGTTGAGCCGTGCTCAAGGATTTCCTGGCGCACGGCACCAAGGCGATACTTTTTCAGATAGGCCATGGGCGACAGGGCGAAGTACTTCCTGAACGCATCGAACAGTTTGAATCGCGACACTCCGGCGGCCGTTTCAAGGTCTTCCAGATGCACCGCCTCCCGGGCGTTGTCGTGGATGTACTGGCGGGCGCGAATTAAATAGTGCGGCAGCTTCACCCCCAGCACGTCCCGCAGCTCTTCGGAATAGTTGTTCGGCTGGGCGAGGATCAGGCCCTTGATCAGCGAGCTTTCCAAATCCCGCGTAAAGGCCGCCTGGTCATACAGTTCGCTGCTGCGTTCCAGCTCCGCGATGAAGTAACGCGCCATGCGCCACCAGGACGCCGAGGCGCCCTCCACCGCGTCCATCACCGACTCGAACTGCAAAGGCGCTTCAATCGGCCGTTGCAACAGGCCTTCCAGGGATTCGCTCATGGCCGCACGAGTGATCACTACTTGCAGCTTGCGGCAGTCGCCAGAGATCGCCAGCACCTGGTGCTCATTGGGCGAGATGATGACGCCTTGGTCGCGGTTGGAACTGAGCCGCTCGCCGTTCTTGCTCAGTTCCTGCTCGCCCACCAGAGGCAGACTGAGGCTGTAGCTGCTGAAGTGCTCGGCGTCTTCGATGTCGATGGTGACGTCGGTGCCGTATTCAATAATCCCCAGCGTCGTGGCGCGGGACTTGAACACATTGGCGCTGTGGTGGAAGCGGATGCGCTCCGGTGTCGCCGTCTCCAGCCGGTGCGGCCCGCAAATACCGGACATCCAGCTGCGGGCGCCTTCAAGGTCGAAGCGCTCGATACATATATCGCGTGTATTGCTAGTCATCACGGGCACCCACGGCGGTTGTGACCAGCGCGCTCTGACGGCGCGTCTTGGCTGAGCTCTCTAGTGGAAGAGAGCAAGTTCTGCGCCACGCCAGCGGCATTGCCACTGGGTGGATAGCAACCGTCGACTATGTGGATAACAAGCAGACTTTTCCGACAATTGCCCTGCAAGACAGTAGCGCATTACGCCACCGCCCTGCACCGCAGTGGGTATTTCTTGCCCAACTATCCGGCCCACCTTCCCCCATTAACCGGATAGCCCGCCGCCCCTTCGCAGCCTCTTAATGGCCTACCCGATTAGCCATTATCAAAAAGGTGCCTCCCATGAGTGGTGCAAGAAGCGTCGAACAGTGGAAAACGTTTATCGAAGACTGCCTGGATTTTCGCCCGGTGGACGAAGTGTTCCGCATTGCCCGGGCGATGTTCACCGAGCCGGAACTGTTCGAACTGGAGATGGAACTGATCTTCGAAAAAAACTGGATCTACGCCTGCCACGAAAGCGAATTGGCCAACCACCACGACTTCGTGACGATGCGCGCCGGGCGCCAGCCGATGATCATCACCCGTGACGGCGACGGCCAGCTCAATGCGCTGATCAACGCCTGCCAGCATCGCGGCACCACCCTGACTCGGGTCGGCAAGGGCAACCAGTCGACGTTCACCTGCCCCTTCCACGCCTGGTGCTACAAGAGCGATGGCCGGCTGGTGAAGGTCAAGGCCCCGGGGGAATACCCGGAAGGCTTCGACAAGGCCACCCGCGGGCTGAAAAAGGCGCGGATCGAGAGCTACAAGGGGTTCGTGTTTATCAGCCTGGATGTGAATGGCACCGACAGCCTGGAAGACTTTCTCGGCGACGCCAAAGTGTTCTTTGACATGATGGTCGCCCAGTCCGCCACCGGTGAACTGGAAGTGCTGCCCGGCAAGTCGGCCTACACCTACGATGGCAACTGGAAGCTGCAAAACGAAAACGGCCTGGACGGTTACCACGTCAGCACCGTGCACTATAACTACGTGGCCACGGTGCAGCATCGCCAGCAGGTCAACACGGAAAACGGAGCAGGTGTAGGTACCACGCTGGACTACAGCAAGCTCGGCGCCGGCGATGCCAATACCGATGATGGCTGGTTCGCTTTCAACAACGGCCACAGCCTGCTGTTCAGCGACATGCCCAACCCGACAGTGCGCTCCGGCTACGCCACCATCATGCCGCGTCTGGTGGAAGAACATGGCCAGGACAAGGCCGAGTGGATGATGCATCGCCTGCGCAACCTGAACATCTACCCGAGCCTGTTCTTCCTCGACCAAATCAGCTCGCAGCTGCGGATCATCCGCCCACTGGCCTGGAACAAGACCGAGATCATCAGCCAGTGCCTGGGCGTGAAGAACGAATCCGACGCCGACCGGGAAAACCGTATTCGCCAGTTTGAAGATTTCTTCAACGTGTCCGGCATGGGCACCCCGGACGACCTGGTGGAATTTCGCGAAGCCCAGCGCGGTTTCCAGGGCCGCCTGGAGCGCTGGAGCGATATCTCCCGTGGCAGCCATCGCTGGGAAAACGGGCCTACCCCCAACAGCGAAGCCATCGGCATCCAGCCAGCCATGACCGGCACCGAATTCACCCACGAAGGGCTGTACGTCAACCAGCACCGCAACTGGCAGAAGTTTTTGCTGGACGGTCTCGACCAGCAATCTCTGAAACTGCGTGAGGTGTGATGATGAATGCGCAACTGCAATACCAGATCGAGCAGTTCTTCTACCGCAAATCCGAGCTGTGCGACGCCCAGGACTGGGACGCCTATGTACAGTTGTTCGACCCGCAGAGTGAATTTCACCTGCCGCAATGGGACTCGGAGCACGTCTACACCCGCGACCCCAAGCGCGAGATGTCGCTGATCTATTACGCCAACCGCTCGGGCCTGGAAGACCGAGTGTTTCGCCTGCGCACCGGCAAGGCGGCGTCTGCCACACCGATGCCGCGCACCTTGCACTTGATCAACAACGTGCGCATTGCCCAGCAGGCAGAGGGCGTGCTGGAAGTGCGGTTGAACTGGCACACGTTGTTTTATCGGCTGGCCACCTCGGAGCAGTTCTATGGCAGCGCCACTTACAGCCTCAAGCCCCATGGTGACAGTTGGCTGATCACGCGCAAGCATGCGCTGCTGCTCAACGACACCATCAACTCGGTGCTCGATTTCTACCACCTCTAACCCTCAACTGTAGGAGCGAGCTTGCTCGCGAAAAACCCAAGGGCGCCGCATGCATTCAGGATGCCCGCGTCATCGTTAACGTTTTTCGCGAGCAAGCTCGCTCCTACAGGTATTACCCAATCCATGGAGAACGGTGGATGAATCACAAAGTGGCCTTCAGTTTTGCCGACGGCAAGACGTTGTTTTTTCCGGTGGGCGCCAATGAAATCCTGCTGGATGCGGCGTTGCGCAACGGCATCAAGATTCCGCTGGATTGTCGCGAAGGCGTCTGCGGCACCTGCCAGGGTCGCTGCGAGTCTGGCGATTACAGCCAGGACTATGTGGACGAGGAAGCCCTCTCCAGTCTCGACCTGCAACAGCGCAAGATGCTCAGTTGCCAGACTCGGGTTAAATCCGATGCGGCGTTCTATTTCGATTTTGATTCGAGCCTGTGCAACGCGCCGGGGCCGCTGCAGGTCCGCAGCACGGTCAGCAACGTGCAACAGGTCTCGGCCAGCACGGCGATCCTGTATCTGCAGCTAGACCAGGCATTGGATTTTCTTCCGGGCCAATATGCGCGGCTGTCGATTCCCGGCACGGACAGCCAGCGCTCCTATTCCTTCGCCAACCGCCCCGGCAATCAGTTGCAGTTTCTGATCCGCCTGTTGCCCGATGGTGTGATGAGCAATTACATCCGCGAACGCTGCCAGGTCGGCGATGAACTGCTGCTGGAAGCACCGCTGGGGGCGTTCTATCTAAGGCATGTCACCCAGCCACTGGTGCTGATGGCCGGTGGCACCGGGTTGTCGGCGCTGTTGGCCATGCTCGATGAGCTGGCCGAACGCGGTTGCGATCAACCGGTGCATTTGTATTACGGCGTGCGCGGTGCCGCCGATTTGTGCGAAGCCGAGCGCATCAACGCCTACGCCGAAAAAATCCCAGGTTTTCGCTATACCGAAGTGCTCAGCGACCCGCCGCCCGACTGGGCCGGAAAGCGCGGCTACCTCACCGAGCATTTCGATTTGGCACAATTGCGGGACAGTTCGGCGGATATATACGTCTGCGGTCCCCCACCGATGGTCGATTCCATCAAGCAATGGCTGTTGGATCAGGCACTTGATGGCGTTCAGCTGTATTACGAAAAGTTTACCGAGAGTAATATCTGACCCCTCAGCAGGTGTGAGGGGCTGGTTCAGCGTGCGATCAACCCTGAAAAAAACAAGTAGAAGGGAATGTTAATGGCGGATGACATGGTTAACCCGGTAGGCCTCAAGCGCGGCCTGAAGAACCGGCATATTCAGCTGATTGCCTTGGGTGGGGCGATTGGCACAGGCTTGTTCCTCGGTTCGGCCGGGGTGCTCAAGTCGGCGGGGCCGTCGATGATCCTCGGCTATGCGATAGCCGGGTTCATCGCGTTTCTGATCATGCGCCAGCTGGGCGAAATGATCGTTGAAGAACCGGTGGCGGGCTCCTTCAGCCACTTTGCCCACAAATACTGGGGCGGTTATCCGGGCTTCCTGGCGGGCTGGAACTACTGGGTACTCTACGTACTGGTGGGCATGGCCGAACTGACGGCGGTAGGCAAGTACATCCAGTTCTGGTGGCCGGAGATTCCGACCTGGGCCAGCGCGGTGGTGTTCTTTATCGCGGTCAACCTGATCAACACCCTGAACGTGAAGTTCTTCGGCGAGACCGAATTCTGGTTCGCGATCATCAAGGTCGTGGCGATCATCGGCATGATCCTGCTCGGTTGCTACCTGCTGTTCAGCGGCACCGGCGGCCCGCAAGCCTCGGTGAGTAACCTGTGGGACCACGGCGGCTTCTTCCCCAATGGCGGCATGGGGCTGTTGATGTCCATGGCATTCATCATGTTCTCGTTCGGTGGCCTGGAGTTAGTGGGTATTACTGCCGCCGAGGCCAGCGAGCCGCGCAAGGTGATCCCCAAGGCGATCAACCAGGTGGTGTACCGGATCCTGATTTTCTACGTCGGCGCACTGACCGTGCTGCTGTCGTTGTACCCCTGGGATCAACTGCTGCAAACCCTCGGCGCGTCCGGCGATGCCTACAGCGGCAGCCCGTTTGTGCAGATCTTCTCGTTGATCGGCAACGACACCGCCGCGCACATCCTCAACTTCGTGGTGCTGACCGCGGCGCTGTCGGTGTACAACAGCGGCGTGTACTGCAACAGCCGCATGCTCTTCGGCCTGGCCGAACAGGGCGATGCACCCAAGGCGTTCATGAAGCTCAACAAACAAGGCGTGCCATTGCGGGCCTTGGGCGTTTCAGCCCTGGTGACGTTGCTCTGCGTGGTGATCAACTACGTCGCCCCCCATAACGCGCTGGAGTTGTTGTTCGCGTTGGTGGTTGCTTCGCTGATGATCAACTGGGCGCTGATCAGCCTGACCCACATCAAGTTCCGCAAGGCCATGGGCGATCAAGGCGTGGTGCCGTCGTTCAAGACCTTCTGGTTCCCGTTCAGCAACTACCTGTGCCTGGCGTTCATGCTGATGATCATCTGCGTGATGCTGGCGATCCCGGGTGTGCGGGCGTCGGTGTATGCGATTCCGGTGTGGGTGGGGATTATCTATGTGGCGTACCGGTTGCGCATGAACAACGCCAAGGCGGTGGCTACGGCGCAATAACCTTCTGAAGGTTGATAAAAAGCCCCGGCATTCGATGAATGCCGGGGCTTTTTGTTGGGCGCAGGTTACAGCGTGGAACGCACCCGCCACAGCTCGGGAAACAGCACAGTGTCGAGCATCTTGCGCAGGTAGCCGACGCCTTCGGTGCCGCCGGTACCGGGCTGGAAGCCGATGATCCGTTCCACCGTGGTGACGTGGCGAAAGCGCCATTGGCGGAAGGAGTCTTCAAGGTCGATGAATTTTTCGGCCAACTGATACAAGTCCCAATAACGGCTCGGATCGCGATAGACCTCACGCCAAGCCGCCTCCACAGACGCGTCGTGAACCGTGGCCGCCGTCGGATCGCGTTCGGCGCGCAGGGGATCAATCGCCAAGCCGGCCTTGGCCATCAAGTTGATCGCTTCGTCATACAGCGACGGCGTGGCTATCGCCACTTGCAACTCCTGCAACAACTCCGGGCGATGAGCGTGAGGCCGCAACAGCGCCGCACTTTTGTTGCCGAGAATAAATTCGATTTCCCGGTACTGGAACGACTGGAAGCCGGACGACTGGCCCAGGTACGGGCGGATCGACTTGTACTCCGACGGTGTCATGGTCGCCAACACGGCCCAGGCATGCACCAGTTGATCGAAGATCCGCGACACCCGCGCCAGCATCTTGAATGCCGGCGGCAACTCGCCCAGACGCACGTGTTCGCGGGCGGCCTTGAGTTCGTGGAGCATCAGTTTCATCCACAGCTCCGAGGTCTGGTGCTGGATGATGAACAGCATCTCGTTGTGGTCCGGCGACAGTGGGTGCTGGGCGCTGAGCACTTTGCCCAGGTCCAGGTAGTCGCCGTAGCTCATGGACTCGGAAAAATTCAGCTCGGCGTTATGCCATTCTTCCGGCGGCTGGTAATCAGGCGGCACATATTCAGAAGAGAAGGGACACTGGCTCATCGCGTGGGCTCCTTGAGCGGACGGAGGATTGCTCGTACCGGGCTGGCATCGAGGTTGGCAAAACGCAGCGGCAGCGCGATCAACTCGTAATCGCCCTCCGGCACGTCGTCGAGGACGATGCCTTCGAGAATCGCCATGCCGTGGCGAGCGACGGCGTTGTGGGAATCCATGGTTTTGGATTGCTGCGGGTCGAGCGACGGGGTATCGATACCAATCAGGCGCACGCCGAGGCTGGCCAGCAACTCGACGGTTTCCTTGGCAACGGCGGTGAAATTCGAATCCCAGGTGGTCAGCGGAGCCTGTTGATAAGTGCGCAGCAGAACACGTTCAGGCACATTTTCCAGGCGGCCCTCCAACTGCTGCGGCTGCACCAGCGCGCCGCTGTCCAGGCAATGCAGCACCCGGCACGGGCCCATGTACACATCCAAAGACACTTCGCCGATGGGCGCGCCATCAGCGCTGTAATGCAACGGCGCATCGACATGGGCGCCGGTGTGAGGCGAAAGGGTGATGCGCCCGACATTCACCGGGCATTCGGGGCCGAACTGCCAGACCCGCTCTTCCTGAAATAGCGTATCCCCAGGCCAGGTCGGGGTCGCTGTGCTCAAGGGCGGGCTGATATCCCACCACGTTTTTATTGGATTCATTCAAAAGGCTCTCGGTCGTTCCTGAAGAGAATGATACGAGGGCCAGCTGTAAATATTCTTGCGAATTCCAGCGCAAAGCGGGAAATCTTTCGCACTTACTGCGAGGAAATGGCTGATTGGTGATTGGATGTTTCAAATCTCGCGCCTGCGCTTCTGGGCATCCCGATGTCGAGTTCAGACCATTGGCCGGCAGCCCAAGGCGATAGGGTTCGCACTTCCCTTCCTGCCTCGGAGTCATCATGTCCAAGCCAATCACCGTCCTGCGCGATACCCACCCCCTGCCGGTGCTGGATGCCTGCAAATGGGAAAAACTCGAAGGTGACCCGCACACCGTCAACCTCAACGCCTATACCAGCGAAGACGGCAGCAAGATCATGGGCACCTGGATCTGCACCCCGGGTAAATGGCGGGTTGAGTACGTGAAGTGGGAATACTGCGATTTTCGCGAAGGCTACTGCATCATCACCCCTGACGGACAGGAGCCGATTCATTTGAAGGCCGGTGATATTTTTGTGGTTGAGCCGGGTATGAAGGGCACGTGGGAAGTGGTCGAGACTGTGCGTAAGTATTTTGTGTTTGCCTGATCAAAACCGAGAACCCTTTGTGGCGAGCGGGCTCGCCACAACAAGCCCGATCGCCACAGTCTCGGGAAATCCCCTATTGGGGTTTGCGATAGCTGTTGATGATCGCCGAGAAGTCCTTGCCCCCTTCACCACGCTGGCTCATCGCCTGATACAACTGCTGGGCCACGGCGCCGAGGATCACCGGCTGGTGGGCCTGGCGGGCGGCTTCAGTCGCCAGTCCCAAATCCTTGAGCATCAACTCCGCACCAAAACCACCGGTGTAACCCCGTGACGACGGTGCGGTTTCAATAATGCCCGGCCACGGGTTATAGGTGTCGGAACTCCAGCAGCGCCCGGTTGAACTGTTGATGATCCCGGCCAGAACTTGCGTATCGATCCCCAACGCATCCCCCAGGGCCATCGCTTCGCTGACGCCGACCATGGTGATGCCCAACAGCAGGTTGTTGCAGATCTTGGCGATTTGCCCGGTACCGACTTCGCCGCAGTGGACGATGTTACGGCCCATCTGCGCCAGGACCGGTTGCAGGGTGGCGAACAGTTCCGGGGTAGCGCCGACCATAAAGGTCAGGGTCCCTGCCTGGGCACCGCCGGTGCCGCCGGAAACCGGCGCATCGGCCAGGGTCACGCCGTGCTTGGCCGCGGCAGCGGCCACGTCGCGGGCGGTCTGCGGATCGATGGTGCTGCAATCTACCGCCGGTACGCCTTTGCCGATGCCAGCGAGTACGCCGTCTTCACCGAGCCAGACGCTGCGCACATGAGCGGCAGCCGGGAGCATCGTAATGACCAACTCGACGCCTTGGGCGGCGTCACGCGGTGAAGCGCTGATGCTGGCGCCGAGCTCGGCCAGTTCGGCGAGCACGGTTTGGTTCAGGTCGAACAGGTTCAGCGCGTGGCCGGCCTTGATCAGGTTGCGGGCCATGGGCGCGCCCATGTTGCCCAGGCCGATAAATGCAATCTTCATGGTCGTCTCCTCGATCAGCGCAGGTTGATGGTGGTGTTGACGCCATCGTTGACGCTGTCATCGTCGAACCAGCGGCTGGTGACGGTTTTGGTCTGGGTGTAGAACTGCACCACTTGCTTGCCGTACGGGCCCAGGTCGCCGAGTTTCGAGCCACGGGAACCAGTGAAACTGAAGATCGGGACTGGCACCGGAATCGGAATGTTGATACCGACCTGGCCGACGTCGATCTCGCTCTGGAATTTACGCGCCGCCGCACCGCTCTGGGTGAACAGGCCGGTGCCGTTGCCGAACGGATTGGCGTTGACCATGGCGATGGCTTGGTCGAGGGTGTCGACTTCCAGTACCACCAGCACCGGGCCGAAAATTTCCTGGGTGTAGATCTGCATATCGGTGGTCACGCCCGAGAACAGGGTTGGGCCGATGAAGTTGCCTTGTTCGAAACCCGGCACCTTGATGTCGCGACCGTCCAGTTCCAGCTTGGCGCCTTCTTTCACGCCGCTTTCGATCAGGTCGAGGATGCGTGCCTTGGCGCGTTTGGAAATCACCGGACCAACATCGGTACCCGCTTCGCTGCCGGCATTCACTTTGAGCTTTTGCGCCAGAGCCTTGAGGTCCGGCAGCCATTGTTTGGCCGCACCTACCAGCACCACCACGGAAGTGGCCATGCAACGTTGGCCGGCCGCGCCGAAACCGGCACCTACCAGGGCGTTGAGGGTTTGCTCGCGATTGGCATCCGGCAGCACCACGGCGTGGTTCTTGGCGCCCATCATCGATTGCACGCGTTTACCGTGTTTGCCGGCCAGGTCATAGACGTGAGTACCGACAGCGGTCGAACCGACGAAGGACACGGCCTTGATGTCTTTATGGGTACAGAGCGCATCCACCACATCCTTGCCACCGTGGACCACGTTAAGCACGCCAGGCGGCACGCCGGCTTCCAGCGCCAGCTCCACCAGCAGCAGGGTCGACAATGGGTCCTGTTCCGACGGTTTGAGCACAAAGGTGTTACCGCAGGCGATGGCCATCGGGAACATCCACAGCGGAATCATCGCCGGGAAGTTGAACGGGGTAATGCCGGCGCACACACCGATGGGCTGGCGCAGGGTGTAGGTATCGACACCGCCAGCAACGTTTTCAGCGAATTCGCCCATTTGCAGGGTACCGATGGAACAGGCGTGTTCGACCACTTCCAGGCCACGGAAAATATCGCCTTCGGCATCGGCAATGGTCTTGCCCTGCTCGGCGCTGAGGACCACGGCGATGCGCTTGGAGTGTTCACGGATCAGCGCTTGCAGCTTGAGCATGATGCGCATGCGCGCACCGATCGGCGTCAGCTTCCAGGTCTGGAAGGCGCGATGGGCGGCGTCGATGGCGGCGTTGACTTCTTGCGAGGTGGCAAAGGGCACACGGGCCAGTACTTGCTGGGTCGCCGGGTTTACGATGTCTTGCCATTGGGTGGTCTTGGACTCGACCCATTCGCCATTGATCAACAGTTTGGCCTGTTTTACGGCGGTGTCGGCAGACGTAAGCGATGCGTTCATTGTGGTCTCCAGATCTTGTAGTTATGCAGAGACAAGGCGCATGAACCGCCTTGAGGATGAGGCGTTCGGACTGTTTTTGGAGTATAGATGTGCAAACTTCTAATAAGAACGCACATAAAAGCCGGTCCAATATGCAAAAAAACATCACCTCCCTCAGCGCCCTGAACTGGGATGACCTGAAGTTTTTCCTCGAAGTGGCCCGTACCCGCAAGGCCAGCGTCGCCGCCAAGCGCCTGGCGGTGGACTACACCACCGTGTCGCGGCGCATCAGTTCCCTTGAAGGGTCGCTGGGCACGCTGCTGTTTGAAAAGTCCCGGACCAACGGTTTCGTCCTGACCACCGAAGGCCAGCGATTGCTGGGGTACGCCGAGTCCATCGAAAGCACCCTGCACATGGCCTGCGAACAGGTTTCCGGCTCTGGCGTGGCGCTATCCGGGCATGTGCGCATGGGCTGCACCGAAGGTTTCGGCAGCTTCTTCGTCACGCCGCAATTGAGCCACTTCGTCGACACCTACCCGGCGATCTCAGTGGATATCTTACCCCTGCCCCACTTCATCAGCCTGTCCAAGCGCGAGGCCGATATCGTCATCGCCCTGGAACGGCCGGAACATGGGCCTTATGTGTGCTGCAAGCTGTGTGACTACAAGTTGCAGCTGTACGCGACCCAGGAATATCTCGATCAACACCCACCCATCCGCCGCCCGGCAGATTTGGCCGATCATCCGTTTATCAGCTATGTCGATGACTTGGCGTTCAGCTCGGAGCTGCTGTACCTGGCCAATGTGGTACCCGGCGCCAGCGCCAGCTTGCGCAGTACCAGCGTGATCGCCCAGTACGTGGCGGCGCAGCAGGGAAGGTCGTTGGCGATCCTGCCGTGTTTTCTGGCAGCGCAGGATGCACGGTTGCTGCCGGTGCTTGGGGAGGAGATCAATATTACGCGGCAGTTCTGGATGTATTGCCGGGAGGATTTGCGCAAGTTGAAGCGGATCACCCTGTTGTGGGATTACATCCGCGAGGTGACGGAACAGAACCGGCCGTTGCTGATGGGGGAAACGCGGGAGATGGTGTTTGCGGATTAGCCGGTGAGCGCTTACGCGACGTCGCGGGCAAGCCCGGCTCCCACACTGACCGCATTCCAAGGAGTCAGGTCGTGGCATCGTAACGCGGTCAGAACACCTTTGCCAACGGCTTGTGTCAGGGATTGATACGCTACTTGTAACACCTCGAAGCCGACTTTCAGAGGCGAGCAGGTACGTGGAAAGAACCCCACCGGGTATCCTTCGCCCCCAGCAAATGACATGGATCAGGGAACATTCAGTACTGCAATTAGGAATTGTCCTACAGCCAGCTATTGAGCTTCCCGGTAACGTCGATGCTGCCCAGCTACAGGCTGGAATTCCCCCACCAAGGGGTCGAGTCAACTTTTACAGGGAAGTATTATGGCGGTTGAAAACCTATTCCCGAGTTATAAGGGATGTAATGGGATAGACGGCAACAGGCAACATGCCGAGGCGACAGAGGCTGCGCAGGCGGCTTGGGACAGAACAGTGGCGGCGAACGAAAGGAACGAGCGGGAAGCTGACGCACGTAGGAACGCGATCAAGAAGCCGGAGGAAGTCAGCCTCCCCGGATGCGTCTTCGCCAAGAGCTGTAACCTTCCTGACGGGGTAATAAACCACAACAACCCATCTGGTTTTGTCCCAGTTGAGAAATTGGCTGATTACGGACTGTGGGCAGTGCTTGGGACAGGGGGGGCGATTACAGCACAAGGCACTACGCTACAAATGGTTGGCGGCTCTGCCACTGGCAGTGCAATAGCTGAACGCCTTGGTGGCTCGCTTGCACTAACCCTGCTGGAGGGGGCTGGGGCTGTTGCGGCGGGTGCTGCTGTGGGCACCGTTGCAATGCTGATACCGAACACCAGCATTTCGCCTGACAGCGCCTTCTACAAAGAGGATCAGTACGCCACCCTTGATGCTGGCCGCACCCGTGTTCGTGTCAACGTGAAGACCTTGCCGGATGGCTCCGTTAACGCTTATGGATACTACACTGGCGGCAAAACGGACTGGGAAAACGTTCCCGTAATCAAGGGCGATAAGGTTGGTGATAAATACGTCGCTGACATCGGTAACGGCATTGGCCTCACTTGGACGCCAGCGGCAAGCCCTGATGGTGTACTGGGTATTCCTGCACTGGAAGGCGTCCCACAGTTACCTCCTGTCTGGGTGTATCCGCCGACAGCACAATCAGACACGTTGCTTGCGAATCCTGCGCACCCTCCAGATTTCCAAGATGCAATCGTCACATTTCCTAACACCGATATTCAGCCGATTTACATTTCGCTGAGCGTATCAGGTGACCATAGTTATCACCCTCCACCTAAAGGACTGACAGCCTTTCCTGACGCACAGGTGGCACCTCGTAAAACTCCTATAAAAGGTGGCGGGGGTCTGCGTAAACGGTGGAAAACTAGGGATGGCAGTATTCTCGAGTGGGATAGCCAGCATGGAGCTGTTGAGATGTACAACAAGCGCGGCAAGCACCTCGGGGAGTTTGATCCCGAGACTGGACAGCAAACTAAAGACGCAAATAAGACTCGCGAGGTCGAACCGTGAAATACACCGTTGAAGCTTTTGACAAAGAAACCGAATTTTTAGCTTTTGAGATCGACCTTCCGAACGGGTGTGATGTTCAGTTAGCTGAAATCATGAACTGGTCTTCACCTCAACGCGGAGATGAGGGTTATAACCTTAGCGTCGCACAGCTCGCAGCCATTGAGGCTTTAGCAGGCAGGCGAATTTTCGATCCGGGTTGTATCTTCCAGCTCACCTGTAATTTGAGCTGACCTGCGCCCCTCAGGGCTTGCCGGGATTCAAAGAATAGTCAATGGACTGTGAGAGTACATATGGAGCCTCGCCCTGCTGAGGTAGATGACCGGGCTGTACCCGGGTATTGGGAGGGTGACCTGATCATCGGTTTGAACCGTTCTGCGATTGGAACGCTGGTCGAGCGCTCAACTCGATTCACCATGCTCGTCCATCTGCCTCGCGAGAAAGGTTATGGGCTAATTCCACGGACGAAGAACGGCCCGGCGCTGGCCGGCTATGGGGCTGTTAGTATGACCAACGCATTGAAGAAGACGGTGACTGATCTTCCCATCGAGCTGTGGCGATCTTTGACCTGGGATCGTGGGAAGGAGCTGTCGGATCACGCTCGATTTACCATCGAGTCCGGAGTGAAGGTTTTCTTCGCTGATCCTCATAGTCCATGGCAGCGCGGCACGAACGAAAATACGAACGGCCTTCTACGGCAATACTTCCCGAAAGGCACCGACCTGTCTCGTTGGAGTGCGCATGAGATCCAGGCCGTAGCTAATGTGTTGAACATGAGACCCCGGAAAACACTGGGCTGGAAAACACCTGCAGAAGCACTGAATGAGTATCTAAAATCTGTCCAACAATCCAGTGTTGCGACGACCGGTTGAATTCGCCCTGGCTGCCCTGGTCGGAGTGAATCATCACCTCCTGTTTTGGCTTACGCTTCCAGACAGCCATCAATAATGCATCAATAGCCAAGTCGCTGGTCATCTGCGACTTCATAGACCAGCCAACAACTTGACGAGAAAACAAGTCCAGCACCACAGCCAAATACAGCCAACCTTCATACGTGCGAATGTAGGTGATGTCTGTTACCCAGACCTTGTTGGGTTCGACCACATCAAACTGGCGCTTTAGCAAGTTGGGTGAGGCGACCGTTGGTTTACCTCCGTACTTCCCTGGGCGCCGGCGATACCCTGTCTGAGAACGAAGGCCTTTAAGACGCATCAATCTAGCGACTCGGTGGCGGCCACAGTCCTCACCAATTTCGCGCAGATCGTCATGGATTTTGCGATAGCCATAAATGCCGCCGCTCTCCAACCACGAATGCTTGATCAAACCCAGCAGGCGCTGATCGTCCTTGGCCCGCACAGATTGCGGCTCAGACAACCACGCGTAGTAACCACTGGGGTGGATGTTCAGCGTCAGGCAAAGCCGTCGAATAGAGTAGTCGGTGGCCTGCTGCTTGATAAAGGCGTACTTCAGCCGCATTCCTTGGCAAAGTACGCGGCGGCCTTTTTTAAGATATCTCGCTCTTCCGTGACCCGCTTGAGCTCTGCTCGCAGGCGACGAAGCTCAGCTTGCTGATCATCGTCTTGCTGACGGGTTTCCTGAGGCTTGCTGTAGCGTTTGATCCACGCATAAAGGCTGTGAGTCGATACGCCAAGGCGTGCCGCAACGTCTGCCACGGGAAGCTGCTTTTCGGTCACTTGATTGACCGCTTGGATTTTGAATTCTTCGGGATAACGCGGGTTGCTCATGGCACCTCCTAATTGGCCTCATTTTAAGGCATGGAGGTGTCTACGAAACTAGGGGCGATTTACCTTCAGCTTGTCCCAAGGGGCGTCTGGGTTCTCCAAGTGAAAGGCCATGACGAACCCCGCAAGCTGATCTGCGACATCCATCGCCTCCCTTCTGTTGCTGGTCTTCAGGGAAACCGAAGCGAGCTCAGTGGTGCTACCTGTAGCCCTGAGACGCATGTAGTAAATACCATTACGTCGGTAGTGATACGGCTTGGCGAGTCTTGTCGCCGGCCTCACGGGAAACGTAAAACTTGTAACGCTGCTTGATACAGCATGTCGAGCGTCAAGAGTGTTCATGACGGTTAGCCCCTGTATTCATTGGGTTAACCTTTCTTTCCTTGCAGTTCTGGATGTACTGCCGCGAGGACCTTCGCAAGCTCAAGCGGATCACCCTGTTGTGGGATTACATCCGCGAGGTGACGGAGCAGAACCGGCCGTTGCTGATGGGGGAAACGCAGGAGTTGGTGTTTGCGGATTAGCCGGTGAGTGCTTACGCGACGTCGCGGGCAAGCCCGGCTCCCACACTGACCGCATTCCACATTGGATCTGACCGGGGCCTGCTTAATCCGCAATCACCACAATCGACACCCGTCGATTCTCGGTGCGGCCAGCCGCCGTGGTGTTAGCCGCCACCGGCTCGCTGCTGCCCAAGCCGCGCAGTTGCACGTTTTCTTCCTTCATACCCACGCCAGTCAACACCTTGCCGACGCTTTTCGCCCGGCGCAGGGACAGTTGCTGGTTGTAGGTTTCCTTGCCTGAGGCGTCGGTGTGGCCGTCGACGCGTACGCGTTCGATGCCTACGCCCAGCAGGGCCTTGCCGATGCGTTCAACAATCTCGGTGCTGGGTTTATTCAACGACTCGACATCACTGCCAAACAGCACTTTGCCCGACAGGCCGAAAGCCCAGCCTTCGTCGGTCAGTTCGAAACCTTGCTGTTTAAGCACAGCGATCTGCGCCGGGGTCAGGCCTTTGGGCGGGGCTGTCTGGCAGCCGCTCAGGGCCAGCAGCGCCACAAGCAGGGTGATAAATAAAATACGCGCAGTAGAGAACAAGGGATCAACTCCTGTGTTGAACATTGGCGGCGGGGTGCTCCGACTCCGCCGTTTGCTGGCCGCCCTGGGAAAGGCGTTTGGCCTGATACATCGCCGCGTCGGCGGCATTGAGCAGGGCGCCGGGAGTGGCGCCTTGATCGGGAAAAACGGCGATGCCGATGCTAAGTGAGGTCAATACCTGGGTGGTGCCGGGCAGCTGGATCGGCGTGTCCATGCTGGCGATGATCTTGTCGGCGATGCGCTGGGCATCTTCAAGCTTGTGCAGGGGCGAGAGCAGGATGGCGAACTCGTCTCCCCCCAGTCGCGCCACCAGGTCGTCGTCACGCAACTGCGCACGAACCCGCGACGCCACTGCCACCAGCACCGCGTCGCCGGCTGCGTGGCCGAAGTTGTCGTTGATGTCCTTGAAGCGATCGCTGTCGAGGAACAGCACCGCTACTCGCTCGTTGAGCTTGGAGGCGCTGCGCAGGGCACGGATCAGCCGCCCTTCGAAGAAGGCCCGATTGGGCAGACCGGTCAGGCTGTCGTGGGAGGCCTGGTGAGCGAGGGTTTCGTTTTCGCTTTGCAGGTGGGTTTGCCAGGCTTCCAGTTCGTCGAGCAAAGCATTGAAGTCATTGCCCAGGCTGTCGAGTTCAGCAATCTGCGCCGGTGGCACGCGGCGGTCAAACGCTCGCTCGCTGCGGGCCGCGTGGGCCACTTCGGCAAGGCTGTGCAAGGGCCCGGTGATGCCCCGCAGCATCCGCCGCGCCAGGTACAACGCGACCCAGGCGCTGAGGGCGGTGCAGACAATAATCCCGGCCAGGCCGCTGAGTAAAAAGCGCAACAGGCTACCGCCGTGACCGCTCACTTGGACACTGCCGATGGTCCGGCCCTGGTGGATGATTGGCTGGCTGATGGGCTGTTCCAATAACGCGTGGGCCAGCTCCAACTCGATCGTGGACAGCATGCCGGTTTTCGGGCGCACCCAATGGGCCAACTGCATGCCATTGGCGTCCAGCACTTGAGCTTCTGCGATCTCTTCAGTGGCCGCGATCAGGGACAAGGCTTCATTGGCGGCGGTTCTGTCATCGAACACCACTGCCGCTTCCACGGTGTAATTGATGGAGCGGGCGATCAGGTGCAGGTTATGGTCGGCGTAGACCCGCAGCGCCAGCACGCCAAGCAGGGTCAGGGATACGCTGGCCATGGCTACCGCCACCAACGCGACACTCAGGTGCCCTCGGCCAAGGACCGAGCTCAGGGTTGGGCGCGCAGGGGTTTTAACCGACTTCATGATTCCGGCGCCCGGCGGCGGGACAGCTGCAACACACTGGGATGAATGCGCACACCACTACGGGCGACGGAGTCGAGGTTGACCTCGAACGATACTTGCTCATCGCCGACCCGCAGGCAAAACAGGCTGCCCACGGTGCATTGGTCGCCACCTTCACTGATGCTGAGTACCGGATGGCCGGTCAATGAAGCGAACAGGCGGCTACGTTCATCACCGGTCAACTTGCCGATGTACACCGCGTCGCAGGCATTGGCGATGTCTGGATGGTCGGCCAGCAGGCGCTGCACCACCACCGGTCGACCGGTGGCCTGGGTCGTGCCCCTGACCAGGTCATCGGTGTATTGGGTGGGCCCGACGATGCACAGGCGCAGTTGCGCAGGCTCCACGGGCCAGCGGGCATAGCTGAGAATCCCGAGCACCACTTGCGTCACGGCGCTGGCCCTTTGATCAGCTATGCCAGATGGGCTAGGGGCCTGGGCATAAGCGAGGGGAGTGAGGACGCAAAGTACGACCAGCAGCATTCGTCTCCAACTCAAACTACGCTCTGTGGGCGAGACAGCCACGTTCATGCAGCGATTCTCTTTGATCTTCTCGGGATGATGCCGCAACGATAGCACATCGACAGAAAAGCCCGCGAGGCGACACCTCGGGGGGATTCTGCCATTTCTTCAGAAAAATCAGACGCATGGATCAGAATCAAACCATAACCCTTCGGTCAGTTTTTTTGCCGCTCAAGCCCCCAGTTCCAACATCAGTCCGCTCAAGCGCTTCACCTTGCGTCGTACCGCCTCTTCGAAGACGCCGCCACGGGGTTCGATCAGACTGAACCAGTCCTTGGCGCGGGTGATGCCGGTGTAGATCAACTCCTTGGTCAGAACCGGGTTCAAGGCATCCGGCAGGATCAGCGCGGTATGGGTAAATTCCGATCCCTGGGATTTGTGTACGGTCATGGCGTAGACGGTTTCCACGTCATTGAGCCGGCTGGGCAGCACGAAACGTACGCCGCCCTGACCATCGTTGCGCGGGAAGGCCACTCGCAGCACTTGGGGACCGCCGTCGCTTTCAGGCAGTTTCAAGGCGATGCCGATGTCGCCGTTCATCAGGCCCAGCCCATAGTCGTTGCGGGTCATCAATACCGGGCGACCTTCGTACCATTGCTGCTCGCCGTCGATCAGACGGGCCTTGAACAGCGCGGCGGTGATGCGCTGGTTAAGGCCTTCAACACCCCACGGCCCTTTACGCACCGCGCACAGCAGCTGGAAAGCATCGAAGGCTTGCAAGAGTTGGCGGGCCCAGTCGGTCCAGCGCGGGTCATCTCGCGGCGTGTCGGGAGACGGGCGCAGGGTTTGCAACAGGTTCAGGTAATAGCGATAACCGTGTGCGCCCTCGCCCTGCCCGTCCAGCACCAGGCGTTCCAGGGCGCGATCGTGCTCACCCTTGAGGCTGACACAAAACAAGTCGGCGTGACTGCGGGCAGTCAACAGCTTGCGGGCTTCTTCGGCATTTTGCTGGTTGACCCAGCGCGCCAATTGGCCGATACCGCTGCCTTCGCCGAAACGTCGGGAGTAGCGCAGCATCACCACTTGTTGCGCTAACGGATGGCTGCCGTCGAGGTCCTCTTGCAAGCCGCTGGCACCCAGGCTTTCTCCGCTGACACTTTCCAGCCACTGGCGGGTTGGCGGGCTGTACCAGCCGGCTTCGGCATCGCGGCACAAATCACCAAGGACCGCCCCGGCTTCAACGGACGCCAGTTGATCCTTGTCACCCAGCAATATCAGACGCGCATGGGGCGCCAGGGCGTCCAGCAGGTTGGCCATCATTTCCAGGTCGATCATCGAGGCTTCGTCGACTACCAGCACATCCAGAGGTAAGGGATTACCAGCGTGATGACGGAAGTGTCGGGTGCCGGGACGACTGCCCAGCAGGCGGTGAACGGTGGTGACCTCGGTAGGGATTTTCTCTCGTACCTTGTCGTCTACTTTCAGGGAGCGGACCTGCTGGCTGATGGATTCGGTCAGGCGCGCAGCGGCCTTGCCGGTGGGCGCTGCCAGCCGAATACGCAACGCGGTGCCTTTTTCCACTGCCGGCGCCTGCAGTAACGCGAGCAGTCGCACCACCGTGGTGGTTTTGCCAGTGCCGGGGCCGCCGGTGACAATGCTGAACGCACCCCGAGTGGCCAGCGCACAGGCGAGCTTTTGCCAATCGACCACACCATCCGGCGGGGCTTGTTCAAACAGAGTATTCAAGCGCTGGGGCAGGTCCGCCGTGACCGCTTCCTGAGTAGCAAGCCGGCGGCGCAACGCGTTGTCGATACGCCGTTCATAGGTCCAGTAACGGCGTAAATACAGGCGTTTGCCCGACAGCACCAATGGCCGGCTTTGTGCCGCTTCACTGCCATCGACGGCCAGCGCCACCAAATTGCTGGCGGCCAGGGCGTGGCACCAGGGGCCGCCGTCCAGGCCGTCGAGTAGCTGCGAAGGCAGCAACATGGCGCCGGTTTGCAGGTCGCCTTCCGGTGGCAGGGACAGGGCGAAGTCCGGCGCCTTCAGTGTTTCAAACAGGTCCAGGCAGACATGGCCATGGCCCAACTGGTGACTGGTCAGCGCAGCGGCCAGCAACACCAAGGGGTCGGCCTGCGGGTCGAGTTCGTGGAGAAAGCCGACGAAGGCCTTGTCCAACGCCCGCAACCAGCCGCGCTCAACCCAACGCTCAAGCAGCATCACCAGGTCGGCAGCGCGACTGAGGGGCGTCAATTCCTCAAGCGGTAAGGTCGACAGGCTCATAACAAAACTCCTTGTTCCCAGGCGGGCTCGACCTTGGATGGTTGCGGTTTGCCTTGAAACAGCAAGTCCAGGCGCTCGATCAGCTCTCGCGGTGGCCGGGTGAAATACACACCCTGGCTGGCAGCCCGGGTGCCGCGCAGGAACAGGTAGAGCGCGCCGCCAACGTGACGGTCGTAGTCGTAGTCTTTTAACCGAGCCTTGAGTTGGCGGTGCAGGGCCAGCAGGTAAAGGACGTATTGCAGGTCATAGCGATGATCAAGGATCGACAGTTCCATGGCCTGCGGTGTGTAGGCGCTGTCGTCGGGGCCGAGCCAGTTGGATTTGTAATCCGCCACGTAGTAGCGGCCTTCATGTTCGAAGGTCAGGTCGATAAAGCCCTTGAACATGCCATTGAGTAACACCGGTTCGGCGGCTACACGGGACACGCCGTCATGGGTGTATTGGCACACCAGTTGGTCGAGGGCGAGCACGTCGACCTTGTGGCTGGCGAACCAGAATTCCATTTCGATCTGGTAGTGCTGCAAGCCGCTCAGCGCTACCGGCGGATAGCCGTTGCCCAGGCGCAATGGTTCTTGCAGAAGGTGTTGCAGCCAGCCGCTCAGCGTGCTGATCCAACCTTCCCAGCCGCGCCGGTTGCAACGACGGGCGACCGCGTCTTCGATGGCGTCAGGGGTGGTGGTAAAGCTTTCACCGCCGGCCCATTCCAGCAGGCCATGGAGGAAGGTCCCAGGATTGGGGCCTCGTGGAAAACGGTGAATATCGCCGCTGGAAGCCGGTACTTCGCGCGGGGCGTCCGGGTCCAGGCGTTCGTCGTCGAACAGCTTCTGGGCCTGGGGACTTTCCGGCGCTTCGAGGCTGGCGGCGCTCATGCTTTCGCCGATGCGCAGCGCACTGTAGGAGGCGATCCACCAGTTTTCGGCGGCCTTGCGTTTAGGCAGCAGGGGCGCGAGCAACTTGGCTTCGTTGCGCGGCGGGAGGAACGGGATGGCATCGGCTTCGGGCATGTGTGCGTAGTGCAGCGCCGGGCAGCCTTCCTGCAAATCGAGGAGCCAGCGGGCCAGGCCTGCGGACTCGTTCAACGAGGCACCGCCACCGAGCAGATAACCCAACGCCGATAGGTGCAGCACCGAGCTGTTGTTATTGCCGCGTTTGAGGTCGGCGACGCCGAGCCAGCAGGCATGTTTTGCCCTCGTCAGCGCCACGTAAAACAAACGCAAATCTTCAGCCAGACGTTCGTCGTCGGCTTGAGCAATCAACTCGGCGGTCGGCCTGAGGCTCACCTGGGATTTGCCGTTTCCATCGTGGTAATGCAGCGGCAGGCGACTTCCGTCCACAGGCTTGGCCGAGCAGATAAACGGCAGGAAAACCAAGTCGTATTCCAGACCCTTGGATTTGTGAATGGTCACCACCTTGACCAGTTGTTCATCGCTTTCCAGGCGCAGTATCTGCTCTTCGCCGGCCTGTCCCGACAGCGCCAGATGCTCGGCCAAATGACGGATCAGGGCCTGTTCGCCGTCCAGTTCGGCCGCCGCTTGCTGCAGCAGTTCAGAAAGATGCAACAGGTTGGTCAACACCCGCTCGCCGTCACTGCGGGCGATCAGGGTTTGCGGCAATTTGAAGTCGTGCAGCAGACGCCGCAGCATCGGCAGCACGCCTTGGGTGCGCCAAATGCTGCGATAGTCGCGGAACTGCATGACACGTTTTTCCCAGGCCAATTCATCCTGGTTCAGTTGTTCAAGTTCGGACAGCGACAGGTTGAGGGTGACGCAGGCCAGAGCCGCACGCAGCGGGCGCTCGACGTCCGGTTCGGCACAGGCCTTGAGCCAGGCCAGTAGGTCGTGGGCCTCTTGGGCAGCGAACACTGAATCCTTGTCGGACAGGTACACGCTGCGCACACCACGGGCGGCCAGTTCAAAGCGCACAGCCTGGGCTTCCTTGCCGTCGCGTACGAGGATGGCAATGTTGGAGGGCAGCACGCCTGCAAAGGTATCGTCTTTGACGAATCCGGCACTGCCTTGCTGGCCGCCGTTGAGCAACGCGACGATTTGGCTGGCACAGGCGGCGGCCATCTGCTGGCGATAGAGCACACCGGAGATCGGCTGGTCGGTGGGCAGGTGCCAGATGTTCAGGGCTGGCAGCGTTTGGCCGTTGACCTGTAGTTGCTCTTTTCGGCCTTGGGACGATACCGGATAGAACGGCACCGGATTTGTGCCGTCGGGTTCACGGAACAGGAACGCGCCGCGGCCTTGTTCTGCACGCTGGAACACATGGTTTACCGCTTCCACCATGGCGTGGCTGGAGCGGAAGTTAGTGCCCAGGGTGTGCAAACGTCCAAACGTGGCCTGGCGTGCCCGCAGGTAGGTGTAGATGTCGGCGCCACGGAAAGCATAGATCGCCTGCTTCGGATCACCGATCAGGAACAGGCCACTTTCGGGGTTGTTGTCTTCGATGCGGTAGATGCCCTCGAAGATGCGGTACTGCACCGGGTCGGTATCCTGGAATTCGTCGATCAGCGCGACTGGAAACTGCTCGCGGATCACACTGGCCAGGCGCTCGCCGCCGTCAGCTTGCAGGGCGGCGTCGAGGCGAATAAGCATGTCGTCGAAGCCCATTTCGGCGCGGCGGCGTTTTTCTTCTTCGAAGCGCTTGCTCACCCAGCCGGAGGCATGTTGCAGAACTGCGGCATCGGGGGTTGGCAGGGCGTCGAGACTGGCTTTCAGGCCGGCCATGGCATCGAGGCCAGGGTGGTGCGGCGCATCGCCCTTCCAGGCTTCGGCCATGCCGTCGGGGGTCAAGCGGGTGAAACCGGTGCCGATATCCAGTTGTTCCAGGGATTCGTCGGCGGCCCAGGCGCTGATCTTCTCAAACCAGGGTTCGAAGTAACGGGCTTGCATCTTGCGACCATCGACGGCTTTGGCTGCTACGGCTTGCAGGCAGATGTCCCGCAGTTCGATGGCCCACTGCTGCCAGGGGGCCTTGAGGGCGACCAACGCTTGGCGGCGCTCTTGCAGGCAAGCGTTGATCAGTTCAGCGGGGGCGCGCTGTTCATCGGTGGGCCGCTCGCTGCCAAACAGGGCGCGCACGCGGGGCATCAAGGCCGCCGGGCCGCCCCAGTTGTTGCGCACCCAGTTCAATGCATCGCCGTGCATCGGATAGCAGAACAGGCGCCAGTAGTCGCGCAGCACTTCGCCCAGCAGGTCGCTGTGGTCGGTTTCCAGGGTCTGGGTAAACAGGCTGCCGCTGTCGAAGGCGTGTTCACGCAGCATGCGCTGGCACCAACTGTGGATGGTCGAAACGGCCGCCTCGTCCATCCACTGGGCGGCGATGTCCAGGCGGTTGGCGCAGCCTGGCCATTGTTCGGGACTGTATTGGTCGCGCAGCTCGTCGATCAGGGCATCAGGCTTTTCGATTTCGGCGCGGAAAAAACGTGCAGCTTGCGCCAGACGTGTGCGGATGCGTTCGCGCAGCTCTTTGGTGGCGGCGTCGGTGAAGGTCACGACGAGGATTTGTGGCGGCAGCAGTTCACGGCCAAAGCCCGATGCTTCGCCGCCGTGGCCCAGTACCAGGCGCAGGTATAGCGCCGAAATGGTAAAGGTCTTGCCGGTGCCGGCGCTGGCCTCGATCAGTTGGCTGCCTTTTAGCGGGAAGGCAAGGGCCAGGGGTTTTGTGCTGCTCATACGCCTGCCTCCTCACTGCTCAGTGATCGCCAGGGGGCGTTGATCAACGGTCGATACAGGGTTTCGCACCAGCCTTCGAAATCTTCGCTCGCCACCAAGGCAGCGTAATCGCGAAATTGTCGGGTGAGCGCGGGGCTTTCACGGCGTTCGCCATCGGTCGTTTGGCCGTCGCCTTCATAGGCTTTGCGGGCGGCAGCCTGGGCCTTGTCCGGATCGGTTTGGCCGAGCCAGGCGAAGGCAGTTTTGACGGCGACGGGCAACGGTTCGCTCATGCCGGTTTTCCAGGCGAGGAGCAGATTGCCCAATAGCTCTTGCGCCGTATTTTTTTCCAGCGGGGACAGCAGGAGGGTGTCATCGCTGGCCACCAGGCCGGTACTCAATGGCAGGCCGCAGGCGCAGGCCACCAAGTGATTGACCCAGGGGCGAATCAGGCGATGCCACTTGCGGGTCTTGATCGAGCCAATACTGTTGGGGATGGTGGTGACGCTTAGAAGGCCGCTGTCGCTGCGCCGGTGCAGGCCGCTGATCCAGCCTTCCAACGCAATACCCTGATGCGCAAAACTGATCGGTTCGGCGCTGTTGTGAGGTGTAGGCCAAAGGGCCAGGAGTTGCTGATAGCGTTGCAGCAAATCGGGCAAGGGCTCGATCAGTTCGTTGCGCAGGCATTCGCCGAAACCGACCATCGGCAGCAAGCCACTGGCTTGTAGGCGCAGAGCTTGGGCATTGAGGGCTTTGTCGGGGTGGTCGGGTTCGGTTAACGCGGCGGCGAGCAGGCTGTCGCTCAAGCTATAGCGTTGCAAGGCATCAAGGACGAAAGGTTCTTCATCGGCCAAGGGCACTTCGGCGGCTTCGAAAAACACCTTGAGGCGCTGACTGAAGAAGTGTTTGACCGGGTTACGCAGGAAGTCTTGTAACTGACCGAGGCTCAGGGGATCTTCCTGGAGGTAGGGCGTCAGGGTGCCAATATCGGCGAGGTCGTCGTGGGTTTCGTGGAGCAACTGCCATTCACGCGCGTAGCTGAATAGTTTATCGCCTTCGTGAAAATAGCGGGCGCTGAAGGGTTGAAGCGGGTGTTCCTGAGTCATGGCTTCCAGCATCGGCTCATCGTTAGCGGTGTGCCAGCCGCTGGCGAGGTGGTCGCGCAGTTGGCCGATCAGTACCGAGGCTGGGCGGTCGCTGTTGTCGCGGATGCTGCGGCCGACCCAACTGATGTAGAGCTGGTCGCGGGCCGAAAGCAGGGCTTCAAGCAGCAAGTAGCGGTCGTCTTCGCGACGGGAGCGGTCGCCGGGGCGGTAGTCGCTGCCCATCAGGTCGAAATCCAGCGGCGGCTGGGCACGGGGGTAGTCGCCGTCGTTCATCCCCAGCAGGCAGACCAGCTTGAACGGGATCGCGCGCATCGGCATCAGGGTGCAAAAATTGACAGCTCCGGCGAGGAAGCGCTGAGACAGGCGACCTTGGTCCAGGCCGGCCAACCATGCCTCACGGACGACGGTCAGTGGTAACTCGTCGTACAGGCCGACGGACTCGCAGGTTTCCAGCCAGGTTTCCCGCAGTTGTTCAAGCTGGCCCAACAGGTAGTCGTCGTGCTCGTTGCTGGGGAGGAAAAACAGTTGCATCAGGTTTTGCAGGCGCTCGCCCCACTCTGTGGGTGCGGCGGACATGGACAGGGTTTGGTGGGCGCTGTGCAGTGCGTCGAGCAATGCAACCAGCGGACCGATCAGGGCCGCGTCAAGGCCACCGATTTCGTCGTAAGGTTCGATACCTTCACAGGCCAGTCCGGTGCCGACTGCGTAACCCAGGAGCATGCGGCGTAGACCGAAACGCCAGCTGTTTTGTTCAAGCTCCCCCGGCAGGCCGAGGCCGGCGCGCTGTTCGGCGTTAAGTCCCCAGCGAATGCCCGCGCCTTCGATCCAACGGTGCAAGGTAGGCAGGTCGCGTTCCTTGATGGCGAAACGTTCGCGCAGGGCTGGGACGTCCAGCAGATCGAGAATTTCGCTGACCGGAAAGCGGCTGTCGGGGAGTTTGAGCAGGTGTTCGACGGCAATCAGCAGCGGGTCGCGTCCGCGTTGACCTTGGTCGGTGAGCGTGAAGGGGATGAAGCGGGGGGCGCTTTTTTCAAGCTGGCCGAAGACCGCGCGAATGTGCGGAGCGTAGCTGTCGACGTCCGGGACCATGACGATGACATCCCGTGGACGCAAAGCAGGGTTGTCGCTGAAACGCTGGAGTAGCTGGTCGTGGAGGATTTCCACTTCTCTTTGGGCACTGTGGGCAATGTGGAAGCGGATTGAGGTGTCCTGTTCCAGGTCGATGGCCAGCCAGTGTTCGCGGGTTTCATTGAGTGGGCGCAGCTCCAGGATATCGTTCTGGAGTTGGTTCAGCAGGGTGGTGGGGGTGCTGTCACTGAACAGGTCGATGCGACCATCGCGAAAAGCCGAGCGGTAGCTGCCGGGGTCATCGTAGCTGTCCAGCAAGTTGATGTAGTCGCGCCCCTGTTTGCCCCAGGCGGCGAGCAGCGGATGGGCGTGTTGGTGCAGGACCTGTGGGTCAATGGTAACGGGCATCCCGGCTTTGCGGGCCTGGCGTTTGTATTCGCTCCTTAGCAGATCTTTGTCGGCAACAATGTCAGACCAATGATGGCGACAAGGGTTATGCACGCAAAGTAGAACCTGGCTGAAACGGGCCAAGCCGGCGAGGGCTTCCAACGCTTGGGCGGGCAGGGAAGAAATGCCAAAAACAATCACTCGGGAGGGTAGGCCAATCGGTGCTTTTTCGAGCTTGTTGATGCGTTCGATAAATCGCTGGTGAACGCCGGCACGGCTCTGCGCCATGCCCTCCTCTCCGACATCCAGCAGCAACGCACGCCATAGCTCGGCTTGCCAGCAGTTGGCTGGGCTCAAGGGTTTGGAGTCGCCTCGGCCGTTACGCAGTTGGTGGCGACCGGCGGCCCAGTCTTCCAGCCAGTCGGCGCGATAGACCTGGTATTGGTCGAACAGGTCGGCCAGGCGCTCTGCCAGTTGGTAGCGTTTGCGCAGGTCCGTGTCGTGGGTCAGGAAGCGTTGCAGCGGCTCGAAGTGCGGCTGATCGATCAGTTCGGGGAGCAGGCGCATAAGTCGCCAGGTCAGCGGGGCTTTATCCAGCAGGGACTTGGGCGGAATTGCATCGCGGCCAAGGACCATGCGATAGAGCTGCCACATAAAGCTGCCGGGGAGCTGAACGTCGATGGCTGCCGCAATGCCGCAGCCGCCCATATCATCATCTTCGGGGTCTTCGGCCAGAGCCAGCTTTAACCATTGGGCAATGCCGTTGCTTTGAACCAGGGCGATTTCGTTTTCCAGGGGAGCCAGGGGATAACGGCGCATCCAACTGACTACCAGGCTGCGCAGCTCATCCAGGCGATTGCCGTGAACCACCATGAATCCAGGGCTGAGGGACATCGCATCTGGCATAACGGCTTCCTTGGGAAAAGCAAAATCGAGGGATGGACTTTAGCATTGAAGGCGACTGGCAGGCGCTCGCTCATACTTTTCCATCGCCCAAAACAAAACCCCAT
>NZ_JBEOPT010000023.1:0-57093 GCF_040310325.1 Pseudomonas sp. HY7a-MNA-CIBAN-0227 | reverse complement strand
GCGCAAGCGCTTGGGCTGGAAGACGCCGTACGAAGTGCATACAGGGGTGAGCGTTGCACTTATGTGTTGAATTCAGGCCCGGAAAGGTCGGCAGCCGACTTGATCGATTGTTCGTCGGCGTTGACCACGACCACCGCCGGGGAGGCGTAATACTCGACCGGAAAGTTGAACACTTGTGCCCGTGCGGCGCTGGGGGTCATGGAACAGATACACACGTCATAACGGCCTTGCCAGCGTCCTGCCGCGATCACTTCCCAGGACGGCGTCTCCAACTTCAACTTGACCCCAAGTTTCTCGGCAACGGCCTTGGCAACATCGACGTCGAATCCATCCAGTTGGTTTTGTTCGTTGAGAAAAGAGAAGGGCGGGTAGTTCTCCATCAGTACGCCGACCAACTGTTTGGATTGGGTGATGCGGTCCAGCGTCGGCCCGGCAAATACTGCCGGGCTCGCCAATAGCAGGGCCAGGCCCAAGGGAACAACAGGGCGTAAATTCATATGGACACCAAGGTAAGTTAATAGGCGTTTTTTATATTAAAACGCGATAACCAATTTATGTTTAATGATTTTATGTGCTGTTGAGTAGGGTTTTAGTTATATGTTTTTTAAACTGTTGCTCAGCCAACAGTGACTATAAGCAACCGATAAATACTGAGTGTGCATTTGTTAATTCGATTCTGGGCTTGGCGTGGGCTTGCGTGACCTGCCGATCAACCGGGTCTTCCAAGCTCAGACCTCATCAAGGATAGGCACATGCGCCTGCGACAACCTTTGCTTCTTCTCTGCCCTCGCCTGCTCGGCTTCGGCGCGGCCATGACCCTCAGCCAACTGGCCCCGGCCCAAGACTCTATAGGGACTCTCCAACTGGCCCCGGTCGAAGTGACCAGCACCGAAATCAGCGAGGGCGAAGCGGCCCAGGCGCAACTGAAAAATGTACCGGGCGCTACCAACTACATCGATCTCGATAGCGTCAAGCAAGGCCGGGTGAGCACCAACGAAGACGTGCTCAAATACCAGGCCGGTGTCTACGCCAAGGCGGCGAACAACGAGGGGGTGAAGATTTCCATTCGTGGTTCGGGGATCAATCGCGGCCCTGGTGGCCATGCGTCCGGGCTGTACGAGACCTTCGACGGCCTGCCACTGACCGGCCCTGGCGGCACGCCTTATGAGCTGAAGGACCCGTTGTGGCTCAGCCGGGTCGAAGTGCTGCGGGGCGCCAACGGTTTTGATCGCGGGGCGCTGGCGTTGGGCGGGACGATCAACTACGTCACCCGCACTGGCTACGATGCACCCAAGTTGCAAGTGCGCTATGAGGCCGGCAGCCATGGTTACGCTCAGCGGGAGATCAGTTCCGGGCAGGTGCTGGGCGATGCCGACTATTACATCAGCCTGACCGACTCCGAATACGACGGTTTTCAACACCAGAGCGCGGGCAGTGGCAAGGGCGTGGCGGCCAACGTTGGCTACCGCTTCAATCCCGACCTGGAAACCCGTTTCTACTTGCGCTACCGGGAAACCGCCAACGATAGCCCCGGCAAGTTGACCCGCCAGCAGATCAGCCATGACCCTCGCGCGGCTAACGCCCTCAACCAGGCCCGGGACTCCAAACGCCTGCAACCAGGCTCGACCTGGATCGCCAACAAGACCACCTTGCGTCTGGATGACAACGCCAGGATCGAGGCCGGACTGGTTTATCACGATTACCCGATGGACCTGCGCGAAGGCACCAACCGCCTCAAAGTTGCCTACACCGATATCAGCGGCACCTTGAATTACATTCGCCAGGACACCCTGTTCGGTCGCGACAGCAAGACCACTGTCGGCCTGCGTACCACCCAAGGCATGCCCAATAACGGCGCTTCTGAATATGTGCGGGTGCCGACCGACAAGACGGCCCCCTATGCTCCCGGCACCAAGACCCGCGACTATAGCTACCTGGGTTCCGACACCGTGCTGCATATCGGGAATGACCTTGAACTGGTGCCGGACCTTTGGCTGACCACCGGCCTTGCGGCGATCTATACCCGCCGGGAAACCGAGGTCACCTATCCGGATACCCATGCGCCCTTGAGCAAGCACGACTGGGATTACGCCCCCCGCGTCGGTTTGCGCTACGACTTCAACCCGCAACTACAGGTGTACGGCAACCTCAGCCGCTCGGTCGAGCCGCCCCATGCGTGGTCGATGATCTGGGGTTCCAACAAGTTTTTCCCGGATAAAAGTGATCCGGCCAGCGGCTTGGCGCGTGAAGGCGTGGACCTGCAAAACCAAACCGCAACCACCCTGGAAGTGGGCGGGCGCGGCGAAGAATGGTTTGGGCAATGGGACCTGGCGCTGTATCACTCCGAGGTGCGCCACGAGTTGCTTACCGTGGAAACCCAGGCCGCGAGCCCCACCCAATCTCAGGTGCTCGCCGAGTCAAATGCCAGCCCCACAATTCACCAAGGCATGGAGCTGAGCCTGATCAGCCCGCTGTGGGACGGTGGCAACACCGGCAAGCTCGCCCTGCGCCAGGCCTACACCTACAGCGATTTCCACTACCGCAACGATGACCGTTTTGACGACAACATGCTGCCGGGCATCCCCAAGCACTATTACCAGGCGCAACTGCGCTACAGCCATCCCACCGGTTTTTACACCAGCCTCAATGGCGAGCACTCGTCGCGGGTTGCAGTGGACTATGCCAACTCCTACTACGCGGCGGCCTACACGCTGCTGGGTGCAACCGTCGGCTACGACGCGCCCAAGCAGGACTGGCAAGCCTGGGTTGACCTGCGCAACCTCACCAACAAGCGTTATGCCAATACGATAACGCCGGGTTATGACGACAAGGGCCGCGACGTTGCACGCTCCACGCCCGGTGACGGCATGGGCGTGTACGCCGGGGTTTCATGGAGTTTGCGTTAAGGCCAGGCCTCTACCCGTTTTTTGAGAGTGCTGATATCTGTGGCAAGCCCTAATGCCGGTAAGTTAAGCGAAGGTGATCCACTGTAGGAGCGAGCTTGCTCGCGATGGTCGCTAACGATAACGCGGAAAACCTGGCACCCCGTGGGTGCCTCAAGTTTTTCGCGAGCAAGCTCGCTCCTACAATTCGGCATTAGGGCTTGCCCGCGCTGGGCTGCGCAGCAGGCCTGAAACCAGTCACCACGGACGGTCTGAAAAGTCGTAGTGACCTGATTGGGGGTACTTTGCGGCCCAGTGGGAGCAAACCCCTCGCACCGAAGGCAATTTGCTGGCCCCGCTGTTACAAAATAATCGCCAAAATCACTTTTATTTTCAGGTGGTTAGGTGGGGTTTAAATGCGCATTGTAACAAGCACGCTGATCGCCTTATCCCTGGCGGGCGGGGCTGTGTCTGCCCAGGCAAAAGAGCTGCGCGAGAACGATCGCTTCATGTGCAGTTGGGGGGCGGGCACGGCGGCAAGGGCCCAGGAACTGAAGTTGTCCGGCGTTTCGCTGTATGCCGCACGACAGAAGATTCAGACGTACAAGTTCAACAAGTCCTGGATGCACATGATGGCCATGGGCATTACCGAACAGACCTACGACAGCCCCTCGCGCCTCAAGCCACCGGTAATCCGCAAGAGTTTTTATGAGGAATGCGTCCGGTACAAACTGGCGCGTAAATGACCCGGCCGATTCAGTCGTGGCAGAAGGCGTGGTCGCCTAGCCCCTTACAAAACAACCACAATCATTGTGTTTATTTACCCTCGCGCCACTCCCTACAATCCAGCGTTTCAATGGAGGAGGTGGCTATGACGTCGGTCGTCAGGGTGGCAACGGTTGGGGATATTGAAGTGCTCTTCGAGATCCGCACCTCGGTGGTGCAGAACCATTTGAGTCGTGAGCAAATGACTGAGTTGGGCATAACCCCGTAAGTGCTGGCGGATAGCATCAATGAGTCGCCCTGTGCCTGGATCGCCGAGGTCCAAGGCAAGCCTGTGGCGTTTTCCATGGTGGATCTCGCTGAAGGCGAGGTATTTGCCATGTTTGTCCTGCCTGCTTATGAGAATCGCGGGCTGGGCCGGTTGTTGATGGCCGTGGCCGAGCAGGCGTTGTTCGAACACCACGAAGAGATTTCCCTCATCACCGATGGCCGGGGTGACGTCAGGGCCAACGGGTTTTACCAGCGACTCGGTTGGTCGGTCATCGATGACGTCGACGGTGACGACGTGCGTTACCAGAAGCGTAGGGCCTGAAGCTGCGGCGACACCGCTCAGTGCCCATATTCGATCTGCCGCTGGCCGTCATTGTCAGGAATCAAGTGCTTCCACCGGCATCGGATGAGAGGTCGCTACGTGGTTTTTTTGGCGCCATTGAACAGGCAGTTTTGCGAAATTGTGGGGTAGCTAACACTTTCGTACTAATTGTCCGCGCACGGTGTAAAAGCTCATCTAATCTAGACGGATAAAATCCGCCGAGTCAGGTCCCAGGAAGGGTGTCCAGCATGATCTCGATCGTTGAATTCAGTCGCATCATGGAGTCCGGCTTCCTGCCGCTTTCGTGTGACTGCACCCTGAGCAAGGACGGCTCGCTGCGGATTCGCATCTTTGAACCCGAGTCTGGGCGGGTGGACTTGCTGCTGACGGGTGTGTCCACCAACGTCCTGGACAGCATCCGCTCCATCTCCAATTTGATTGGCGAGCTGCGTACCGAAATCAAGGCCGGTCGCCGGGGTTTTGCGGCGGTGGGGTAGGGGGCGCAGAGCGTTCCAGGGCAATACTATCCGTAGCGTGTGCCTGGCGGCGCCTAGAGGCGGCGCAGAAAGGACCTGACAATACGCTTGGTGGCCTGCGTGGTATCCAGTTGGTCGATGTCTCCGTAGGCGTGCCACTGACAGTCGATGATTTCGCTGCGTGGCTGGGCTTCGTCGATGTTCACCACTGAAGCCTCAAACACGTGATGCACGGTGTTGTCCGCCGTCAACTCCTGCAGATACAGCAAGCCATCGACGTTCAGTCCGGTTTCTTCCTCCAGCTCACGAGCGGCCGCGCCGACCGGCTGTTCATTGCGCTCGACCTTGCCGCCTGGCAGCGCCCATTTCGATCTGGCCTTGCGCACGAAGAGGATGCGCCCTTCGTGTTCGCAGATGACTGTTGCCCGTATTTTCATCGTCTGTGCCCCTGCAGTTGGATGATTGTCATAAAAGTGTAATTCAATTGTCATGATGGATGTTTGAGGCGCAGGCTGGAGAGGACGTGGGAAAACGCAGATACTGCCCCACTGGAAAAAAACACGACGAAGAGGGATGCAGATGAACACCGTGCGCTGGGGCATGATCGGCTGTGGCAGTGTCACTGAGATCAAGAGTGGACCGGCATTCTACAAAGCGCCAGGTTCTGCCCTTGTGGCCGTGATGGGGCGCCGGGAGGAGGCGGTGCGCGATTATGCGGCACGCCATGGCATTACCCGGTTCTACACCAATGCCCAGGCGCTGATCGATGATCCCGAGGTGGACGCGGTGTACATCGCCACACCGCCCGACAATCACCTTGAATACAGCCTGCTGGTGGCCGCCGCTGGCAAGCATTGCTGTGTCGAAAAGCCCATGTCGTTGAACGCCGAGCAGAGTGTGCTGATGCAGCGCACGTTCGAGCGGGCAGACCTGCATTTGTTTGTCTCCTACTACAGGCGGTCGCTGCCGCGTTTTCAGCAAGTGCGGGACTGGCTGCTGGACGGGAAAATCGGCGAGTTGCGTCACCTCACCTGGACGTTGTGCAAGCCGCCGTCCCCGGCTGATGAGAGTGCAGGTAACTGGCGTACCGACCCTCAGGTCGCCGGTGGCGGTTATTTTGCTGACCTGGCCAGTCATGGCTTTGATCTGTTTCAGTTCCTGGCGGGGGACATTGTCGATGTTGCCGGTTTCAGTGCCCACCAGGCTGGGCGTTATGCGGCTGAAGATGCCGTGACCGCCAGTTGGCGTTTTGCTTCGGGGGCCCTGGGAATGGGCTGCTGGAACTTTGTTGCGGATCGGCGGGAGGATCGGGTCGAGTTGATCGGCAGCAAGGGGCGCATTACGTTTTCGGTGTTCGATGAGCAACCGTTGCGGCTTGACGGTGTGTTCAACCTGACCCTGGAGGTACCTAACCATGCGCATATCCAGTGGCATCACGTGCTGGGGATGAATGCACATATCCGGGGCGAGGCGCAGCATCCGGCGGTGGCGATCGAGGCGCTGAAGACGGATCGGATCATGGATCGGATTCTGGGCCGTAGTGTGGCCTAGCGAGGCTAGGTTGGCGGCAACACAGCCATAGCGTGTTGAATTTGCTCTTTAGCCAGCTTCACCACGTTTTCCACGGTAAACCCGAACCTGGCCTGCAGCTTGGTCAGCGGTGCCGAGGCGCCGAAGCGGTTCATCACCACCTTGGCCCCGGTCTGCCCCACATAACGATCCCATCCCAGGGGCCCAGCCTGTTCTACGACCACCCGCGCTTTCACCGCCGGCGGCAAGACACTGTCGCGATAGGCTTGGTCCTGCTCTTCAAACAGCTCCCAACTGGGCATCGACACCACCTGCGCTGTCACGCCATCAGCCGTCAGCTGTTCATAGGCGTCCACTGCCAGACTGACTTCGCTGCCGGTGGCGATCAGGATGACTTCGGGCTTCCCGGCGCCGGCCAGCACATAGGCGCCACGGGCCGTACCTGACGCCGCTGCGTATTTCGTGCGGTCCAGGGTCGGCAAGGCCTGGCGCGACAGTACCAGACAACTGGGCCGATGGGTCTGGGCCAGGGCGACTGTCCAAGCCTCCAGGGTTTCATTGGCATCCCCCGGACGCAGGGTCAGCAGCCCCGGCGTGGCGCGAAGTTGGCTTAGGTGCTCGATGGGCTGGTGGGTCGGGCCGTCTTCGCCGACGCCGATGGAGTCATGGGTAAACACGAAAATCACCGGCAGTTCCATGATCGCTGCCAGGCGAATCGGTGGCTTCATGTAGTCGCTGAACACCAGGAAGGTCGAGGTGTACGGGCGCAGATAGGACAGTGCCATGCCGTTGGCAATGGCGCCCATGGCGTGCTCGCGAATGCCGAAGTGCAGGTTGCGTCCACTGTAGTCCTCGGCACTGAACCGCCCGGCACCGTCGAAGGTCAGGTTGGTCTTGGTGGACGGCGACAGGTCTGCCGAACCGCCCAGCAACCAGGGAATCTGCTGGGCGAACGCGTTCAGCACCTCGCCACCCGAAGCGCGGCTGGCGACGCCTTTGGCATCACTGGCAAAACGGGGCAAGCCCTTCTGCCAATGCTCAGGCATTTCCCCGGTGCGCATCCGGCGCAGTTCGTCGGCCAGTTCTGGTTCGTGCTGTTCAAGATGGGCCAGGGTTTGTGTCCAGTGCTTGTACAAAGGCTGGCTGCGCTCCACGAGCGCATCACGCAACACGGTGCGCGCCTCATCAGGCACCAGGAAACTGGAATCCTGAGGCCAGCCATAGACGGCCTTGGTCAGGCGAATTTCCTCGTCCCCCAGGGGCTCGCCATGGGCAGCGGCGGTATTGTGCTTGTGGGGCGAGCCATAACCGATAACGCTATCGACCACGATCAAGGTCGGTGCGTCCGTATTGCGCTGGAACGTTTGCAGGGCGTTGCTCAGGGCCTGCAGGTTATTGGCGTCGGTCACGTGCAAGGTGTGCCAGCCGTAGGCCTGGAAGCGCTTGATCACGTCCTCGCTGAAGGCAAGCTCGGTATGGCCTTCGATGCTGATGGTGTTGTTGTCGTAGATCCAGCACAGGTTATCCAGCTTCAGGTGGCCGGCCATGGACGCGGCTTCGCTGCTGATGCCTTCCATCATGTCGCCGTCGCCGCACAGGGTGTAGACGTTGTAGTCGAACAGCACCTGGTCATCGCGGTTGAAACGCCGGGCCAGCCAACGCTCGGCCATGGCCATGCCGACGCTGTTGGCGCAGCCCTGGCCCAACGGCCCCGTGGTGGTTTCGACGCCGGTGGTCATGCGGTATTCGGGGTGGCCCGGGGTCTTGGAATCCATCTGCCTGAACTGCTTGATGTCATCCAGGCTGATGGCCGGGAGGCCGGAGCGTTTGCCGTGCTCGTCAATCTCCACCACGCCGGCCAGGTGCAGCAGCGAATACAGGAGCATCGAGGCATGACCCACCGACAACACGAAGCGGTCGCGGTTAGGCCAGTCGGCGTGTTCGGGGTGGTAGCGCAGGAAGCGGCTCCACAGGGTGTAACCCACCGGCGCGAGGCCCATGGGCGTGCCGGGATGGCCGGAGTTGGCCTTCTGCACGGCGTCCATGGCCAGGGTGCGAATGGTGTTGATGCATTGGGTGTCGCAAGCGTTGGCGGCGTGATTCATTGAACCGGTTCTCCCTCGGGTGGCGATCTACAGTGGAGGCCGCTGGGGAGTAAAGGTTTTATCCATCAACCTGTGCCGCGACGAACGGGAACGCAAACACGACAGGCTTAATCTCAAACATGACAAAAGCCCCTCGGATGGGCTAGCTTCAAAGTGTATTCAGTCATTGATCAACTTGCGGAGGTACTCCATGCCAGTGAAACACGACCTGTATCAGGACCTGGATCTCACCAAGGAAGACATTCAAAAACGCAGGGCGGACGACAAGTATCTGGATTCGCTGCTCCACCAATACGACAGTGCCGACAAAGAGGTGGTGGACTTTGAGTCATCCGGCGGCGTAGATGAAGAGCTAGAGAAACTGAAAAAGAAACGCTTGTTGGTCAAAGACAAGATCGTTAACCAACTCGGTTCCTGAGGGTCAAGAGGATCGCAAATATTTGTTCAGAATTGTTTGAAGGACAGCGGTGATACCGCTGTCCTATCATGCCAACCGTTCGCCCGACCCTGGGGTACGTTGACTGCGCATGGAATGCGTTGTGGCGTCGGGCGAACTCTTTCCCTTCACGCCAGTGCCGGCAACCCCAGCGCCGTGGCGCACTCAGCGAGCGAGCGTTGTTGGGTCTCGCCATACAGCTGCAGCTCATCAATAGTCCAGCGTCCCAGGGCCTTTTCAAATTCCGCCTGATTGGAGTTGGTCGCATAGTGAGTTTGTGCGGCATCCCCCAGGTTCGACTGGAAAATTCCCGCTGCACTTACCGGCAGGAAATCCTCATATACCAACGGCTCCACATCCACATGACCGGTCGCGATCAGTTCGCTGAGGCTGCATGACGGATCAGCTTGTGCTCCACGACCCTTGTCGGTGACGAAGTAGCGAAAGAACGCCAACCCTTGCTCACGCATCTGCCGATGATCATCCGGGAAGGCCTCGAAGTGCTGCGCCATCAGCTCGGTGTAGCGTGAGGCATTGGCTTCATTGGGAAATGCCCCCAAGTCATCGCGTGCAGCATTCAGCAGTTGGTCGTACAGCGCCCGGCCCTTGGGCGTCAGCGCCACGCCGCGCTGTTCGATCTCGCCGAAGCGTGCACTGTGACTGCCTTTGGCGTCAGTAAAGGTAATGGCTTCGTCCAATGCCTTGAAACTGGTCTGGCGCAACAGGATCGGGCATTGGCGCCGTGGTGGGCCTTCGATCACGGCCTTTGGTGTGATGCCTTTGCCGGGCATGGCGGCCTGCACCTGGTCGATGTCCAGGGTGCGCGGTGTCAGGTGGTTGATGTGCGGGCCCTTGAACGCCACCACATCGGCGACCAACCGGTGCTGATTGCTCAACTGCTGGTACTGGGCAGCGCTGACGGTGGCGGTGTGGTGCCAGCGAAAGGTTTCCAGGGCTTGTTGGATAAACTGGTCGGCGTCTGCCTGCTCAAGGCCGCCGTCGGCTTCACACTGCTCGATCAGCGCCAGGGCGCGAGGGGTGAAGATCGAGCGCTTGGCCAGTGCCGCCTGGGCAAAGGCGCGCAGTTCAGGGTTTTCGATCAGCTCCAGGCGTAGCAACGAGGTGAAGACCCGAAATGGGCTGGTCTGCAACGCGCTTTCATGCACGGCGCGAAAGGCCGTGGAATGCACCGGCACCCCGGCCGGGGTCAGGTCGTAGTAACCCACCGGCTGCATGCCCATCACTGCAAACAGACGGCTAATGGTCGCCAGTTCGAAGGCGGTGCCCAGGCGGATGGCGCCGTGGCGTTCCATGTCCAGGCGCTGGATTTCCCCGGTGCGCTGCAGTTGCCGCGCCAGGCCGGTGTCTGTCGCCAGCACCCGTGCATTGGTCTCGGCTACCAGTTCCATCAACGCGCCATACAGCGGCACTTCATCGCGATACATGTCGGACATGGCCTTGGAGAAGCCTTTGCGGATGTCGTCTGGGCTGACATGACGGGCGGTTGGCATAGAAAAATTCCTGGCAGCTGTTAGAAGGGCTTGGCCGTTTGCGCTGATTTTGTTGGGCGCCGCGATGCCTTGCAAACGAAGATTCCTCTGGACTTCATTCTGCAAATGAATGAGCTGAACCGGCGCTGAACTTGATTGTGTTCCCGTGCATCTGATCGACCGTGGGCTCTACACTGGCCCTTACCTCAGTGCGCGATGGAAGACTCGATGACGGCCAAGCCTTTGACGAACATTCTGCAAACGATTGAAGGCCAGCGCTTAGCTAAAGATGACGCCGAGCGCTGGCGCGACTGGGGCCCCTACCTCAGTGAGCGGCAATGGGGCACGGTGCGCGAGGATTACAGCGCCGATGGCGATGCCTGGCGCTACTTCCCCCACGAACACGCACGCAGCCGCGCCTATCGCTGGGGCGAGGATGGCCTGGCGGGTTTCAGCGACAAGGCGCAGCGCTGGTGCCTGGGCCTGGCGCTGTGGAACGAGCGCGATGGCATCATCAAGGAGCGCCTGTTCGGCCTCAACAATGCCGAGGGCAACCACGGCGAAGACGTCAAGGAACTGTACTTTTTCCTCGATGGCGTTCCCAGCCATGCCTACATGCGCATGCTCTACAAATACCCTCACGCCGCCTTTCCCTATGACGACCTGATCAGCGAAAACGCCCGCCGTGGCTTGGCGGATGCCGAATACGAAATCCTCGACACCGGGGTGTTCGAAGACAATCGCTATTGCGACGTCAGCGTCGAATACGCCAAGCACCAGCCCGACGACCTGTTTATGCGGGTGACCGTGCACAATCGTTCCGATCAGCCGACGCGCTTGCAGGTGATGCCGCAGGTGTGGGCGCGCAATGACTGGAGTTGGACGGCCGATGTACCCAAGCCCGAACTGCGTCTTGAGGGCGAGCGGGTGTTGGCGCGTCACCCTGAGTTGCTTGACCGCCACCTCAGTGCCTGGGGTCAGGACGGCGTCGAATGGCTGTTTTGCGAGAACGAAAGCAACTTCCCAATACTTGACGGGCAGCCGGCGCCGGGCCAGTTCAAGGACGGGATCAACGATTACGTGGTGGCCGGCGCTGAGACGGCGATTCGCCGGGACGCGGGGACCAAGGTCGCTGCCCGTTTTATCCTTGAGTTGGCGGGGCTGGAAAGCAAAACCTTATACCTGCGCTTTGCTCCGGTGGATGCGCCACAGGTCAACGCGCGCAAGCTGTTCGAGCAGCGCCGCCAGGAGACCGACGATTTCTATGCGACGCTACAACAGGGCATCGCCGACGATGACGCGCGCAATGTTCAGCGCCAGGCTCTGGCGGGGTTGCTGTGGTCCAAACAGCTGTATTACTTCGACGTCAAACAGTGGCTTGATGGCGATCCCGCCCAACCCGCACCGCCGCCCGAGCGCCTGCATATCCGTAATATTCATTGGCGGCACCTGTCCAACTTTGACATCGTCTCCATGCCCGACACCTGGGAGTACCCGTGGTACGCCTCCTGGGACCAGGGTTTCCAGGCGGTGGCCTTTGCCCTGATCGATCCTGGCTACGCAAAGCAGCAATTATTACTACTGGTGAAAGATCGCTTCATGCACCCCAACGGCCAATTGCCGGCCTACGAGTGGCGTTTCGACGATGCCAACCCGCCGGTCCATGCCTGGGCCAGTTGGCGGGTGTATCAGCAGGACAAGGCGTTGACCGGCGTGGGCGACCTGGACTTCCTGGAGCGGATCTTCCACAAGCTACTGCTGAATTTTTCCTGGTGGGTCAACCGCAAGGACGCCGAGGGCCGCAACCTGTTCCAGGGCGGGTTCCTGGGGCTGGATAATATCGCCTTGTTCGACCGCTCGGCCACGTTGCCCCCCGGCTATCAATTGGATCAGGCCGACGGCACCGCCTGGGTTGCTGCCTATGCCCTGGACCTGATGCGCATCGCCCTGGAACTGGCCAAGCGCAATGGCGTGTATGTCGACATTGCGGTGAAGTTCTTCGAGCACTTTCTTTACATTGCAGGCGCCATTAATCGGGTCGATGACAGCGCTGAAGGCCTGTGGGATGAGCACGACCAGTTTTTCTATGACGTGCTGCACCGCCCCGACGGCCACAGCGAGCCGGTACGCCTGCGCTCCATCGTCGGCTTGATGCCGCTGTTTGCCGTGCTGGTGCTGGAGCAGCACGAGCATGAAGGGCTGGAAGGGTTGCGCGAGCGCTTGCTGGGCTTTATGAGGCATCGGCCGGATTTGGCCAAGCTGGTGTCGCGCTGGAACGAGCCGGGGCAGGGCAATCGCCTGTTGCTGGCGTTGCTGCGGGGTGAGCGGACCAAGGATTTGCTCAAGCGCATGCTCGATGACACGGAGTTCCTCTCGGCTTTTGGTGTGCGTTCACTGTCCAAGTCATACGCCGAGCAGCCGCTGGCGCTGAAGATGAATGGCGATACGTTGTGTGCCCGCTATGAGCCGGCGGAGTCCGACTCGCGGCTGTACGGCGGTAACTCCAACTGGCGTGGGCCGTTGTGGATGCCGGTCAACTACATGTTGATTGAGTCGCTGCGCGAATTTCACCGCTATTACGATGACAATTTTTCCGTGGAATACCCGACGGGCAGCGGTTATCTATCCTCTCTGGAAGAGGTGGCCGACAGCCTCAGCCAACGCCTGACGCGACTGTTTTTGCGGGATGAAAATGGCTTGCGCCCGTCGATGGCGAGTTACCCGCAATTGGAGGCAGACCCGCACAGCCGTGACATGGTGTTGTTTCATGAGTACTTTCATGGCGAAACCGGGCGTGGTTTGGGGGCTTCGCATCAGACGGGGTGGAGTGCGTTGGTGGCGTTGCTGTTGCAGCCCAGGGTCTGAAATGAAAAATCCCGCCAGAAGGCGGGATTGGTCTATCCAGGGTTTCCCCTTGGATCAGGCCGGGAACAGCTCGCTCAGCTTCATCGCCAGCATCATGTCGCCTTCGGCGCGCAGTTTGCCGCCCATGAAAGCCTGCATGCCGTCGGTGGAACCGTCGACGATGCCTTTCATGGTCTCGGCGTCCATGACCAGGGTCACTTGGGCGTCGTCATTTACGCCTTCTTTCAGTACGCAGGTGCTGTCCTTGACGATCAGCGAGAAGTTCTCGGTCTCGTCGATACGGAAACCGAACACCAGGTCCAGGCCGGCAGCAGCGGCTGGGTTGAATTTGGCTTTCATTGCTTCTACGGCTTTAGCTACGTCAGTCATGGTTCGATCCTTTTATGGGTGATTCCAGCGACCCAGGGGTCACGGTTGGCCGCAGCTCATCGGAAAGTGATGAGCTGCGGCGCCTTCAACAGTTGCAAGTGGGTATGGCTGTTGAAGGAAGCCAGTGCCACCTCGCGACCACGGAACTTCAAGTGGTTGAGCGAGGTGTTAACGATTTGCCAGTTCAATTCGAAGGCCTGGGTGGCAGGCATTCGGGTAATCAGGTGGAGCAGGGCGGTGATGGTGCCGCCGGAGGTAAACACGGCGATCTTGTCGCGGTTATCGGCGGCTTCAAGGATGCGTTGCAAGCCCCCCTGGACGCGTTCGATAAACCCCAGCCAGCTTTCCAGGCCCGGTGGATCATAAGTGCCGGCGAGCCAGCGTTCGATGATCAGGGCGAAGATGCGCTGGAATTCACTGCGGTTTTGCGCGGCATTGCGCAGGATATCCAGGGCTTCGGGTTCGCTATTGAGCAGGTCAGGGAGCAGGGCCCGGATGATGGCGTCGGCGTCGAATTCGTTGAAGGCACTGTCGATTTCCAGGGTAGGAACTGAAAGGCCGAGGGCGCTGAATTGTTCGAAGGCGCTGGTCGCGGTGTGCTGCTGGCGGCGCAAGTCACCCGAAACACAGCGGTCGAAGGTCAGCCCCAGTTCTGCCAGGTGGCTGCCCAATACTTGCGCCTGCTGCACACCAATGGGCGACAGCACGTCATAGTCGTCTGCACCGAAGGAGGCCTGGCCATGTCGAATCAAATAGATGCTGCCCACGTCCGTTCACCCGGTACGTTGAAAGTCTGGCGAGGTTATGAGGATGCCGAGAAGCTGTCAATGAAAAAACATACGCTTGTTTTAAAAGCTCGTTAGAGGCCCGCTACAAGTGGTTTCATCACTGGCTCCCCGGCAGTCCCGTCGGTATGCTTGGGCAATCCGCGCCCGCACTTGACAGAGGGCGCGCCGCATTTAAGGAGTTGCTGTGGATTTCCTTGCTGAGTACGCAAGTTTTCTGGCTAAAACCGTCACCCTGGTGGTTGCCATTCTGGTGGTCTTGATCAGTTTTGCTGCGCTGCGCAGCAAAGGCCGGCGCAAGAATGCCGGCCAGTTGCAGGTCAGCAAGCTCAATGATTTCTACAAGGGCCTGCGTGAGCGCCTGGAGCAGAACTTGCTGGACAAGGATCAACTCAAGGCCCTGCGCAAGTCTGAAAGCAAGGCCGAAAAGAAGACCAAGAAAAATCCTGAAGCCAAGCCTCGGGTGTTCGTGCTGGATTTCGACGGCGACATCAAGGCCTCGGCCACCGAAAGCCTGCGTCATGAAATAACCGCGCTGTTGAGCCTGGCCACGCCCAAGGACGAAGTGGTGCTGCGCCTGGAAAGCGGCGGCGGCATGGTCCACAGCTACGGCCTGGCCTCTTCGCAACTGGCGCGGATTCGCCAGGCGGGCGTGCCGTTGACCGTGTGTATCGACAAGGTCGCGGCCAGCGGCGGCTACATGATGGCGTGCATCGGCGAGAAGATCATCAGCGCGCCGTTTGCCATCCTTGGCTCCATTGGCGTCGTAGCGCAGTTGCCCAACGTCAACCGCTTGCTGAAAAAGCACGACATCGACTTCGAAGTGCTGACTGCCGGCGAATACAAACGCACCTTGACGGTGTTTGGCGAAAACACCGAGAAGGGCCGGGAAAAGTTCCAGGAAGACCTGGACATCACCCACCAACTGTTCAAGAATTTCGTTTCCCGCTACCGCCCGCAACTGGCCATTGATGACGTGGCCACCGGCGAAGTCTGGCTCGGCGTCGCGGCGCTGGACAAACAACTGGTGGACGAACTGCAAACCAGCGACGAATACCTGTCCACTCGGGCCAAGACAGCCGAGCTGTACCACCTACACTATGCCGAGCGCAAAAGCCTGCAAGAGCGGGTTGGCCTGGCAGCCAGTGGCTCGGTGGACCGATTGCTGCTGACCTGGTGGAGCCGCTTGACCCAGCAGCGCTTCTGGTAATACGGATCAAGGGTGCGCAGGCCTCGATGAGGCCTGCGGCACTGCTGGTATTGGATGCCTCATCAACGACCCCACCACCAACGCCCCCAGCAAGCCCAACAACCCGCCACACAACACGTTCGGCTGGAGGCGTGTAGGGAAGCAGTTCCAGTCTGCACGAGCGCTTGCTCGATCCAGTCAGGGTCAATCAGGCGGGTGAAACGGTCGAAAGAGGAAGGAGTCAGGTTGGTGGCTTCTTGAAGAGAAAGCTGAAGTGACATCAACCGGCCTAACAGAAAATAAGCGCGCTTCTACAATTGGCTGTGTTGTGTGTCAATTCAGGATGAGCGCTGTCCTGTGGCGAGCGGGCTTGCCCGCGTTGGGCTGCGTAGCGGCCCCCAAACCAGCAGCCTAGGTCGATCAGAGACACCAAAGCGACCGGCCAGGGAGCGCTTCGCACTCCAACGGGAGCAAGCTCCCTCGCCACAGATATAAGCACTCACAAAAAGAAGTGTAGAAACCAATGCTGCAATGGGTGCTATACCAGCCTGGGCTCAATGGAGTCCGCCAGCCTTGTCAGTATCAAGCAGCACGATACGGCCCCGGCATCCAGTACCCCCAACGAACGCTCACCCAACCGGCTGGCTCGACCAATCCTGGCCACCAGATCCTTGGTCGAATCACGCCCCTGTGAGGCGGCGCTTTTCATCGCATCGAGCGCGTCGTTGAAGGACGCGCCCGCCGCGTGGGCCTGCTCAAACGCCTCCACCGCCGGAATCAAGGTGTCCATCAAGCACTTGTCACCCACACCTGCTTCAGTGATGTCCTGCAATGAGGTCAGCCCACCGCGCAGCAAGTGGGCGAAGGTGACAGCATCAATGTCGTCACTGCCCCGCACTTCATCCGCCATGCCGATAAACAGGCTGCCATACAGCGGCCCCATGGAGCCGCCGATGCCTTCCATCAGGCTCAGGGTCAACTCATCCAGCGCCTCGGCCAGGGTCAGTTGCAGGCCTTCAATTGTGCGGCCGCAATGGGCAAAGCCCTTGGCCATGTTGATGCCGTGGTCGCCATCGCCGATGGCGCCGTCGACTTCACTGAGGTATTCGCGGTTGGCGACGATCACGCTCACCAGGTCGGCGACGATGGCGCTGCCGTCGTGGGTGGAGAAATGCTGGCTCATGGTTTATTCCGCCTGGGTCATGCCGATGGAGCGGCAAGGTTGGTCGATCAGGGTTTTCAGTTCGGCGTCCAGGCCCAGCAGGGTCAGGGTCACGCCCATCATTTCCAGGGAGGTGAAGTAGTTGCCGACGTAGCAGCGATGGATCTTCAAACCCTTGGTGGTGAGTTGACGCTCGACCTCGGCGTAGAAAATGTACAGCTCCATCACGGGCGTCGCGCCCAGGCCGGAGACCAGTACCACGACGCTGTCGTCCTGGCTGAAGTCACGGTCGGCAAGGATCGGCGCCAGCATCCGTTCAGCCATGGCGGCGGCGGACTCGATGGCGATCACTTCGATGCCGGGTTCGCCGTGGTGGCCGATGCCCAGTTCCATCTTGCCGTCCGGGATCTGGAAGTTGGGCTTGCCCACCGCCGCAATGGTGCACGGCGTCAAGCCGATGCCGATGGAGCGGCAATGATCAACGGCTTTCTGGGCGACGCGAATCACCCCGTCGAGGTCGTAGTGTTGTGCGGCGGCGGCACCGCCGACTTTCCACATGAAGATTTCCCCGGCCACCCCGCGTCTCTTGGCAATGTCGACCTTGGGCGCCGAGGCTACGTCGTCGTTGGCGACCACGGTGCGGATTTGCATGTCTTTGCTGGCGGCCATTTTCATCGCCAGTTTCACGTTCATATTGTCGCCGGCGTAGTTGCCGTACAGGCAGGCCACGCCAGCACCGTGGTCGGCGGCGCGGAAAGCGTCGAAGAAGCTTTTGGCGGTGGGCGAGGAGAAGATCTCACCGACGGCCACGGCGTCTACCAGGCCGGGACCGACATAGCCGAGGAAGGCCGGTTCATGGCCGGAGCCGCCGCCGGTGACGATGCCCACGCGGCCCTGTGGAGACGGCTTGGTCTTGCCGATCACCCGTGGATTGGTTTCGTATTGGCGCAGCTCGGGATGCGCGACCAGAATGCCGCGCAGCATGTCCTCGACTACTTGGTCCGGATCGTTTATCACTCGATTCATAACGCGGTTTCCTGTGTTCTTTTTATAAGGATTGGGCTGCTCACGGTTCCAATACCACTTTAAGCGACTTGTCCCCGCGCTCCATCACCGCAAACGCTTCCTTGAACTGTGCCAGTGGGAATTTGTGGGTCACCACGTCGCGCATGTCAATCTTGCGGTTGCCGATAAAGTCGATGGCTCGTGGGTACATGTACGGTCCCAGGTGCGAACCCAGCACGTCCAGTTCCTTGCGGTCGCCGATGATCGACCAATCCACCGTGGCCTCGTCGTTGAACACGCTGAATTCGACGAAACGTCCCAGCTTGCGCAGCATCGCCAGGCCCTGGTTCACCGCCTTGTGGTGCCCGGTGGCCTCAATATAAATGTCACAACCGTAGCCTTCGGTGATCTCGCGAATCTTCGCCAGCACGTCGACTTCGGCCGGGTTCCAGACTTCGTCGGCGCCCATGCGCAGGGCCAGTTCGGCGCGCTCGGGTTTCATGTCGAGGACGATTAGTTTTTTCGGATTGCGCATGCGCACCGCACCGATGATCCCCAGGCCCAGGGTGCCGGCGCCGGCCACCACCACAATGTCGTCGAAATCGACATTGGCCCGTTCCGCCGCGTGCAGCGAGCAAGCCAGGGGCTCAATGAGGATGGCTTCGTCCGGGGCGATGGAGTCCGGGACATGGTGGATGATGCCTTCCTTGGTGAAGATCATGTATTGGGCCATGGCGCCCTGGACGTTGTTCTGGAAACCGTAAAGGTCATGTTTCTGGCACATCCAGTACTGGCCGTGGTTGCAGAAACGGCAGCCCCAGCACGGCACGATCTGCTCGGAGATCACCCGGTCACCGACCTTCACGCCACGCTTTTCTGCGCCAGGGCCAAGGGCGACTACGCGGCAGACAAATTCATGGCCGGGAATCATTGGCGGTTTGACGTAGCGTGGCTGCTCGGCATCGCCCCAGAACGACGGCGCACCGCGATAGGTCTTGATGTCGCCCATGCAGATGCCACACAGCTCGACCTTGGTGAGGATCTCGTCGGGGCCGGGCGTTGGCACGTCGACGGTTTCCAGGCGGTAGTCTTCCGGGCCGTAGCAGACCACGGCCTGCATGGTGGCGGGGATCACCGGGTTGAGTTGCTCGGGGGTGCGTTCGGTAACGGTGGACATAACGATAAACCTCACGACAAAAAATTGAATTACTGAATGCTGTAGCCGCCGTCGATCACCACGTTTTCACCGGTGATCATCTTCGCGGCGTCGCTGAGCAGGTACAGCGCCAGCCCGGCGATTTCTTCCGGCTGGGCAAAACGGCCCGCAGGGATCTGCAATTTGGCCAGCTCCCCCAGTTCGCCGGCCCAGGCTTTCTTGCCCAGGGCGGTCTCGACGATGGTGGGGGAGATGGCGTTGACGTTGATCTGCGGTGCCCATTCCATGGCCAGGACTTTGGTCATGCCGACGATGGCGGCTTTGCTGGCGCAGTAGGCGACGTGACGGTCCAGGCCGATCACTGCGGCTTGGGACGCGAGGTTGACGATGCGTCCGCTGCCTTGGGCGAGCATGTGCCTGGCGCAGGCCTGGGCCACAAAGAAGCTGGCCTTGAGGTTGATATCGAGGGTGGTGTCCCAGGCGTTTTCGCTGACGTCCAGGGCCTTGTCCAGCAGGGCGACGCCGGCGCTGTTGACCAGGTAATCAATGCGTTTGAAGTGCTCGAACACGTAGTCGACGGAGCTTTGCACCTGGTCCAGTTGGCGCAGGTCGACAGCGATGCCGATATGCCCGGCACCGAGGCTGGCGGCGACTTCGGCCACGGCCGGGTCGCGGTCCAGCAGCGCTACCCGCGCCCCGCGCTCCACCAGCAGGCTGGCACAGGCCAGACCGATCCCGGCGGCCCCGCCGGTGATCACGGCGCAGCGGCCGGTAAGGTCGAAGGCCTGATTCCAGAATCCAGACATGAACATGACTCCTGTGTTGTGGGCTTTCTGTAGGAGCGAGGGGGACGCCTAGTTCTTGCTCGCGAAGGTCGTTAAGGATGACGCGGGAAGCCTGGTACCCCACTGCGCTCTCAGGTTCTTCGCGAGCAAGCTCGCTCCTACAGTGGATCGCGGGTGTTATTTGGTGCCACTGACCTGCTGATACAGTGCATCCGCATTGGCATTGGTCACTGGCACCCACGGCAGGATGTAGTTCTTGTCGGTACCGTCGCCCCATTTCACGTCCTTGGCATAGCGCTCCCAGATCACCGACTGCGGTTTGTAATCCTTGCCGGCCAGCGCGCGCAGGGCGACATCGAGGGCGCCTTGCGACTGGGCCTGGGCGTCTTGCAGGAAGGTGGTGACTTCGTCTTTCTTTGCTGCCTGGATTGCATCCGGCATACCGTCGATAGAGGTGACGGGCACATCCTTGGATGACAAACCATGGGATTTCAGCGCCTGCACGGCGCCGAGGGCCATGTCGTCGTTCTGCGCGATCACCCCGTTGATGCCTTTGGGGTGAGCGTTCAGCCAGTCTTCAGTCAGCGCCAGGGCCTGGGCACGGTCCCAGTTGGCGGTCTTCTTCTCGATGATCTTGATGTCGGGGTGCTTGCCGAGCACTTCCAGTTCACCCTTTTCCCGGTCGATCTGCGCCGACTGGCCAATCGGGCCCTGGATGATCACCACGTTGCCCTTACCCTTGAGCTTGTCGACCATGGCCTGGGCCTGGAGGCGACCGCCCTCCACGTCGTCGTTGCCCACATAAGGCACGTTGGCGTCGGCGACCTTGGTGTTGGAGGCGATGACCACCACATCGCTGGCCATGGCCTGTTTCACCGTGCCGACGCCAGCCTTGGTGTCGATCGGCACAAACAGGATTGCGTCGTAGTGCTGGGTCACCATGTTTTCAATCTGGTTGTTCTGGGTCAGCGCGTCGTAGTTGCCATCGAATACGGTTAACTGCACGGTGCCGTCCTTGACCGCTGGGTGCTCCTTCAATTCACGGACCCAATTCTGCATGAACTGGCCCTTGAGCCCGTACACAGCAGCGCCGATTTTGTAGGTCTTGCCATCGGCGGCCAGGGCGATGCTGCTGGCGAGCAGGGAGAGGGCCGCAACAGCGGCAAAGGATGTAGCGAATTTCATGATGAGAACTCCGTTTATTGTTGTGGTCGTTCAGTTCGTTTCAGAGGAAAAGCGACTAGCGTTTTTTCTTGCGCCACACATCAATCAGTACTGCGAACACGATGATCAGGCCCTTGGCGACCTGCTGGTAATAGGAGGAGACGCCGAGCAGATTCAGGCCGTTGTTGATTACGCCGATCAGCAGCGCGCCGAACAGCGTGCCGACAATGCTGCCGGTGCCACCGGACAGGCTGGTGCCACCGATCACCACCGCCGCGATGGCGTCCAACTCATAAGAAGTGCCGGCCTGGGGCAGGGCGGAGGTGGTCCGTGCCGACAACACCACACCGGCCAGGCCTGCGAGCAACCCCGACACCACGTACACCGAAAACATCACCTTGCGCACGCCGATCCCGGAGGTGCGCGCGCTTTTTTCGTTGCCGCCCACCGCATACACGTAGCGCCCGTAGGTGGTGTAGCGCAGCACCATCCAGAAAATCAGCGCGACCACGGCGAAGATGATGATCGGCACGCCAATCGGGCCGATCTTGCCGATGCCCAGCGCCAGGTACGCGTCCGGAAGGTCGGTCACCGGGCTGCCGTCGTTGAGAATAAAGGTCATGCCTCGGGCAATGCTGAGCATGCCCAAGGTGGCGACGAAGGGTGGGATCGACAGGTTGGCGACCATAAAGCCGTTGACCGCGCCGATCGCTGCTCCGGCAAACATCCCGGCGCTGACTGCGGCCAGCAAACCGTAGCCTTGAGTCGCGACGAGCGCGCTGCACAGCCCGGCGAAAGCAAGGATCGAACCCACCGACAGGTCGATGCCCTTGGTCAAAATCACATAGGTCATGCCCACGGCGAGGATGCCGTTGATGGAGGTCTGGCGCAGGATGTCCATCCAGTTACGCCAGGTCATGAAGTATTCGCTGGCGAAGGCCATCACCACGCACAGCAGGATAAACACCAGTGGCAGGCCGAAGCGGTCCAGGGACAAGCGCAGGCGACTGCGCGGGGCAGTGGTGATAGGCGCAGCAATGGTTTTGGCATTCATGAGGCAAGACTCAACAAGGCTTCCTGGGAAAGGGCGGTGTCGCTGCTGATAGTCACCAGCCGGCCGCCCTTGAACACAGCGATACGATCGCTCAAGTGCAGCAGCTCCGGGGCTTCCGACGACACCACAATGGCCGCGCCGCCAGCGCGCACGAACTGGTCCAGCAGGTGATAGATCTCCTGCTTGGCACCTTCATCGATGCCCCGTGTCGGTTCATCGCACAGCAGGCAGACCGGCTGGGTCGATAGGCACTTGGCGAGCACCACTTTTTGCTGGTTGCCGCCGCTCATGGATTCCACCGGCAGATCCAGGGAAGTGGTCTTGATTTGCAGGCGCTTGACCATGTCCTGGGCCAACTGGTTTTCCTTGCGCGCATTGATCAGCGACCAGCTCGACAGCTGCTTGTACGCCGACAATGCGATGTTGGAGAGGATGCTGCCACTGAGCACCAGGCCGCTGTCCTTGCGATCTTCGGTGACCAGCGACATACCGGCGCTGATGGCCGCCTTGGGCAGCCCGACTGGCATGGGTTTGCCTTGCAGGGTGACGGTGCCGGAGTCCGCCGTGGTCAGGCCATAGATACAGTTGAGGAACTCGCTGCGCCCCGAACCCATCAGCCCATAGATGCCGAGGATTTCGCCCTGGCGCAGTTGCAGGCTGATGTCCTGAAACTCGCCGCTGCGGCTCAGGCTGTCCACCTCCAGGCAACACTCGGCGGCGCATTCGCGGCCGACCTTGTGGTCGATCCGCACCAACTCCTGGCCGACGATGCCGCGCACCAAGTGGGCGCGGTCGATATCGGCCATGCGCCCGGTTTCGACGAAAGCGCCATCGCGAAAGATGCTGTAGTCATCGGCAATCTGCGCCAGTTCGCTGAGGCGGTGGGACACATAAACAATGCCGGCGCCGCGAGCGGTGAGGCGGCGGATGGCCTTGAACAGAGTTTCTGCTTCGCGTTCGCCGATGGCCGAGGTGGGCTCGTCCATGATCATCACCTGGCAGTCATGGCTGAACGCCTTGGCGATCTCCACCAGTTGGATCTGCGCCACGCTCAAACGGTGCATGGGGCTGGTCGCGTCGACCTCGAATTCCAGGCTTTCCAGCAGCGCATGAGTGCGCCGGTTGAGCTCCTTGCTATCGACGATGCAACCGGCGCGGCGCGGTTCGCGGCCCAGCCAGATGTTTTCGGCGACGCTCATGTAGGGAATGGGTTCCAGTTCCTGGGTGATCATCGCGATCCCCGAGGCCAGGGCTTCACTGGGCCGGTTGAATTGCACCGGTGAGCCGTTGAGCAGGATGGTGCCGGCATCACGCTGGGTGATGCCCATCAGGATGCTGAGGAAGGTGGATTTACCTGCGCCATTGCCGCCGCACAGGGCATGCACGCTACCGGCACGCAGCGAGAGGCGACCCTCGCGCAGGGCGGGAATGCCGGCGTAGGCCTTGGCGACGTGTTCAGCCTGGAGCAGTAATGGCGTGGCCATCGGCGTGTCCTCGTGCTGTGAGTTCTTATTAGGTGCACAGTCGTGTTGCTCTGTGAGCATATGTGTATCAAATGAAATTCTGATCAGTCAATCTCTTTCACTTAAAAGTTGTAAAAGCCAGGATTTGCGCAAAGCATGCCCTTTTATAGGGCTTTGACTAAAGAGTCAGCTAAATCATGCTTGACAAGAGGAGTGGAATATCCGAGAAATGACTGAGTGAAATTTCACTGATTGATCATCTGATCAGTCTTAAGCACGACCACGGCAGCGGAGCCAAACGCCATGAACACACCTTTCCCGGTGGCTATCGGATGCGATGAAGCGGGTTATGAGCTCAAAGAGCTGTTGAAGCGCTATATCGAAGCGCTGGGCTATCCGGTGACCGACTTCGGCACCCATTCCACTGCGCCGGTGCTCTACCCGGACATTGCCCTGGCGGTGGCCACGGCCATCAATGCCGGGCAGCAGCGCCTGGGCGTGCTGGTGTGTGGCACGGGGATCGGCATGGCCATCTCGGCCAACAAGGTGCTGGGGATTCGCGCGGCCCAGGCCCATGACACCTATTCAGCAGAGCGGGCGCGCAAGAGCAACGATGCGCAAATTCTCTCTATCGGTGCGCGGGTGATCGGCGTGGAGCTGGCGAAAAGCATCGTCAAGTCGTTCCTGGAGTCGGAGTTCGAAGCAGCGCGCTCCGGGGCCAAGGTCGATCGCATCAATGCCATCGAGCGCGATGGGCATCAGTAGTGGACGTGACGGGGCAAGAGTCGGGAGAATGCGCCTTTGACGCCGAAACGGAAGCCCGTCCCCATGAGTGACAGTACCCAGCGCATTGCCAGCGATATCGATCTGATGACCGAAGTGGCGATGCTCTATTACCTTGAGAACGTCACTCAGGAAGCTATCGCCAAGCGCTTCGACCTGTCCCGGGCAAAAGTTAGTCGCCTGCTCAAGCGCGCGCGCGATGAAGGGATTGTCGAGGTGCGGGTGCTGCAGCATCCGGCCATGAACAACGAGCTGGAGCAGGCGTTGGTGGCGCGTTTCCAACTGGATCGCGCGCTGATTGCGGTCGATCACAGCGACCCGGACACCCAGCGTTCGGCCGTGGCCAGCCTGGTGGCCAACTACCTGAATAAAACCTTGAGTGACGGCATGATTGTCGCCGTCGGCATGGGGCGCAATGTCGGCGCGGTAGCCGATAACGTGTTTTTGCCGGTGACCCGCAACTGTACGTTTGTTTGCGCCATCGGCGGTTCTCTCAAGGCCGGCGAATACATGAACCCTGACCATATCTGCCGTCGCCTGGCCCTGCGCTTTGGCGGTGAGAGTGAAAGCTTGTACGCCCCGGCCCTGGTGGCTAACCCGGAACTGCGTGGCGTGCTGATCAGCAACGACACCGTGCGCTCGACTCTGGACCGCGCTCGCCGCGCCGACATGGCCTTGATCGGCATTGGCGATATGAGCGAGAACAGCAACATGGTGCGAATGGGCTGGTTCTCGCCTCAGGAAATCGCCCAGGCGCGGTTGTCCGGTACGGTGGGAGACATGATGGGGTATGACTTTATCGACATTCACGGGCAGCCGGCGGTCAACGCGATTCAAGGGCGGGTGATCGGGTTGACGGTGCAGGAGTTGTTTCGCATTCCCGATGTGGTGGCGATTGCCAGTGAAAACACTAAGGCGGCTGCGACGCTGGGGGCGCTGCGGTCGGGGGTGATCAATACTCTGGCGACCACTGTTACCAATGCGCACACCATTCTGGCGTTGGATGATGCGACCCGTAAAAGCTGAGTGCTGATCGGTGGCGAGCGGGCTTGTCGGATCGCCGCACCGCCCTGCGAAGCAGTCCTAAAACCAACTACTGCGGCCTGACCTTATTGGGGCCGCTGCGCGCCCCAGCGCGGGCAAGCCCGCTCGCCACAGGGCGGGGCATTATTTTTTATAGGGGGCTGTTACAGATCTTGTAATAGTTTTGCGTGGTAGGGGATTTGGCTTTCGGTTGTAGGATTCAAGTCCTTTTTCCGCTACAGGACTTGCATGAACACCCTCTCGGAGCCCCCCAGTCGTCTTTCTCCAAGACATCCGCTGCCGCTGTTCCCGCTGAACGCCTGCCTCCAGGCCAAGCATCCCGTTTTCCGATTGCCCACTGTTTCCCGGCCTTCTGGTCGTGCCTTGCCGTGTCTGGCATTCTGAAATCAATAACGAGATAGAGATATTTATATGGAATGGTTAGCGGATCCAACGGCCTGGCTCGGCCTGTTGACCTTGATTGTGCTGGAATTGGTTCTGGGTATCGACAACCTGGTGTTTATCGCGATCCTGGCGGACAAGTTGCCGCCGGAGCAGCGCGACCGTGCGCGCTTGATCGGTTTGTCCCTGGCGCTGTTGATGCGCCTGGGCCTGCTGGCGAGTATTTCCTGGCTGGTGACCCTGACCCAGCCGTTGTTCGAGGTGTTCGACAAGAGCTTCTCCGGACGAGACCTGATCATGTTGTTCGGTGGTGTGTTCCTGTTGTTCAAGGCCACCATGGAACTGCATGAGCGCCTGGAAGGCCATATCGCCCAGCGCACCGGCAACGCCGCCTATGCGATGTTCTGGCCCATTGTTGCGCAGATCGTGGTGCTGGACGCCGTGTTCTCCCTTGATGCGGTAGTTACCGCCGTGGGCATGGTGGATGAGTTGGCGGTGATGATGATCGCCGTGATCATCTCCATTGGTGTGATGATCATTGCCAGCAAGCCGCTGACCCGCTTCGTCAACGCGCACCCGACGGTGATCATGCTGTGCCTGGGCTTTTTGATGATGATCGGCTTTGCGCTGACCGCCGAAGGCCTGGGCTTCCATATTCCTAAAGGCTACCTCTATGCGGCCATTGGCTTCTCGATCCTGATCGAGGTGTTCAACCAGATCGCCCGGGCCCGGCGCAAGAAATCTGCGCAAGGTACGCGGCCGATCCGCGAGCGTACTGCCCATGCAGTGATGCGCTTGTTGGGCGGGCGAAACCTGGCAGTGGAAGAGGTGGGTGAAGATGTTAGCGACCTGCTGGGTGATGCTCAGGCCAACGAAGGCCCGTTGTTCGACCGCCGTGAGCGGGTGATGATCAGTGGCGTGTTGCAGTTGGCCGAGCGGCCTATCCGCACCTTGATGACGCCGCGAGCCAATGTCGACTATATCGATCTGGCGGATGATCCCGACACCATCCGCTTGAAACTGATGCATTCGTCCTACTCGCGGCTGCCGTTGATCCGCAATGGTGCTATCGACGAGCCCTTGGGCTTTGTGCACAAGAAGGAATTGCTCAAGGAATACCTGGCCGGCAACGAGCCAAACCTGGAGCACCTGGCGCGCCGGGCGATCAACCTGTTGGAGAGCTTTTCGATCCTTAACGCTCTGGAGCAAATGCGCCAGGAATCGACCCACATCGCCTTCGTGATCAACGAATTCGGTGACTTCATGGGCGTGTTGAGCATGACCGACATTCTTGAATCCATTGCCGGTGAATTGCCCGATGCCAGTGAAGTCGAAGGTCCGGACATCGTCGAAGAACAAAGCGGTTTCCGCGTCAACGGTGCCTTGAATCTCAACCTGATCCGCCAGCGCACCGGCTTTCAGGCACAGGCGACCGAGGATTACCAGACCCTTGCCGGCCTGGTCATGAGCCTGCTGGATCGCTTGCCGGTGGTGGGCGATAGCCTGGAGCATGAAGGCTGGCGCCTGACGGTGGCGACGGTGGCGGAGCGGCGGGTGACCCAAGTGCTGCTGGCGCCCGCCGACCCCGTGTAAGAGCGAGGGGGGCGCCTAGTTCTTGCTCGCGAAAAACGGCAGGGCGCCACGTTTTTCAGGCAGCCTGCCGTAGCGGCTAAATGTCTGCTCCAAGGTTGGCTCCTGGGTCCCCCAGGTGCCGAACCCTTTAAGCTTCTCGACCATTTCGCCATTCTGGAAAATCAGTAGGGTGGGGGTGCCAGTCACCTCCGGGTGCCTGGGGGTTTGGGCGGTGTCGAGCACCAGACTTTCCACGGTTTCGGTATATTTTCCGGCAATGCGCATAAAGAGCGGCACGGCTTCCTCGCACGCTGGGCAGTGCTGTGAGACAAACAGCATGAAGACCGCTTTTGGCGTCTTCAGGACCCGCTGGTAATCCTCGTTACTGGCAATAACTGCGGTGGCAATTCCCATGATGATCTCCTTCTCGAAAGCCCGATGGCTCCTGCACTCAAGCTAAGCCAGCAAGCGGATACGGTCTACTGTCAGAACTCACAGGTAGCCAACTGATCCCGGCGGCTATACCTGCATCTCTTTTGTGCGCGTAAAAGACTCACGTGTGCACCCAAATGTGACTTGTCACCGATACGTGGGGCCATCGGTAGCAATCCGAGTTTCGTTATTGGCTTAACGGCGCTTCGTTCGTAAGTCTCTATCTATCTGATTTACAACAAATTTAATCCTTGAATGTTTTTCTGCTACGGCCTGTGGCACACTTTCTGCTGTCTATTCCGTTGTTACATACCAAGTTCCGGTATAGCGGAATATACAACTCCTGGAGTGCTTGTCATGCATCAGCGACCTTCCGTATTCAAAGCGTGTGCTTTTCTCTTCGCCGCATCGGCTTCCCTCGCAAGCGTTGTGCAAGCGGCGGACAGCAAGCTCGACAGCGTGCTCTCCCGTGGGCATCTGATCGTGGGTACAGGCAGTACCAATGCGCCGTGGCACTTCCAGGGAGCGGATGGCAAGTTGCAAGGTTTTGATATCGACATCGGCCGAATCGTGGCCAAGGGGTTGTTCAACGACCCCAGTAAGGTCGAGTTTGTGGTGCAGTCCTCCGACGCGCGGATTCCCAACCTGCTGACCGACAAGGTCGACATGAGCTGCCAATTCATCACCATCACTGCCAGCCGTGCGCAGCAAGTGGCGTTCACCCTGCCGTACTACCGCGAGGGCGTCGCCCTGCTGCTGCCGACCAACAGCAAATACAAGGAAATCGAAGACCTGCAAGCCGCAGGCGACGACGTCACCGTGGCCGTGCTGCAAAACGTCTACGCCGAAGAGCTGGTGCACCAGGCGCTGCCCAAGGCCAAGGTCGACCAGTACGACAGTGTCGACCTGATGTACCAGGCCGTGAACTCCGGCCGTGCCGACGCCGCCGCCACCGACCAGTCTTCGGTTAAGTACCTGATGGTGCAGAACCCCGGCCGCTACCGCAGCCCAGCCTACGCCTGGAGCCCGCAAACCTACGGCTGCGCCGTCAAGCGTGGCGACCAGGACTGGCTGAACTTCGTCAACACCGCGCTGCATGAGGCCATGACTGGTGTCGAGTTCCCGATGTACGCGGCGTCGTTCAAGCAGTGGTTCGGTGTTGACCTGCCAACGCCAGCAATTGGTTTTCCCGTCGAATTCAAATGATCGTGAGCGCGGGGCGGTGCTGCTGGCGCCTCGATTAAGGTACTGCTGACCATGAATTATCAGTTGAATTTTGCCGCCGTATGGCGCGATTTTGACAGTTTGCTGGTGGGGCTCGGTTTGGGCCTTCAACTGGCATTGCTGTCGATTGCCATTGGTTGCGTGATCGGCCTGCTAGCGGCCTTTGCCATGCTGTCCAAACACCGTGCGCTGCGAATCCTGGCGTCGGTGTATGTGACGGTGGTCCGCAATACGCCGATCCTGGTGCTGATCCTGTTGATCTACTTTGCCTTGCCGAGCCTGGGGATTCGCCTGGACAAAATCCCCTCGTTCATCATCACTCTGTCGCTGTACGCCGGTGCCTACCTGACCGAAGTGTTCCGCGCCGGGCTGTTGAATATTCCCAAAGGTTTGCGTGAAGCGGGGTTGGCCATCGGCCTGGGCGAGTGGCGCATTCGTGCCTACATCACCGTGCCGGTGATGCTGCGCAACGTGCTGCCGGCGCTGTCGAACAACTTCATCTCGCTGTTCAAGGACACCTCCCTGGCGGCCGCAATCGCGGTGCCAGAGCTGACCTATTACGCCCGCAAGATCAACGTCGAAAGCTACCGGGTGATTGAAACCTGGATGGTCACGACCGCGCTCTACGTGGCCGCCTGTTACCTCATCGCCATGCTGCTCCGTTACCTGGAACAGCGTCTGGCAATTCGCCGCTAAGGAGGCCCCATGTACGAATCCCCCAGCTGGCTGCATGAGTTGTGGATCGCCCGGGAAACCCTCTGGGCGGGGTTCCAGACCAGCGTTTATTGCTCGGTACTGGCGATTATTTTTGGCACGCTGATCGGCATTGTCGCCGGGCTGGTGCTGACCTACGGCAAGTTCTGGATGCGCGCGCCGTTTCGCCTGTATGTCGACCTGATCCGTGGCACACCGGTGTTTGTACTGGTATTGGCCTGCTTCTACATGGCTCCGGCCCTGGGTTGGCAGATCAGCGCGTTCCAGGCCGGCGCATTGGGCCTGACGCTGTTTTGCGGTTCACACGTTGCCGAAATCGTCCGTGGCTCGCTGCAGGCTATTCCTCGTGGGCAACTGGAAGCGGGCAAGGCCATCGGCCTGACGTTCTACCAGTCTCTCGGTTATGTACTGTTACCCCAGGCATTGCGGCAGATCCTGCCGACCTGGGTCAACTCGTCCACGGAAATCGTCAAGGCCTCCACACTGCTGTCGGTGATAGGTGTCGCCGAGTTGCTGCTCAGCACGCAACAGGTGATCGCCCGGACCTTCATGACCCTGGAGTTCTACCTGTTCGCTGGTTTTCTGTTCTTTGTCATCAACTACGCCATCGAGTTATTCGGGCGCTACATTGAAAAGCGGGTGGCCTTGCCATGACTCCTTCTTACACAACTGCAGTAAACAATAGCCAACCGCTGCTGGACATTCGCGGCCTGCGTAAACAATACGGCCCGGTGGAAGTGCTCAAGGGCGTCGACCTGGCCATGGATCGCGGCAACGTGGTCACGCTGATCGGTTCCAGTGGCTCGGGCAAGACCACGCTGTTGCGCTGTGTCAACCTGCTGGAAGAGTTCCAGGGTGGGCAGATTACCCTCGACGGTGAGTCCATCGGTTACAACGAAGTCAACGGCAAGCGCGTGCGCCACGCCGAGAAAGTCATCGCCCAGCATCGCGCGATGACTGGCATGGCGTTCCAGCAGTTCAACCTGTTCCCGCATTTGAGCGCATTGCAAAACGTCACCCTGGGCCTGCTCAAGGTCAAGAAAATGGGCAAGGACGAGGCGGTAGCGCTGGCGGAAAAATGGCTGGAGCGTGTAGGTCTTCTGGAACGCCGTAACCACTTTCCAGGTCAGTTATCTGGCGGCCAGCAACAGCGTGTGGCGATTGCCCGGGCGATTGCCATGAATCCCAGCCTGATGCTGTTCGACGAAGTGACCTCGGCCCTCGATCCGGAATTGGTGGGCGAAGTGCTCAGCGTCATCAAGGGCCTGGCGGAGGAGGGCATGACCATGTTGCTGGTCACCCACGAAATGCGTTTTGCCTATGAGGTCTCGGACAAGATCGTCTTCATGAACCAGGGTCGCATTGAAGAGCAGGGGCCGCCGAAGGACATCTTTGAGCGCCCGCAATCGCCACGCCTGGCGGAATTTCTCAAGAACATTCGTTTTTAATTGTTTTAATCAGGAGAACCATTATGAGCATTACTCGTTACGGCGCAGGCAGTACCGCTGGCGGTGGCCAGCCGCGCCCTTTCGCCCGCGCCGTAGAAGCGGATGGCTGGTTGTATGTGTCGGGCCAGGTGCCGGCGGTGGATGGCGAAATCATCCAGGGCGGGATCGTCGAACAGACTCGCCAGACCATGCGCAACGTCGTCGCCATTCTCGAAGAGGCCGGCTATGAGCTCAAGGATGTGGTGCGTGTTGGTGTGTGGCTGGAAGACCCACGGGATTTCTGGAGTTTCAATAAGGTGTTTGGCGAGTACTTCAGCCCGGAGCACGCCCCGGCACGGGCCTGTGTGCAGGCGAACATGATGGTTGATTGCAAGGTTGAGATTGATTGCGTGGCCTACAAAAAAAAAGGCTAAATGCCCGATTGACCTGTGGATAGGGGGCAAGCCCCCTATCGACAAGGTTTTGCCAGTTTTCAAAGATGTGTAGATGCCCATGCACACATTAAGCCTTTGACGGGACCCGACACTGCCATGACCGAAGACACCATCAAGCGCCGCGCCAAAGGCCTGGACCGGGCGTTCGATATCCTCGATTTCCTCAAGGAAGTTGGCCAGCCCCTGCGCCCCAACGATATTGCCAGCGGCATCGGCAGCCCGAAATCCACGGTCTACGAACTGGTCGCTTCGCTGCTGGAACGACGGATTCTCGAAACCGTGGGCAAGGACGGTCACGTCTACCTCGGCCGTCAGTTGTACTTCCTTGGTCAGGCGCATTTGCGTCATTTCGACCTGACCCGCGAGGCCGATCACGCCTTGCAGGAAATCGTCAGCCAGACCCACGAAACCGCGCAGATGTGCCTGCTTAACGGGCGCAAATACACCGTGGCGCTGATGCGTGAAGGCGAGCGGCATTTTCGCATTTCCTCGGACATCGGCGAGAACGCGCCGATCCCCTGGACCGCCTCCGGACGCTTGTTGCTGGGGCATCTGAGTGACCAGCAAATCATCGACCTGATCGACCATGACGACTTCATTTTGCCGGACGGTCAGCGCCTGCCCCTGGAGACCTTCCTCGGGCAAATCCGTCAGGCCAGCGTCGATGGGTTTTTCTCCTTCGACAGTGTGGCCGACACCTTTACCCATTGCTTTGCCGCCCCGGTACGGGACGCGCAGGGCATCAGCATTGCGACCCTGTGCATCGTTGCCCCGCGGGCTGATGCCAAGAACAACTACAACGACTATCGCCGGGTGTTGATTGAAAGCGCTAACAACCTGGCCCGTCGCATCAATGAATAGGAGATTGTCCATGACTGCCTTCAATGCTGTCGAAAAAGGCGCCGCTCAAATCGGTGCCCACCTGGTGCGCGACGTCAGCCTGCCAGCGCTGGTACTGCACCGCGACGCCCTGGAACACAACATTCGCTGGATGCAGGATTTCGTCAGCAGCAGTGGCGCGCAACTGGCGCCACACGGCAAGACCAGCATGATGCCGGCGCTGTTCCAGCGTCAGCTTGAGCAGGGCGCCTGGGGTATCACCCTGGCCACTGCGGTGCAGACTCGCGCCGCCTATGTCGGTGGCGTGCGGCGGGTGCTGATGGCCAACCAATTGGTGGGTGCGCCGAACATGGCGCTGATCGCCGAGTTGCTGGCCAACCCTGAGTTCGACTTCCACTGCATGGTCGATCACCCGGACAACGTTGCCGACCTGGGGGCCTTCTTCGCTGCACGCGGCCTGCGCCTGAACGTGATGATCGAATACGGCGTGGTCGGCGGGCGTTGTGGCTGCCGCAGCGAGCAGGAAGTATTGAACCTGGCCAACGCGATCAAGGCGCAGCCAGCCCTGGCGTTGACCGGTATTGAAGGCTATGAAGGTGTGATCCACGGCGACCAGGCCGTCAGCGGCATCCGTGAATTCGCCGCCTCGCTGGTGCGCCTGGCGGTGGACCTGCAAAACAGTGGTTCTTTCGACCTTGGCAAGCCGATCATTACCGCGTCGGGTTCGGCCTGGTACGACCTGATTGCCGAATCATTCGAAGCGCAAAACGCTGCCGGTCGCTTCCTCAGTGTGCTGCGTCCGGGCAGCTACGTGGCGCACGACCATGGCATCTATAAAGAGGCGCAATGCTGCGTGCTCGACCGTCGCAGTGACCTCAATGAAGGCCTGCGCCCGGCGCTGGAAGTCTGGGCGCACGTGCAGTCGTTGCCGGAACCAGGCTTTGCGGTGATAGCCCTGGGCAAGCGCGACGTGGCCTACGACGCCGGGTTGCCGGTGCCGCTGCTGCGTTACAAAGCTGGCGTGGTACCTGCGGTGGGCGATGATGTCAGCGCCTGCAAGGTCACGGCAGTGATGGACCAGCATGCGTTCATGACTGTAGCGCCTGGGGTTGAGTTGCGTATCGGCGACATCATCTCCTTCGGCACTTCCCATCCGTGCCTGACCTTCGACAAATGGCAAGTGGGTTGCCTGGTGGATGAGCAGTTGCAGGTGATCGAGGCCCTGCATACCTGCTTCTAGACCTAAAGCACACCATGAGAACCAAGGCATGAACACAACCCCCCGCATCGCCCTGATCGGCGAATGCATGATCGAACTGCAACACCGCGCCGACGGCAGCCTGCAACAAAGCTTCGGCGGCGACACCCTGAACGCCGCTGTTTACCTGCGACGTGAACTGGGCGAAGGCGCCAGCGTTGATTACGTCACGGCCCTGGGCGATGACAGCTTTAGCGACGCCATGTGCAAGCAGTGGTCTGAAGAAGGCCTCGGCCTGGGCATGGTCCAGCGCTTGCCGGGTCGTCTGCCGGGCTTGTACTGCATCCAGACCGACGCCCGCGGCGAGCGCAAGTTTCTCTACTGGCGCAACGAAGCGGCGGTGCGCGACTGTTTCACCACGTCGGCGGCGGAACCTATTCTGGCCGCATTACCGGCTTACGATGTGCTGTATTTCAGCGGCATCACCCTGGCGGTATTGGGCGAAGTGGGGCGTGAGCGTCTGTTGGAAACCCTGATCGAAGCCCGCAAGCGTGGCGCCAAGGTGGTGTTCGACAACAACTACCGGCCGCGCTTGTGGGCCAGTGTCGAGGCGGCGCGAACGGCTTATCACCCAGTGTTGGCGCAGGTAGATATCGCCTTGTTGACCGAGGATGACGAGCGGGCGCTGTTTGGCTATGAGGACAGCGAGCAGGTGTTTGCTGCTTATCCGGCGATTGGCGAAGTGGTGCTCAAGCGCGGCGCGGATGAGTGTCTGATTCGCTGTGACGGCGAGCGTTTTACCGTCCCGGCCCTGGTGGTCGAGAAGGTGGTGGACACCACGGCGGCGGGGGATTCGTTCAGTGCGGCATATCTGGCCAGTCGGCTCAAGGGCGGCACGCCGCAGCAGGCAGCATTGGCCGGGCATCGCTTGGCGAGCCGGGTGATTCAGGTGCCTGGAGCGCTTATCCCAAGGGAATAGAACGACCTAACCTGTGGCGAGCGGGCAAGCCCGCTCGCCACAACAAGTCTGCTGGCCATAAAGGCTCATTAGTCGCGGTAAAACACCTGCACCAGGTGATAGCCAAACTTGCTCTTGATAGGCCCATGCACTACCCGCAGAGGCTTTTTGAAGATCACCGCATCAATCACCCCGACCATCTGCCCTGGTTGCACTTCACCCAGGTCGCCGCCGCGCTTGCCGGACGGGCAGGTGGAGTACTTCTTCGCCAGCACATCAAAGGCTTCGCCCTTGGCAATACGCTGCTTGAGCTGTTCGGCTTCTTCGCTGGTCTTCACCAGGATGTGACGGGCTTGGGCTTTCATTGATCAATTACCTGGCTTGCTTATGTCGTAAGGCGTAGGGCGCGCGATTATGCCTGAACTCATTTCTTGGTGCTGATCATGCTGCGGATTTTATTGGCCAACAGGTCAATGGAGAACGGCTTGGCCACCATGTCCATGCCTTCTTCCAAAAAGCCCTGGCGCTCGGCGGCCATCTCGGCATAACCGGTCATGAACAGCACCTTGAGCCCGGGGCGATGCTGACGGGCGATCTCGGCCAATTGCCGGCCATTCATCCCCGGCAACCCGACATCGGTCACCAGCAAGTCCACCCGCAGATCAGATTCCAGCAACGGCAACGCCGCCCGCGCATCGGCGGCCTGGTGGGCGGTGTAACCCAGTTCATCCAACACATTGACCACCAGCATGCGCACCGCGGGATCGTCCTCGACCACTACCACAGCTTCGCCAGCCAGGGCCACTGGGGCTTCCCCGAGGCTGGTGGGCACGGTTTTTTCAAGCGCGGTGCCATGCAGGCGCGGCATGTACAGGCGCACGCAAGTGCCCTGGCCCGGCTCGCTTTGAATCGTTACGTGGCCGCCGGATTGCTGGGCAAAGCCATAAATCATCGACAGCCCAAGGCCTGTGCCCTGGCCGATGGGCTTGGTGGTGAAGAATGGATCGAAGGCCTTGGCCAGGATCTTGGCGCTCATGCCAGCGCCGTTGTCGCTAACACCGAGCATCACGTAGTCGCCGGCCTTGACCGGCTCCAGGGTGGAGATGTCGGTGCCGTCCAGGTAGCTGTTGGCGGTCTCGATGCACAGTTCGCCGCCATCGGGCATGGCGTCGCGGGCGTTGATCACAAGGTTGAGCAGGGCGTTTTCCAGTTGGCTGGCATCGGTATTAACCGGCCAGATATCGGTGCCCAGCCGCACCTTGAGTTCGATATGGGCGCCCTTGGTGCGGCGAAATAGCTCTTCCAGGGAGGCGACCAGTTGGTTGGGGTCGATAGGTCGTCGGTCCAGCGATTGGCGCCGGGAAAAGGCCAGCAGGCGGTGGGTCAGCGCTGCCGCCCGATGGGCCGAGGACACGGCGGCGTCGGTGAAGCGGCCAATCTCATCGCTGCGCCCGGCGGCGATGTAGCGCTGCATCAAGTCCAGGCTGCCGATGATGCCGGTGAGCATGTTGTTGAAGTCATGGGCGATACCGCCGGTGAGCTGGCCGACCGCTTCCATTTTTTGCGCATGGCGCAGGGCGTCCTCGGCGCGTTCGCGTTCGTACATCTCGTTTTGCAGGCGCTGGTTGGCCTCGGCCAGGGCCTGGGTGCGCTGGCTGACCCGCTCTTCGAGGTTATCGTTGAGGTGGCGCAACGCCTCTTCGGTGAGTTTTCGTTCGGTTTCATCGATCACAAAAATGTAGAAGCCATTCACCGAACCATCGCCGCTGAAGCGCGGCAAATACTTCATTAGCGCATGCCGTGGCCGGCCATCCCGATGGGGGGTCACGGTGACAAAGCTACAGGCCTTGCCCTTGAGCGCGGCGGCAATTTTATTGGCACGCCCGGCATAGACCTCCTCACCGAGTACTTCGCGAATGGTCTTGCCATACAGCTCTTGCGGGGTTTTGCCGTACCAGTCCAGGTAGGCGCTGTTGTTCAGGCGAAAGCGTTGTTCGTGGTCGACGTAGCCAATGAGCACCGGCATGGCGTTGATGATCAGTTGCAGCTCGGTCTGGCTTTGGCGCAGCGCTTGTTCGGTGTGTTTGCGTTCAGTCAGGTCCAGGGCGGCGCCGAGAAAACGCGCCGGGCGGCCATTATGATCCTTGTAGCAGCGGCCACGGGCGAACACCCAGCGCACCTTGCCGTCGGCCTGCAGCAGGCGGTATTCCTCGGCGTACTCGGTGCCGTGGGTGATGCAATGCTTGATGCTGCGGGCGACCATGCCGCGGTCTTCAGGGTGTACGCCGTGCAGGTAGTCGCTGATGGGCAACAGGCTCGCTTCATGGGGATCGACCCCGTACAGTTGCGCGAAGTGGGCGTCAGCGATGAAGCGGTCTTCGCTGATGTCCCAGTCCCAGGTGCCCACGGCATCGGTGGCCGCCAGGGCCAGTTGCAGGCGTTGTTCGGTGTTGTGCTGAGCCTTGATGCTTTCTTCGGAGCGTTGTTGCAACTCCAGGGTGATACGCCGGCGCTCGCTGGTCTCGATGGCGGTGACCAAAATGCCGGCGACGTTGCCGCGCTCGTCGCGGATCGGGCTATAGGTCAGGTCCAGCCAGATATCGGTGTCGCGGTGGTTGCGTTGCAGGACGAAGCGCTGCTCGGTGAACGCGCGTACCTGGCCGGCGAGTACCGCACTGTAGATCGGGTCGGTAAAAGGTTTCATCTCCGGCCAGACCAGGTCCACCGGCTGGCCGAAGGCAGCAGGGTGCTTATTGCCGGCCAGCAGGGCGAAGCCGTCGTTGTAGATCTGGGTAAGTGACGGGCCCCATAGCAACAGCATTGGCATGGGCGAGTGGATCACGATGTCGACGGCAGTACGCAGGCTTTGCGGCCAGTCGCTGGCATCACCGAGGGGGCTTTTGGCCCAGTCTAGCCGGGTAATCAGTGCTGCGGCCTCGCTGCCGGCGGGTGATCCGTTCATGTAAAAGCCCTGTGCGTAACGCTTTGAAAAATGACAAAAACCGATTATCCCGCGAGACGGGAAAGGCTTTCTACCCTCGAAAAATAGCATGCTTGAGGGGTTTGTCTTCAAATGAGTGCGCCAAGGCTAAAGCGTTTTACCTTTCTGTCAGGTCAGGTGGTCAGCTCCTGGCGATTGCGAAACTGCTCCAGCGCCTCAGGATTGGCCAGGGCGTCGGTGTTCTTGACCGCCTCGCCATGCACCACGTTGCGCACCGCCAGTTCGACGATTTTGCCGCTGATAGTGCGCGCAATGTCCGTCACCGCGAGGATCTTCGCTGGCACGTGGCGGGGCGTGGTGTTGGCGCGGATCACCTCGCGGATCTGCTGTTGCAGCGCCTCATCCAGCTCTATCCCGTCATTGAGGCGGACAAACAGCACCACCCGCACATCGTCCTGCCAGCGCTGACCGATGGCCAGGCTTTCCAGTACCTGGGGTACTTTCTCCACCTGGCGGTAAATCTCTGCCGTGCCGATGCGCACGCCGCCGGGGTTGAGCACTGCGTCGGAGCGGCCATGGATCAGCAGGCTACCGTTGGGCCGTTGCTCGGCATAGTCGCCCTGCGCCCAGACGCCGGGAAACTGGCTGAAATAAGAGGCGCACAGCTTTTCCTGGTGCGGGTCGTTCCACAGGCCGATGGGCATCGCCGGGAAGTGTCGGGTGCACACCAGTTCACCCTTTTCACCGATCAGGGGGCGTCCCTGGTCGTCCCACACTTCGATGGACATTCCCAGGCTCTTGCACTGCATTTCGCCGCGTCGTACGGGCAGCACAGGGTTGCCGATCACAAAGCAGGAGACGATATCGGTGCCGCCGGACATGGACGACAGGCACAGTTCTTCCTTGACCTCGCGGTACACGTAGTCGTAGCTCTGGGGCGACAGTGGCGAACCAGTGGAAATCAGGCCCTTGAGGCTACTCAGGTCGTGGCTCAGGCGCGGCTTGAGGCCAGCCTTTTCCAGGGTTGCGAGGTATTTCGGGCTGGTGCCGAAGATGCTAATTTTTTCCTGGTCGATCAGGTCAATCAACCGCTCCGGCCCGGGATGAAACGGCGAGCCGTCATACAGCACCGCCGTGGCGCCGATAGCCAGTACCGAGACCAGCCAGTTCCACATCATCCAGCCGCAGGTGGTGTAGTAGAACAGGCAGTCGTCCCTGGACAGGTCGGCGTGCAGGCCGTGTTCCTTGAGGTGGGTCAGCAGCACGCCGCCGGTGCCGTGGATGATGCACTTGGGTACGCCAGTGGTGCCGCTGGAATAGAGGATGTACAGCGGGTGATCGAAGGGTACGGCGACGAATTCGGGCTCACCGCCGACGGTGTAGAAATCTTCCCACAGCGCAACCTTGGCCTGGGTCCGATAATCCTCAGCGCGTGCCTCGGGCCGGGCGTAAGGCACGATGATCAGTTGTTGCAGGGACGGCAGGCGTTCGAGGATTTCATTGAGCTTGGCGCTCTGGTCGATGACCTTGCCGGCGTAGCGGTAACCGGCGCAGGTGATCAGCACCTTGGGTTCGATTTGGCCGAAGCGGTCGATCACCCCTTGAGTGCCGAAGTCCGGCGAAGAGCAGGACCAGATCGCACCCAGGCTGGTAGTGGCGAGCATGCCCACCAGGGTTTGCCAGGAGTTGGGCATGCAGGCGGCAACCCGATCCCCCGTGCCAACACCGGCTGCCTGCAGGCTGTGTTGAAGGCCGGCGACGTGCTGGGCCAGTTCGGCGTAGGTCAGTTGTTCGCGCTGTCCGTCTTCGCTGATGGCTACCACCGCCGGATGATCATCACGACGGCGCAGCAGATGCTCGGCGAAGTTCAGGGTGGCGCCGGGAAACCAATGGGCGCTGGGCATCTGCGCGTCTTCGATCAGTGCCGCGCTGGGCGGGGTACGGAACTGCACGTCGAAGAACGCGACAATCGCGCGCCAGAAGTCCGGGCGCTCATCGATGCTCCATTGGTGTAGGGCCGGATAGTCATTGATCTGCACGCCGTGGCGCTCATTGATAAAGCGCCGGAACTGGTCCATTCGGGTGGTGCGGATGCGTTCGGGGCTGGGTTGCCAGAGGATGTTGGACATGATTGGCCTATTGTTATTTTTCGATAGTGCAGTACTGACTATGGCGAGGGGGTAAGCCCTCCTCGCCACAAAAGTGCTTTTGTCATGGCAGGTTTACTGGGCCAGCCAACCACCATCAATATTCCACGCCGCGCCACGCACCTGGCTACCGGCTTCGCTGCACAAGAACAGCACCAACTCGCCCAACTGCGACGGCGTCACAAACTCCAGGGACGGCTGCTTCTCGGCCAGCAAATCATGCTGCGCCTGCTGCGGATCAACCCCGGCGGCAATACGATCATCAATCTGCTTCTGCACCAGCGGGGTCAGTACCCAGCCTGGGCAAATAGCGTTGCAGGTAACGTTGCTGGTGGCGGTTTCCAGGCCCACCACCTTGGTCAGGCCGATTACCCCGTGCTTGGCGGCCACGTAAGCCGCCTTACCCACCGAGCCGACCTGACCGTGCACTGAGGCGATGTTGACGATCCGTCCCCAGCCCTTGGCCTTCATGCCCGGCAGGCTCAGGCGCGTGCTGTGAAACACCGAGGACAGGTTGATGGCGATGATCGAATCCCAGCGTTCCACCGGGAAGTCTTCCACGGCGGCTACGTGCTGGATGCCGGCGTTGTTCACCAGGATGTCGACGCCGCCGAACTCGCGATCGGCATAGGCGATCATCTCGGCGATTTGCGCCGGGTCACTGACATCCGCCGGGTGATGGCCGACCTTGCCGCCGAACGCCTGCACCTGGGCGATCACCGCACTGGCGTCGCCGAAGCCATTGAGGATCAGGTTGGCGCCGGCCTTGGCCAGGCTCAGGGCAATCCCCAGGCCGATGCCGCTGGTGGAACCGGTGACCAGGGCGGTCTTGCCGTTCAATGTCGTCATGAAAACCTCACACAATACCGGTGGCATAGAAAGTACCGATCACCACGAACACCGCAAGGGTCTTGATGATGGTGATGCCGAAAATGTCTTTATAGGCTTCGCGGTGGGTCAGCCCGGTCACCGCCAGCAGCGTGATGACGGCGCCGTTGTGGGGCAGGGTGTCCATGCCGCCGCTGGCCATGGCCGCGACCCGGTGCAGCACTTCAAGGGGGATATTGGCCGCATGCGCTGCCGAAATAAAACTCTCGGACATCGCCGCCAGGGCGATGCTCATGCCGCCGGATGCAGAACCGGTGATGCCGGCCAGCAGGGTCACGGTAATCGCTTCGTTGACCAGTGGGTCGGGGATGCCCTTGAGCCAGTCCGCCAGCACCAGGAAACCCGGCAAGGAGGCGATCACCGCGCCAAAGCCGTATTCCGAAGCGGTGTTCATTGCCGCCAGCAGCGCACCGCTGACCGCGCTTTTACTGCCTTCGGCCAGCTTGCTGCGGATCGCCGAAAAGCCGAACACCAGCACCATGATGATCCCCACCAACAGCGCCGCCTGCACTGCCCAGATTGCCGTGAGCTTAGCGATCTCGGTCTGCACCGGCACGCTCATGCCCGGCAGGCTGAGGCTGTGGGTCTTGCCGTACCACAGAGGAATCCAGTGGGTGAACAGCAGGTTCATGACCCCTACCAGTAGCAGCGGCGACAGGGCGATCCACGGGTTGGGCAGCTTGATGTCTTCAGCGGTTTCCGGTTCGTTGCGCAGTTCGGTGCCGTAGCCTTCACCGGCGCGCTGGGCCTTGTTGCGCTGGCGGGCCAGGTAGAGCATGCCGGCGCAGAACACGAAGATGGCGCCGATCACGCCCAGCAACGGGGCAGCCCAGGCGGTGGTGTTGAAAAAGGTGCTGGGGATGATGTTCTGGATCTGCGGCGTGCCGGGCAGTGCGTCCATGGTGAATGAAAATGCACCGAGGGCGATGGTCGCCGGGATCAGGCGCTTGGGGATATTGCTCTGGCGGAACATCTCGGCGGCAAACGGGTACACCGCGAACACCACCACAAACAACGACACGCCGCCGTAGGTCAGCAAAGCGCAGACCAGCACGATTACCAGCATCGCCTGGCGAGTGCCGAGCAAACGAATGGCGGCGGCGACGATGGAGCGCGAGAAACCGGAAATTTCGATCAGCTTGCCGAACACCGCACCCAGCAGGAACACCGGAAAGTACAGTTTGATAAAGCCGACCATTTTTTCCATGAACACCCCGGTGAAGGCGGGCGCGACGGCGGAAGGGTCGGTGAGCAATACGGCGCCGAGGGCGGCAATGGGAGCAAACAGGATGACGCTGTAGCCACGGTAGGCCGCCAGCATCAGCAGCGCGAGGGCTGCGAGGGCAATGATCACACTCATGGAGTGTCTCCAATCGGATTGTTATTTTTGTGGGGGTGAAGCTGTGGAAAGGGGCTATAGCGGGATTTGTGCCAAGTTGTTAACTTGTTGAAATATATGAATATTATTTTATTTTAGTAAAAGTTATTCAGCAGTTATCTCTGTTTTGAGACGAGTACTGGCCCACTGTAGGAGCGAGCTTGCTCGCGATGGTCGTCAACGATAACGCTGGCACCCAGGATGCATGCGGTGCCTTTGCGCTTTTTGCGAGCAAGCTCGCTCTTACAAGGGGTGTCTCTATTTCGGGATTTTAATCTCTTTATTGAGATTGTTCGATGCCCAACGCCACCATTTTCTTGTACAGCGTCGACCTGCCCAGCTCCAACCGCTTCGCTGCTTCAACCACATTCCCCTCACACGCCTTAAGCGCCGCCCCAATCATCTGCCGATCAAACCGTTCCCGCGCCGCACTGAAGGTTTCACCTTCAACCGACTCCACGGCACTGCGCTCCACCGGACTGAACGTGCCAATCGCCGCGCGAATCTCGCGGGCATCCAGCACCAGGTCATCACTGAGCAGCGCCGCCCGCTCCAGCACGTTGCGCAACTCGCGGATATTCCCCGGCCAGGCGTGCTGTGCCAGGAGCGCCAAGGCCTCGCGATCCAGTTCATGCTCGCTGCGCAGTTCCTCCAGGATTGCTTCACTCAACGCCGGCAGGTCGTCCAGGCGGTCGCGTAAGGGCGGGACCTGGATCGGCAGGACGTTAAGGCGGTAATACAAGTCCGCCCGAAACTCGCCGCGTTTGATCGCGGCTTCCAGGTCCATGGACGTCGCGGCGATCACCCGCACGTCGCTGTGGATCATCTCGTTGGAGCCCACCGGCTCGAACTCCTTCTCCTGCAACACCCGCAGCAATTTGCTTTGCAGCGGCAGCGGCATGTCGCCGATTTCATCGAGAAACAACGTGCCGCCCTGGGCGATCTGCAACTTGCCGGGGCGACCCTTGCGGTCGGCGCCGGTGAAGGCGCCGGGGGCGGTGCCGAAGAATTCGGCTTCCAGCAGGTCATGGGGGATCGCCGCACTGTTGATGCTGACAAACGCCTTGTGGGCGCGTGGTGAGGCGCCGTGAATGGCCTGGGCCAACAATTCTTTGCCGGTACCGGTTTCCCCCAGCAGCAACACCGGGGATTCGGCGCTGGCGCTGCGTCGGGCGCGGCGTTTGACTTCCAGGCTGGCGGCGCTGGTGCCGATAAAGTGCGCGAAGTTGTACTTGCTCTGGCGTGAGCGCAGCAGCGAGCGGGTGGAGGCCAGCTCCTGCTGCATGCTCAGGTAACGTTCGATCAGCGGCGACAGGTTGCGCAGCTCATCGAACAGGGCAAAACCAATGGCGCCGATCACCGCGCCGGCATCGTCATGGATCGGCAGGCGCATCACCACCAGCGGGCCTTTGGGGGTGTCCTGGATATCCAGCAGGATGGGCAGGTCTGTGCGCACCACCTGGCGCAACAGGCTGTTGGAAATCACCTGCTCGCACGGTTGACCGATGGCCTGGTCGGCGCTTTTGAGGCCGAAGCGCTTGGCGTAGCGTTCGTTCATCCAGACGATATTGGCGTCGCTGTCGACAATCACCGTGCCTTCGCTGGACTGCTCGATGATCTTGAACAACGAGCGGATCGCCAGGGCGCGAACGCGTTGGTAGTCCTTGAGGCTTTCGGTGGTGTTCATGTCAGGCAATCCGTTTTACACGCATGCAGCGGCGAGAAGTTCTTGGGTGTAAGGATGCTGTGGCGATTCAAATACGTCATGGCTCGGCCCGCGCTCCACCACCTTGCCGTCCTTGATCACGATCATGTCATGGGCCAGGGCACGCACCACCGCCAGGTCGTGGCTGATAAACAGGTAGGTCAGGCCGTATTTTTCCTGGAGTTCACGCAGCAGAGCGACCACTTGTTTCTGCACCGTACGGTCAAGTGCCGAGGTCGGTTCATCCAGCAGCATCAACGCTGGCTTGAGCACCAGGGCGCGGGCGATGGCGATGCGTTGGCGCTGGCCGCCGGAGAATTCGTGGGGGTAGCGATGGCGGCTGGCGGGGTCCAGGCCTACGTCTTCGAGCACCTGAATCACCTGCGCCTCGCGGTCCTTGAGGCTGCACGGGGCATGGACTTCCAGGCCTTCGCTGATGATCTGCTCCACCGACATGCGCGGGCTGAGGCTGCCGAAGGGGTCCTGGAACACCACTTGCATTTGCTTGCGCCAGGGGCGCATTTGCTTGTGGGTCAGGCCGTCAAGGGCTTCACCCTGGAAGCGAATGCCGCCGCTGGAATCCAGCAACCGCAGGATCGCCTGGCCGAGGGTTGACTTGCCGGAGCCGGATTCGCCAACGATCCCGAGGGTCTTGCCGCGCTGCACGCTCAGGCTGATACCGTCCACTGCCCGCAGGTATTGCTTGCGTCGAAACAGGCCGCCGCCGATCTGGAACTGCACGCTCAAGTCATCGACCTGCAGCACGGTCTCGTACTCGTCGCGGCACAACGGGGCGCCAGCCGGTTCGGCGTCCAGCAACAGGCGGCTGTAGGGATGTTGCGGCGCGCTGAACAGGGTTTGGCAGTCGGCCTGCTCGACGATTTCCCCGGCGCGCATCACGCAGACTCGCTGGGCAATACTACGCACCAGATTGAGGTCGTGGCTGATCAGCAACAGCGACATGCCCAGGCGTTGTTGCAGGGACTTGAGCAGCACCAGGATCTTGCGCTGCACCGTCACATCCAGTGCCGTGGTGGGTTCGTCGGCGATCAATAGTTCCGGTTCGCAGGCCAGCGCCATGGCGATCATCACCCGTTGGCGCTGGCCGCCGGACAGTTGATGGGGATAAGCCTTGAGCCGTTCCTGGGGTTTCTGGATGCCTACCAGTTCCAGCAGCTCAAGGGTGCGTGCTTGCGCCGCCTTGCCACTCAGACCCTTGTGCAGCAGCAGGGTTTCGCCGATCTGTTTTTCGATGCTGTGCAGCGGGTTGAGGGAGGTCATCGGCTCCTGGAAGATCATCGCAATCCGGTTGCCCCGCAGCTTTTGCAGGGTGGAGGCGGATGCCCCAATCAACTCCTGGCCGCGATAACGCACGGAGCCTATGGTTTCAGTGCCGACTTCGGGCAGCAGTTGCAGGATCGAGTGGGCGGTCACCGACTTGCCGGAACCAGATTCACCCACTAGCGCCAGGCACTCGCCGGGGCGCACATCCAGGCACAGCTTGCGCACCACGGTCTGGCCGCTGAAGGCGACGCACAGGTCGCGGATCTCGATCAGGTTGTCGGTCATAAGTTCGCTGCCTTTCATGATCGTGGGTCGAAGGCGTCACGCAACGCCTCGCCGATAAACACCAGCAGCGACAGAATCAGCGCCAGGGTGAAAAACGCCGTCAGCCCCAGCCAGGGCGCTTGCAGGTTCTGTTTGCCTTGGGCGATTAGTTCACCCAATGAGGCGCTGCCCGCCGGCATGCCGAAACCGAGGAAGTCCAGGGCGCTCAAGGTTGAAATCGCCCCGGTCAGAATGAATGGCAAATAGCTCAAGGTGGCATTCATTGCGTTGGGCAGGATATGCCGGCGGATGATCTTGGCGTCGCTCAGGCCCAACGCCCGTGCGGCTTTGACGTATTCGAGATTGCGACCGCGCAGGAATTCGGCGCGTACCACGTCCACCAGGGCCAGCCACGAGAACAGCGCCATGATCCCCAGCAGCCACCAGAAGTTGGGCTCGACAAACCCTGAGAGAATGATCAGCAGGTACAGCACCGGTAATCCCGACCACACTTCCAGTATTCGTTGGCCGAGCAGGTCTACCCAGCCGCCGTAGTAACCCTGCAAGGCCCCGGCGGCAATGCCGATGGCGCCGCTGATGACAGTCAGGGCCAGGGCGAAGAGGATTGACACCCGCGCACCGAAGATCACCCGCGCCAGTACGTCGCGGGACTGGTCGTCGGTGCCCAGCCAGTTCACCGTCGACGGTGGGCTTGGGGCAGGGCGGGTCAGTTCATAGTTGGGGGTGTCGTCGCTGAAGGGGATCGGCGGGAACAGCATCCAGCCGCCGTCTTTCTTGATCAGCTTTTGCACGTAGTCGCTGCGGTAGTCAGCCTGGAACGGCAGTTGGCCGCCGAACTGCTGTTCGGTGTAGCGCTTGAAGGCCGGGAAGTACAGTTCGTCCTGGTAACTGAGTACCAAGGGCTTGTCATTGGCGACCAACTCGCCGCCCAGGGTCAGGATGAACAGGCCGATAAACAGCCATAGCGACCACCAGCCGCGCCGGTTTTTCTTGAAACGTTCAAAGCGCCGGCGAGCTACGGGGGACAGTCTGAGCATCAGGCGTTCCTCGCGGCGAAGTCGATGCGCGGGTCCACCAGGGTGTAGCAGAGGTCACCGATGAGTTTTATCAAAAGGCCGAACAAGGTGAAGATAAACAACGAGCCGAACACCACCGGGTAATCCCGCGAGACGGCGGCTTCGTAGCTCATGCGGCCCAGGCCGTCGAGGGAGAAGATCACCTCGATCAGCAGGGAGCCTGCGAAGAACACGCTGATGAACGCCTGGGGAATGCCGGCGATCACCAGCAGCATCGCGTTGCGAAACACATGGCCGTAGAGCACGCGGCGTTCGCTCAGGCCCTTGGCGCGGGCGGTGACCACGTATTGGCGGGTGATTTCATTGAGGAACGAGTTTTTGGTGAGGATGGTTAAGGTGGCAAAGCCGCCGATCACCAGGGCGCTGACCGGCAACACCAGGTGCCAGAAGTAGTCGGCGATCTTGCCGATAGTGCTTAACTGGTCGAAATTTTCCGAGACCAGGCCACGCACCGGGAACCAGTTCAGCGAGGTGCCTCCGGCAAAGACCACGATCAGGAACATCGCAAACAGGAACGCCGGCATTGCATAACCGATGACGATGGCCGTGCTGCTCCATATGTCGAACTGGCTGCCATGGCGCACGGCCTTGCGAATTCCCAGGGGAATCGATACGAGGTAGGTGATCAGCGTCGCCCACAGGCCCAGGGAAATGGTCACGGGCATTTTTTCCAGAATCAGATCAATCACCGTCGAGCCGCGAAAGAAGCTGTTGCCGAAATCCAGTTGGGCGTAGCTCTTGAGCATCAGCCACAGGCGCTCCGGCGCTGGCTTGTCGAAGCCGTACTGTTTTTCGATGTCCTTGATCAGTTTCGGGTCCAGCCCACGACTGGCCCGTGAGCCGTTGCCGATGCTTTCGCCGGACGAGCCGCCAATGCCACCGCCGCCAATCCCTTGCAGGTGGGCGATGGCCTGTTCCACCGGGCCGCCCGGCGCGGCCTGGACGATGACGAAATTCACCAGGAGGATGATCACCAGGGTGGGGATGATCAGCAGCAGGCGCTGCACGATATAGGTAAACATCAGTGGGCACCTCCCGACTGGCCGCGCTTGATCAGCTCGGCGTCCATTTGCTCATTGGTCAGCGGGGTGTGGCTGACTTCCCACCAGGTTTCCAGGGCTTCGTCATTGCTGGCTGCCACGGCCGGGCGACCGAAGCGGTTCCACCATGCCGCCGATGAGCCGGGCGGGTAGTAATTGGGGATCCAGTAGTAATTCCATTGCAGCACCCGGTCCAGGGCGTGGGCATAGCTGAGCATCTGCGCCTGGGTGGTAGCGCGGACCAGCCCGGTGATCAGGGTATCCACCGCCGGGTTTTTCAACACCATGTAGTTGTTGGCGCCGGGATCGAAGGCGGCAGACGAGCCGAAGTAGTTGTATAGCTCCATCCCCGGCGAGGTGGTGACCGGGAAGCCGGTGACGATCATGTCGTAGTCCCGGGCCATCATGCGATTGACGTACTGCGAGGAGTCGATACGGCGGATATTGAGAGTGATGCCGATCTGCGCCAGGTTGCGCTTGTAGGGCAACAATAGGCGTTCAAGGCCGCCTTGGGCATTGAGGAAGGTGAACTCCAGCGGTTCGCCGGCGGCGTTGACCAGTTTGTCGCCTTTAGGCTTCCAGCCGGCCTGTTCCAGCAGTTCCAGGGCTTGCAGTTGTTTGTCGCGGATCATGCCGGTGCCGTCGGTGGTCGGCGCCTTGAACACTTTGGTGAAGACTTCGTCGGGAATCTGCCCGCGTAGGGGTTCGAGAATCGCCAACTCCTGAGCGTCCGGCAACTGAGTGGCCGCCAGCGGGCTGTTGGAGAAATAGCTTTGCTGGCGGATGTACATATTGCGCATCATCTGCCGGTTCGCCCACTCGAAATCCCAGAGCATGGCCAGAGCCTGACGCACGCGGCGGTCCTGGAATATCGGTTTTTGCGTGTTGAACACGTAGCCCTGGGCCGGTTGCGGCGCGTCCTTGGCCAGGTGCGCTCGTTGCAGGCGGCCGTCGTCCAGGGCCGGGCCGTTGTAGCCGATGGAGTAGCCGGTGGCGGAGAATTCGCGGTTCAAATCGTAGGCGCCACCCCGCAGGACTTGGCGCGCGACTTCGGTGTCACCGAAGTACTCCAGGCTCAGGTGATCGAAGTTGTACAGGCCACGGCTGATGGGGAGGTCCTTGCCCCACCAGTCAGGGTTGCGCTGGAAACTGATGGTGTTGCCCGAATCGACCTTGCTGACGCGGTACGGGCCGCTACCCAGTGGCGCTTCGTAGCCGCCGCCGTTGGCGAAGTCACGGGTTTTCCACCAGTGCTCGGGGAAGACCGGCAGGGTGGCGATATCCAGGGGCAGGGTGCGGTTTTCGTTGCTGGAAAAGTCGAAGCGCACTTGCCGAGGGCCTTCCACTTCGACGTGCTTGACGTCGGCGAACAGGGTTCTGTAGCGCAGGCTGCCCTGGGTCATCAGCAGGTCAAAGGTGTAGCGCACGTCTTCGGCGGTGATCGGCGTGTTATCGGCAAACTTGGCTTTGGGGTTGAGGTAGAAACGCAGAGACAGACCATCGTCTGAGCGCTCCATTTTTTCCGCCACCAGGCCATAGACGGTATAGGGCTCATCCAGAGAGCGCTGGGCCAGGGGCGAGTACACCCAGCCGTCGAGTTGGCTGACGCCGATGCCTTTATCGATATACGGCAGGACGTGGTCGAAACGGCCGATCTCCACGGCCGAGCGTCGCAGGCTACCGCCCTTGGGGGCCTTGGGATTGGCGTAGGCAAAGTGACTGAAGCCGGCGGGGTATTTCGCCGGTTCTCCGTAGACGGTCAATGCCTGTTGCGGCGCGGCGACAACGGCTGCGCTCGCCATTAGCAGGGCCAGGGTGGAGCAAAGCAGGGTCGAGCCAAATAAGGTGAAGAAGTCCAGTCGCATTATCAGCCTTGGGCGCCGGGTGAAGAAGGAAGAGGATTTGTACGCTAACCGCGCACGCGTCGCCAGTCGCCATGCTGTCGCACAAACACAACGGCCCACCAAAAGGCGGGCCGTTGTTTTATGCATCAGTGTGCACGGATCAGTCCTGGCGGCTGGTCACTTCCAGCAGGTGATAACCGAACTGGGTTTTCACCGGGCCTTGCACGGTGTTGACCGGGGCGCTGAAGACCACGGCGTCGAACTCCTTGACCATCTGGCCTGGACCGAACGAGCCCAGGTCGCCACCTTGACGGCTGGATGGGCAAGAGGAGTTGGCTTTGGCAACTTCGGCGAAATCGGCGCCGCCTTCGATCTGGGTCTTCAGTTCGTTGCACTTGTCTTCAGTGGCAACCAGGATGTGGCGGGCGGTGGCTTTGGCCATGAGGGGTAACTCCTTGAATAAAAAAGGTGAGCGTACCGGATTCAGGCGGTTATTTCCCGGCAAAGTTCCGATGATGTTCACGCAGCCGATGGGCAGCGTCGCGCAGCAACTGGTCTGTCCCGTTCCAGCCCAGGCAACCGTCTGTCACCGATACCCCGTAGCGCATCGACGGGCCCAGTGGTTGACAGCCTTCGAAAAGGTGGCTTTCCAGCATCATGCCGATCAGTGATGTGTCGCCTTGCAAGCGCTGCTCCAGCACATCATTGAACACTGCCGGTTGGCGTAAAGGGTCCTTGCCACTGTTGGCGTGGCTGCAATCGACCATGATCCGAGTGGCTACCTTGGTTTTCGCCAGGTCGTCTTTCACTTGGGCCACGCTCTGGCGGTCGTAGTTCGGCCCACGGTGGCCGCCGCGCAACACCAGGTGGGTGTCGGGGTTGCCCTGGGTCTGGATGATCGCCGGATGCCCCTGGCTGTCGACACCGAAGTGGCGGTGCGGATGAGCGGCAGAGCGCATGGCGTCGCAGGCGATGGCCACGCCGCCGTCGGTGCCATTCTTGAAGCCCACGGGTATGCCCAGGCCGCTGGCCATTTCCCGGTGGATCTGCGATTCGGTGGTGCGTGCGCCAATGGCGACCCAACTGAGCAGGTCATCGAAGTAGCCGCCGGCCATCGGTTGCAGCACCTCGGTGGCGACCGGCAGGCCCAGGCGCAGCATTTCGCGCATCAATTCACGGGACAGGGTCAGGCCGGCGGCCATGTCGTCGCTGCCATCCAGGCGCGGGTCGTAGGCAAGACCCTTCCAGCCGATGGTGGTGCGGGGCTTTTCGACATAGGCGCGGATCACCAGCAGCATCTGGTCACGGACCTCATTGGCCAGTTTTTTCAGGTTGCGGGCGTATTCCATGGCCGATTCAGGGTCGTGGATCGAGCAAGGGCCAACGATGACCAGCAGGCGTGAGTCCTTGCCATCGAGAATGGCGCGCACGGCCTGGCGATGGGCGCTGACTTGCTCGGTCAGGAACGGGCTCAGGGGCAGTTGCTGCTTGAGTTCAAGGGAACTGGGCAAACGCTGGGTCAGCGTTTCATTGGCACAGGACAAGGTGCAAACAGGCAGGGCGGCGATGGACGAGTTCATATTCGGGCTTCCTGGGCAAGCGGCGGGCTGTTCCCGCACGCTCGGCCCTACTGGGGTGTTCGACAATTGGCCAGACTGGCTACGTGTGTTGGCTTGCCACCTGTAGGTGACCGGTCGGAGGCGGCAGGCTGTCCCGAGCGGAGCTTGCTAAATCGCCAGGCGGTGCAAGTGTCGTAGCGGTAATAAGTGATGCAGTTCATGTCGCGATTCCTTTAAGTATTCTGGATCAAGCAAAAAGTGAGGGGCCGAAAAAACAAAACCCCCGGTCGGGGAGCCGACCGGGGGTTAGATTTCTCTGGCAGGCGACCCCTTGATTCGTGGGCGCCGATTTCAGGTATCAGGCGCGCCAGTGGCTAAACCAATAACCAAAATAAAAGCTGACCAGTGCGCTCAAACCGTTCACGCGGGTAGCCACGACCGAACGCTGGGCGTTGGCGGTAGGGCGAACCTTAGTTTGGGTGAGTTGCAACATGGCGTGTCTCCAAATGATAGGTGGAGCTTAACTGAGGCGTGCGGGTGGATTCAATCAGTAATTTCTATTGCGCTTGGGTACTTACGGCTATGGCTCAACTGCCGATATGCTGCATGAAACTTCACGATGATTGCTGGGACGCGACCACATGACTGCCTTGACCCTTGCTGCTGCTCAATCCATCCCCATTGCTGGCGACGTGCCAGCGAACATCGCCCGCAGAAATGCCGGGCGGTGGAGCGGGCAGCAGGTGGTGATTTGATCTAAGGGAGCGCATTCATATGGCGTTTCAACTGCGGGTCGCGACGGACGAGTACTTGGCGTTTGCCCGAACCCTGACGCATCAGGCGATGGGCAATTACTACCGTCAATATGATTTGTCGTGGTCCGACAAGGGCTTCGATACCGCCTGGGTCGGCCGGGAAAATTGGCTGATCTGCCGAGACGACACAGTATTGGGCTTTTTCAGCCTGAGTCGGGATGCCGAGGCGCTCTATATTCGCGAATTGCACATCCTCGACGCCTTTCGCCGGCAAGGGGCGGGTGCCTGGGCCCTGGAGCAAATGACGCTCAAGGCGCACACGGAAGGGCTTGGCCTGCTACGGCTGACAGTATTCAAGACCAATCCGGCGAAAAGACTCTATCAGCGCATGGGCTTGGCTATCGTGGGCGAGGAAGACTGTTTCTGGCGCATGGAGCTTGATTGTTTGCCCGTCAACGTGCGGTGAACAGGTGGGTAATCCACTCATTTCAGCAAAACAGGCACTCGATTCTAATAAGCGCATACTGACCCTACGAGACGACTTCCTGATCGTACTTCGGGGTTTCATCCACTGACGCGATGATGCCGTCTTTCATGCCCAGCAGGACTGCAACCTTATGGGCCCTCCACGCCGTCTCTTTTTGCGCCCGGCGAACGCTTGAAAAGACTTGCCTTGATGCCCCAGCCAGGCCGTGGCTTGTGTGCAGCAGTGCGAGTACCGGGCATAGTTCAAAACCGTTCAGGTTTGTGTAAAACGAGATGAGTGTGTCACCTCTAGGGGTGTGCAGAACAGGATATTACATCCAAATGAGTGGAATCGGTTCGCGGTTAAGGCTGGAAAGAGAGCGGCTTGGCCTGTCGCAAAAAAACTTTGGCGAAATAGGAGGCGTAGAAGCGAACGCGCAAGGTAAATATGAAAACGGTGATCGGGCGCCGAAAGCCGACTACTTGTCCCGTGTGGCTGAAAGAGGTGTGGATATCCTGTACGTGTTGACAGGTAGCCCTACGCCCATCCAATTGGATAACTTGAGCCAGGTCGAAGAGAAAGTGCTGGGTAACTACCGAGCAATGTTCAAGGAAGACCAGGACGCAATCCGCCGATTGACTGCTACCCTGGCGGAGCATTCATTCGCGTTTAATGGAAAAGCCAAGCCGGCGGCCCAGGATTCCTGACCCTTTGCTTGGGAAAGAACCCCGTCTGCCGCTCGGTAGACGCTCGTAGTGTATTGAAACTCTATATATATGACGCTTGCAGCTAGGTCTGTGCCTTGGTTTTTTGCTAAGGTGTTCAGCAACCTATAAGACCATATCGCGAGGTGTCTGCTTGATTAGGGTGCTAGTAGTCGATGACCATGATCTCGTTCGTACAGGCATTACACGAATGCTGGCTGACATCGATGGCCTGCAAGTAGTCGGCCAGGCCGAGTCAGGGGAGGAGTCCCTGATCAAGGCTCGGGAGTTGAAGCCTGATGTGGTTTTGATGGACGTCAAAATGCCCGGTATCGGCGGTCTTGGCGCCACTTGCAAGCTGTTGCGCAGCCATCCGGACATCAAGGTCGTCGTAGTCACTGTGTGTGAGGAAGATCCATTTCCTACGCGGCTTCTACAAGCGGGTGCCGCCGGCTACCTGACAAAAGGCGCGGGTCTGGCAGAGATGGTCCAGGCCATTCGCCTGGTGTTTGCCGGCCAGCGTTACATCAGCCCGCAGATTGCCCAACAGTTGGCTATCAAATCGTTCCAGCCCACCAGCGACTCGCCGTTCGATGCGCTGTCGGAGCGGGAGATCCAGATCGCCTTGATGATTGTCGGCTGCCAGAAGGTTCAGTCGATTTCCGACAAGCTGTGCCTGTCGCCGAAAACCGTGAACACCTACCGTTATCGAATTTTTGAGAAGCTGTCCATTAGCAGCGATGTTGAATTGACCCTGCTGGCGGTTCGCCACGGCATGGTGGACGCCAGCGCCTGAAATGTCGGTATCTGAAATGCCAAGCGCTGAAATACCAAGCTCTGAAATACTAAGCTCTGAAATAAGTGCCCCGTTTAATTCGAGTGCCTTTCTCGCAACCTGCAGTGGCCGTCCCGGCGTGTATCGCATGTTCGACAGTGATGCGCGCCTGCTTTACGTCGGTAAAGCCAAAAACCTGAAGAGCCGCTTGGCGAGTTATTTTCGCAAGTCCGGCCTGGCGCCGAAAACCGCTGCGCTGGTGGGGCGTATCGCCCAGGTGGAAACCACCATCACTGCCAACGAAACCGAGGCGCTGCTGCTTGAGCAGACGTTGATCAAGGAATGGCGGCCGCCCTACAACATCCTGCTGCGTGACGATAAATCCTACCCGTATGTATTTTTATCGGACGGTGATTTTCCGCGCCTGAGCATCCATCGTGGCGCAAAGAAGCAGAAGGGCAAGTACTTTGGACCTTACCCCAGCGCCGGCGCGATCCGTGAAAGCTTGAGCCTACTGCAAAAGGCTTTCTTTGTGCGCCAGTGCGAAGATAGCTTCTACAAGAACCGTACCCGTCCGTGCCTGCAATACCAGATCAAGCGCTGCAAGGCGCCATGCGTGGGCCTGGTCGAGCCCCAGGAATATGCCGAGGACGTGCGTCACTCGGTGATGTTCCTCGAAGGGCGCAGCAATGCCCTGGCCGACGAGCTGTCCGGCGCCATGGAGCAGGCGGCCAGCACCCTGGATTTCGAGCGCGCTGCCGAACTGCGTGACCAAGTGTCGTTTCTGCGTCGGGTCCAGGACCAGCAAAGCATGGAAGGTGGCACCGGCGACGTCGATGTCATCGCCGCCTTCGTTAACCCGGGCGGCGCCTGTGTGCACTTGATCAGCGTGCGTGGCGGGCGGGTATTGGGCAGCAAGAACTTCTTCCCGCAAACCGGTATACAAGAAGAGGTCGCCGAGGTCATGGCGGCGTTCCTGGGCCAATACTACGTCAGCAGCCCCGAGCGCGACTTGCCTGGCGAACTGATCGTCAACGTGGTCCATGAGGACTTCCCTGCGCTGATCGAGGCGATTTACAAACTGCGCGGCCGCGAACTGGACATCAGTCACCGGGTACGTGGCACCCGTGCCCGCTGGCAGCAGTTGGCCGTGACCAACGCCGAACAGGCCTTGAGCGCGCGCCTGGCGAATCGACAGCACGTCGCTGCGCGTTTTGAAGCCTTGGCCGACGTCCTCAAGCTCGATGAGCCGCCCCAGCGCCTGGAGTGCTACGACATCAGCCACTCCAGCGGCGAGGCGACGGTGGCGTCCTGCGTGGTATTTGGGCCGGAAGGACCGATCAAGTCCGATTATCGGCGCTACAACATCGAAGGTATCACCGCTGGCGATGACTACGCGGCCATGCATCAGGCCTTGACCCGGCGCTTCAGCAAACTGAAGGATGGCGAGGGCAAGCTGCCGGATATCCTGCTGGTGGACGGCGGCAAGGGCCAGCTGTCCATGGCCCGCGATGTGCTCAATGAGCTGGCGGTGCCTGACCTGATCCTGCTCGGCGTGGCCAAGGGTGCTACCCGCAAGGCCGGTTTTGAAACGTTGTACTTGAATGATGCGGCTCATGAGTTCACTTTGCGGGGAGATTCGCCGGCGCTGCACTTGATTCAGCAGATCCGTGATGAAGCTCACCGTTTTGCCATTACCGGCCACCGTGCCCGACGCGGAAAAACCCGGCGTACCTCAACCCTGGAAGGGATCGCAGGCGTGGGGCCCAAGCGTCGGCGGGAACTGTTAAAACATTTTGGTGGCTTGCAGGAACTATCGCGTGCCAGCATCGACGAAATAGCCAAAGCCCCTGGTATCAGTAAAAAGCTCGCTGAGTTGATTTATGCAAACCTGCATAGCGAGTAGAATGCCAACTTGGTGACTCATGAGGTTTAACCCAATGAATACAGGGGTTTAACCATGCTGCACACCACTCAGAACACCGCTAAGAACCCTCAAAGTGTTAGAACACTGTTAGACCTTGCCTGTCCCTATCTGTACAGGAGGGAGGGTCGATACACCCTAAGAGTCCGTCCTATGGGCTCTAAACAATCCTGCACGCTCTCCCTCAAGACAACCCACAGGCAAACCGCGTTGACCATCGCTAAACACCTCTTAGGCACTCTCCGAGCCTTCCACCTCGATACTCCTGAAGCTACATGGCCTGAACTCAAAGAGAACCTACTGCGCATCGCTACCAGCGTCCTAAAGACACGCACTATGTGGGATGAACTGGGTGACTCAAGGCTAATCTTTAAGGACGTTCGTAAGGACCTCAATGAGATAGCCAGTACGGTGCCGCTGAGCGCTGCGCAGGCTCTTACAGTGTCCATTGGCAAACGGATAACCACAGCAGGTGAGAGGCGTGACGAGGGGAACCTTGGGCCAATCATGCAGATCATTGCGGCGCTTGATACGCCTGAAGGGGATGCTCTGGGGGTGGTAGCAGAGGCGCCAGCCATTAGCAGTAGCAGTAAGACAATCACCACCACCACCACCACCACCTTTAAGGCTCTCTCGGACCTCTACTTAGAAGAGCGCAAGGCGGACGTTAAAGAGTCGTCTATGCGAAGCATGCGGGCCTGCTGCGTGACCCTCCTTTCGGTAATCGGAGAGATGGACATGGGGACGCACACCAGGGCCGACCTCGTGACTGTCCGAGAGAGCCTTAAGGAAGGGCGTAAGCCAATGACCGTTAACAAGATCCTTACCCAACTGACCACTATCCTGAACTGGGCGGTGGACAATGGGCATATCAAGCAGGCTTTCGGGAAGAAGCTTCAGCTAACCAAAGGGGCTGAGAGTGGCCGTACAGGGTTCTCCCCGGAACAGATAGCATCCCTCATGCTGCACGCTAATGGCCTCCCTGCTGACGATTGGCAGCGCTGGGCGATCAGCCTGGGGGTTATCACTGGGGCGCGTATTGGAGAGATTCACCAACTGACCACAGCGGACCTTATCGACATCGACGGGTTGCTGGTGATGGACATAAACACCAATGACGGGAAGGAGACCAAGAACAAATTCAGTGTCCGTAAGGTGCCCTTGGTGAGTGTCTATGGCCTGGACCTTGAGGCTCTTAAAGCGTTCGCTGTGGCAGCTAATGGCGCTCTCTTCACACGGACCATCGGTTCTTTCTATGCGGTCCTTAACAAGCTACTCCGAGAGGTCTTAGGGACCTCCCCAGGTACAGGTCAATCTTTCCACTCCTTACGTCACCACCTTGCAGGGGCTCTGAAGGCCGCTGAGGTTCCTTTGGGGACCGCTCAAGAAATCTTAGGGCACAGCTCTGGGTCTATTACGTTTGACCTCTATGGCGCTGGTAGGTCAGTACAGGTCAACAGAATGGCTGAGGCTCTAAGGGTCGCTCTGGTGGTGTAGGTGGTGGTAGTGATGGCTAAGGGCTCTTGTTGGTGGTGATGCTGCTGTATCATGTGCGGCTTTCTTGTAGATGGATAGGGAGCTTTTCAATGGGGAACATTGCCTGGTCGGTGTTAGTTGTTTGGATGGTTGCAGCTTGGTTCACGCACTTGTTTGTATGCTTCACGGCTGCGAGCTGGGGGTTCTTGATTGCCGGGGCGATCTTCTTTCCAATTGCGATTGTTCACGGTACGGGCTCTTGGTTTGGGGTCTGGTAATCACAAGCTTCGTAGGGTTGAATGTGGACGATTGGCGGCTGTTCCCACTGCCGGATTAAGAACCACGCGGGGTTCCAGCTTCAAGAGATACATAAAAAATGTATCTTCATTGACCCTGCAATCGTGACCGCAGGGACTCGAAAAGACCTCGTCATCTTCACTGAGTCTGAAGTAATTCGGCTGCTCATGCGGTGACGTTGGCCGGACTCTTAATAGTGTTATCGGGAGATTCTGTAGTGGTCTAATGAAACCGGACACCCTTTTAGGCGAGAATGCTCGCCAGATCGAGGTGTCAGATGACCAAACAAC
>NZ_JBEOPT010000022.1:0-59334 GCF_040310325.1 Pseudomonas sp. HY7a-MNA-CIBAN-0227 | reverse complement strand
TGGATGAACGCGGTGCCCTCAGGTTCTTCGCGAGCAAGAACTAGGCGTCCCCCTCGCTCCTACAGAAAAGCGGATGGGCACTGGCTTTGCTCTGCTCTTGATCTGCCTGCCCATAAAACCAGAGGCCGAACGCAGGTATTGCGCAGTGGGTAAACCGGCAAGGATGCATGTGCGGTGTAACTGACCTACCTCGGGATACCTAGCCCCTGGCCGGCCCATTGCCAATCTGCCAGACAAATGGCGGTTCAGTCCCGTTGATCACCCAATCCCCGACAATCCGTGCCTTGTAGATCACCGGGTTGTGGGACGACACCGTGCGCGCATTGCGCCAATGCCGATCCAGGGATTTACCCTCGCGGATATCCGAAGCCCCCAGGGCATTGAACAGCTCACTGCTGGCGCGCTGGATCAACTCTGACACCACCACCTGAGCCGTGGCCGACTCGATCTCGGCAGCGACATTGGCCTCGCGCTCCAGCGCGTCATCCCCGCCAAAGCGCGCCAGGTAAGCCCGCTGTGCCGGTATCGTCGCTTTCAAGGCGCTGGCCTCGGCGGCGTATACCAGGGCGGCGACTTCACCGACCACCTGCTGAATCTGTGCATCCTGGCTGACACGGGCGGCATTGCCGTGGCTGTAGATGCGTTTACGCGCACGAACCTGATAAGCCACATCCTTGAGCGCCGCGCGGCCGATACCGGCCAATGTTGCCAGCAGCACCAACTGGTAAAACGCCGTCTGGTATTTGAAGCGCGTGGCAAAGTCGATCACGTTCTCGGCATCAACCACCGCATCGGTAAACCGCGATGTGCCGCTGCCCGTGGTGCGTTGGCCAAAACCGTCCCAGTCATCGCTTTGCACAATCCCCGGCTGGCGAGTGCGGGTGGCGGCAATCACGTCGCCGCCGGTGTCGCTGCGCTGGGCGTAGACGTCGATCCAGTCGGAGAAAATGCTCCCGGTGCTGTAGAACTTCTCGCCGTTGAGTTTCCACTTGTCGCCGTCGGGGCTGACCTTGGTGATTACATCACCGATGGCAACGCTGCCGATTTCGGTCCAGGCACAGCCGACGATATCGCCGTCGACAAAGCGCTTGAACCACAGATCCCGACCAGCGCCGGGCGGTGCATTCAGACGGTCCTCGGCAAAGGCGAAGTGCCCGCGCAGGGCCTGGGGTACGTTGGAGTCGGCTTCAGCCAACTCAATCAACAGTTCAAACAGCTGAGGCAGGGACGCGCCGCCACCACCGTATTCCACCGGCACCCGCACCGCGCCGAAACCAGCTTCTTTCAGCCACTGGATCGGCTCACGGGGCAGGGCGCGGGTTTGCTCACGCTCCACGGCACCTTCGGCGATACGCTCAAAGATCGGCCGGAAGCGCTCGGTCAGGGCCTGGTAATCGACGCCGGTGGACAGTGGGTTGATGACATGTTGCTCGGTCATGGGGACAGCTCCTGGGCAGGCAAAAAAGGCGGTGCGTTGCCAAGGTGTTTGCACGGTCCATGCCGAGGTTAAAACCCCGTATTTACAGGGCAACAACCTGCTTCAAGTGTTGCGCCACCAACAGCAATCCAACAAACCCCCGATATCTGCAACATCAGACAGTGCGGGGTGTCCACACCCAATTACCGCCCCAGAGCCCTGGCTTCGGGCATCTGCAATACGCTGGCACGCTTGCTGCTCCATGCCCTGCATATCCCCTTGTGTGAGGTACCGTTCAATGAGTCAGCAAGCAGTCAAATTTGCCTATTGGGTGCCCAACGTCAGCGGCGGGCTGGTGGTGAGCAAGATCGAGCAGCGCACCAGTTGGGGCATCGACTACAACCGCAAACTGGCGCAACTGGCCGAGGAAGCCGGGTTCGAATACGCCCTGACCCAAATCCGTTTCACCGCCGGCTATGGCGCCGAGTACCAGCATGAATCCGTAGCCTTCAGCCACGCGTTGCTGGCGGCGACCACCACGTTGAAAGTCATCGCGGCGATCTTGCCCGGCCCGTGGCAACCGGCCCTGGCGGCCAAGCAACTGGCGACCATCGATCAACTGACCAACGGCCGCGTCGCCGTCAACATCGTCAGCGGCTGGTTCAAGGGCGAGTTCCAGGCCATCGGTGAACATTGGCTGGAGCACGACGAGCGCTATCGCCGCTCCGAAGAATTCATCCGCGCCCTCAAAGGCATCTGGACCCAGGACAACTTCACCTTCAAGGGTGATTTCTACCGATTCAACAACTACAGCCTCAAACCCAAGCCTCTGGGCGAACCCCATCCGGAGATTTTTCAGGGTGGCAGCTCCCGCGCAGCACGAGATATGGCCGCACGTGTCTCGGACTGGTACTTCACCAACGGCAACACCCCGCAAGGTATCAAGGCCCAGGTCGATGACATTCGCGCCAAGGCCGCCGCCAACAACCACTCGGTAAAAGTCGGGGTCAACGCCTTTGTCATCGCCCGCGACACCGAAGAGGAAGCCCGCGCGGTGCTCGCTGAAATCATCGACAAGGCCGACCCCGAAGCGGTCAATGCCTTTGGCGACGCGGCAAAACAAGCTGGCAAGGCATCACCGGAAGGCGAGGGCAACTGGGCCAAGTCCAGCTTCGAAGACTTGGTGCAGTACAACGACGGCTTCAAGACCAACCTGATCGGTACCCCGCAGCAGATTGCCGAGCGTATCGTCGCGCTCAAAGCGGTGGGCGTGGACCTGGTACTGGCGGGGTTCCTGCACTTCCAGGAGGAAGTGGAGTACTTCGGCAAACGGGTATTGCCGCTGGTACGCGAGCTGGAGGCCAAGGCCGGGATCAAGCAGGTAGCCTGATCGCTCACCTGGCATACACCACGACCGCCGCGCGCAACTTGTTATTGCCAAACCGGCACATCCGTTCGAACTCCCCGCGGCTGACAGGCAGGTGCTGGCAGTCCAGGGGCTGGCGGTGCTGGCTGTGGTCCACGTCCGGGTCATGCAGGTAGACAAAGTCTTCGTCGCAATCGGTGACGATCACCCAGTGGGGTGACTTGGAGCGGGTCAGGCGGTAGCTGCTGATCAAGACCAGCGGTTGCCCGCCATCACGCAGTACCTGCGGCAAATCCAGCGGCCCGCCGAGCACCTGCTCGACATCGCTGCTGGCCAGTTCTTCCTCGAAGGCGTCATGCACCAGGCGCATGACGTCTTTTTTGTGCTGATCACGCACCCCGTCCAGAAACAACGGCCCGCTGACATTGACCTGCATGTGCACCCGAAAGCCTCGACGCCAGGCTGACAGCGCCAACCCTTGAGGGCTGCAGCCGCCATGGCCGGCGGTCATGAACACGGTGGTCGCCTCGCGCCAGATTTGCAGTTCTTCGCGCCGCTGAGCCACACGCTCAGGTTGCAGGGCGCCCATGGCCATCAGCAAGCTCGCCGCGCCGCAGGTGAAGTCGGTGGTCTGCTGGTAATACGGCACGCTCAGGGCCCTGGCTTCCTGATGCTGGAGAATGCGCTTCTCCAGGCGCAGAGCGTCGGTGTGATCTTCGTAATAGTCATTGATCAGGGCAAAGCGCCGGTAGCCATTGCGCTCGTACAGGGCGATGGCGCCGGGATTGTCGGTGCGCACCTCCAGGCGCAGGTAGGCACAGTCATGTTCCACGGCGCAGTCTTCAATACGCGCCAGCAGTTGCTTGCCCAGCCCCATGCCACGGGCAGGAGCGGCAATGGCGATTGAATACAGGCGTGCCAGCGAAGTACCACGATGGAACAGCACCAGCGCGTAGCCGAGTAGCTGCTCTTCGTTTTCGGCCACTAGCAGGCGCCCGTTGGCACGGCTGATCATCCACTGAAAGCTGCGGGGCGAGAGCCGGTCAGTGGTGAAGCAATGCTCTTCCAGTACCACTAAGGCCGGTAAGTCATCAAGGGTTGCAACGCGAAAGGAAAGAGCCATATGACCGCCGTAAAAGTTGCGTAACGAAACGGGACTTCTCTGAAATATCGTGCTTAATAGAAAAGGTCTAGTTCTCTAAAGCGGATCAATCAATATGTCAGCGGTACAAGGTCATTGGCGTGAAGTATCCGAGCAAACAGTGGCGGCGACAATAACTTCCGCCGGTTATTTTCCCACACCTCCCAAGCCGTCAAGTCAAGTCGTGATTATTGTTGAGCGCAAGGAGGACTGGGCCTCCTACTTCCCCAGTGAAGACATTGTTACCGCCCAGGAATACCTTGAGCAAACCCGGGAAAGCGAAACCGGCAAGCGGGTCCAGGTGATCAACCTGTGTCGCAGCTACAAGTACCTGGGACACGGCTACTACTGCTCGCTGCTGGCCGAGGCGCGTGGCCACAAGGTTATTCCGTCGGTGCGCACCATCAGCGAGCTGACGAAAAAATCCCTCTACGGCCTGGCCCTGGATGACCTGGATAAAACCCTTGATAAAGCCCTGAGCCATCATCTTTATAGTAATACCGAAGGTTTTACCCTGACACTTTATTTTGGCCGAACGAATATCGAGCCACTGCAGGACTTGGCTCGCCAGTTGTTTGAAGCGTTTCCGTGTCCGATCTTGCTAGTTGAGTTTCGCAAGAATAACGGCTGGCATATCGAAGGCATAAAATCTGGCGTGTTGCATAAGTTGCGTGACGATCAGGAAGATCAATTCGCCAACGCCCTGGACAACTTCAGTCGCAAGATCTGGCGACAACCACGCTCCCGCCGCCTGGCCCGTTATGACCTAGCGATCCTTCATGATCCCCAGGAACAGTTGCCGCCGTCCAACGCCAAGGCGCTGGAGAACTTCGTGCGAGTGGGCAAGGGCTTGGGCATCGATGTCGAGCTGATTGAACGCAAGGATTACTCCCGCCTGGCCGAATACGACGCCCTGCTGATCCGCGAGACCACCAGCGTCGACAACCACACCTACCGCTTCGCCAAGAAGGCTGAGAGTGAAGGGCTGGTGGTGATGGATGACCCCGCCTCGATCCTGCGTTGTACCAACAAGGTCTACCTCACCGATATGCTGAAAAGCCATCAACTGGGCATGCCCGCCACCGAGATCCTCTACAAGGAGCGACCGGAAGATTTCGAACGGGTCGGCGAGCGCCTGGGCTTCCCCCTGGTGTTGAAAATACCCGACGGTTGTTTCTCCCGAGGGGTGATCAAGGTGGAAAGCCAGCAAGAGCTGCTGACGGCCACCGCCGAATTGTTCGAACATTCTGTGCTGTTGCTGGCCCAGGAGTTTTTCTACACCGAGTACGACTGGCGCATCGGCGTGCTCAACCGTAAGCCGATCTTTGCCTGCCAGTACTTCATGTCCAAGGGCCATTGGCAAATCTACAACCACAAGGCCATCGGCCAGGACATCAACGGCGAGTGCCGCACCATGGCGGTCCACGAAGCGCCCAAAGCGGTGGTGGACCTGGCGGTGAAGACCGCCAACCTGATCGGCGACGGGCTGTACGGAGTGGACCTCAAGCAGTCCGGCGACAAAGTGGTGGTGATCGAGGTCAACGACAACCCGAACATGGACGCCGGTATCGAAGATGCCTACCTGCAGGACGACTTGTATTCCCTGGTGCTGGAAGAATTTGTCCGCCGCCTGGAACTCAAACGCCAAGGCCAGGGGTGGTAATGCACGATGATTCAGTGCTTTGAATTGACCGATGGCGCGCTGCGCAGCAGTCAGCGCGAGGCCGCCGACATCATGCTGTTCAACAACCCCGATGCCCACGAGCGGGAACTGCTGCGCGATCACTACAAGCTTGACGAGCACGCCCTGGCCTCGGCGCTGGACCCGGACGAGGTGTCTCGCATCGAGTTTCACCCTGACAACCTGTTCCTGATCTGGAAACGCCCGGAAAACTACTCCGGTGCCGGCAACCTGGTGTTCGAAGTATCGTCCTGCGGCCTGCTGTTTTCCCAAAACCGCCTGCTGGTGATTGCCACCGGCGACAGCCAGCTTTCAGGCCTGGGCGCCCGCAGACCCCTGTATACGCCGTTGGATGTGCTGCTGGACTTGCTGCTCAACAACGTCCATCACTACCTCGGCCACCTCAAGGTGATCAAGATGGTTGCCCGTGAGTTGCAGCAGCAATTCAACGCCTCCATGCACAATCGCCATCTGATGCAGATGTTCAACCTCAGCGAAAGCCTGATCTATTACATCAACGCCTTGCACAGCAACGGCGCGGTGCTGGCCCGCTTGCGCAACCACGGCGAAAAGGAACATTTCAGCGCCCAGACCCTGGGGTTGATCGACGACCTGATCATCGAGAACAACCAGTGCTACAAACAGGCGGAGATTTATTCCAACGTGTTCTCCGGGTTGATCGAGGCCCGGGGCAACCTGATGAACAACAGCACCAACAACCTGCTGCGCAAGCTGACGTTGATCAACGTGGTGTTCCTGCCATTGAACCTGATTGCCAGTATTGGCGGCATGTCCGAGTTCAGCATGATGACGACGGGCACGCCGTGGTGGGTGTCGTACCCCTTGTTCCTGACTGCGATGGGATTGGCGGCGGGGTTGATGGTGCTGGGGCTAAAGCGCATTGCAGGAGGCGCCCACCCGTAGAGACCCTGTTCGCGGTCAAGCTTTAGCGAGGCTGCGTTGGGGGCTGATCTGATGGTGGCGGTGTGGCGCCGACGTAGCCTCGCTGGAGCTCGACAACTGCTACGGTGGTTTTTGTGTAGATACTCCCCTGTATGGGCTTTATGTTGGCTGTAAAGTCAACACCTCAAACCCGTCCGCCGTCACCACCACGGTATGTTCCCACTGCGCGGACAAGCTGTTGTCACGGGTTACTACCGTCCAGCCATCTTTCAAGCTGCGCACTTTGGCGCTGCCCTGGTTCAGCATTGGCTCAATGGTGAACACCATGCCTTCACGCAACTCCATCCCCGTGCCGGGAAGCCCGAAGTGGAGGATCTGCGGCTCTTCGTGCATTTCCCGGCCGATGCCATGCCCGCAATACTCACGCACCACGCTGTAGCCATTAGCTTGGGCGTGGTGCTGGATGGCATGACCAATATCCCCCAGGCGCGCACCGGGCTTGACCTGACGAATCCCGGCCCACATCGCCTCAAAGGTCATTTCCACCAGGCGCCGGGCCTTGGGCGTCACCGTGCCGATCATGTACATCTTGCTGGAGTCGGCGATAAAGCCGTCTTTCTCCAGGGTGATATCGATGTTGACGATATCGCCATCCTTGAGCACAGCCTTGGCATCCGGCATGCCATGGCACACCACTTCATTGATCGAGGTATTGATGGAAAAGGGGTAGTCGTATTGCCCAAGGCTTGCCGGCCGGGACTGCAAATCCCGTCGGATAAAGGCTTCGACGGCACGGTCCAACTCCAGGGTCGTCTGACCTGCGCTCACAAAACCGTCGAGCATGCTGAAGACCTGAGCCAGCAGGCGGCCCGACTCACGCATCAGTGCGATCTGTTCGGCATTCTTGATCATCAGCCACGGCCCCGGATCAGGTCAGGCTTGTCCAACAGCAGCTTGTTGATCAGGTCGTTGTAGGCCAGGTGCGGATTGAGTTCGGCCAGCAGGCCGATCTTGATCCAGAACTCCGCCTGGGCGTTGATGGAGCGGTCCATGGTGGCGCTGGCCAGACGGATTTGTTCATGCAGTTGATCGGTGATCTTGACGATGCCCATGAGCTTCACTGTGCAGGTTGATATACGAAGCGTATACGTTGCGTATATCAATAGTAAAGTCAGGGTTACGCGGCAGCTTGCGATGCCTTGGCCGATTGACGGTCCTGCAACCCGCGAACCACCAGGTACAGCAGTGGCCCAACGGACACGAAAATTGCCGTGAGCAACAGGTACGGCAGCACCGACAGTGCTGACCGACCACGGCTGCGAGCATCCTTGTACATCCAGATGCCGGCGAGTGTTGCCAGCAGGTACAAATCAATCACCACCTGCGCTGTGTCGGGGCGAGACATCAGGCTGATGCCGAAATCGAGCAAGGACTGCTCAGCTTGCAGCATCACCGAGACGGTGTAGCCGACGAAGGCGATGAGGGCGATGAGGGCGACCAGGGGCAATACAAGCTTTTTCATAGACGTTCCTTCCTTGGACAGGCAGCAAAGAGCTGCTCAGATTAGCGGAACGACTCCACAACTCAATGGCCGTTTGCCATTGACTTGTCATAAGCCGCCGGTTAATTTTGATTCATGACATTTCAAGCTTTACGTTCACAGCCAAACATTATTACCGCCATTTCTCATTTGGCGGGATAGCGCACGGCTGCACCCAAACCCGCCCTAGAGGCGGGTTTTGTTTTTCCGTCTCCAGAGCCTTGAACCAAAAGCCAGGAGACATCGATGAGCACCAGCCAGCCACGTCCCGTGACCCAGACCGTTGAGCGGGGACTGCTTGAGCACTATGTAAAAAAGAGTCTCGCGGCGTCGGTCAACTACGACGACACCCGCTCCATCACCGAGACTTCGGGCGCCTTGGCCGTTGCCGGTATCCGCAACCATGTTGCGAAAACCGGCGTCCAGGGGCAGACATGGGTAGCAATAAACTCCGGAGCCAATATCAACTTCGGCAGCTTGCGCCATGTTGCCGAGAGGGTGGCCGCTCAAGAGCCGATATAACCATGGATTAAACGTTTAAGCGAAACTATTCGGCGACGGCTTTATTGACCGTGGCCGACGCTGACCAGACTCGATAGCGAACTTCGACATCTTTTGGAACATATATAACTATGGGCAACTTGCTGTTGTAGCGCAGGACGAATCCATCGCCTACCACCGGTACAAAGTCGGTACGGGTCTTGCCATCCGGACACGCCAATAGCGTACTCATCGGGCCGCTGACTTTATCTAGGCGGTAATAGGAATAGCCCCAGCCCTCAAGGTTCTTTTCTTCCAGCACGCCGCCCAATCGTTGGCGATTGCAATCGACAGGCAAGGTCTTTGCGGCAAGGATTTCTACCTTGAAGTTATCTTCCTGAGGGTGCGCCGGAAGATGGATGACCTGACGAACGAAACCCGCGTCCGCCTTGGGGTAGGGTGCAATATCTTCGAGTTTTGCGGCATTGGCCTGGGTGCAAAGACCTGCCATGCCAAGGAGGGCGAGTGAGATGCGCAGAGAGGGAATCATGAGGCGTCCTTGGGAAAATATACGGATAGAGCATTCATTTGGATGGGTCGCTTTGAAAGCGTCACTGGGCAAAACGAACGTGTCCACGATGCCAGCCTGCGCGCCTTGCTGCAAATTGCATGATTGCACGCAGGCTTAATTGCAGAATGCACGAGCCGTCAAACGTGAGTAATTGGCAAATCATTGATCCTGGTGCGCGCGGACTCGTACTCGCACACGGCATGTTTAATGCTACGAATATATTTTGTTACCGCGCGATTGAGTTGTCGGCGTAGCAATGAACCACTTCAAACGGGTGAGTGCTAGCGGTCTGCCACACAACTTATGTAAGTATCGCTGCCGCTTATGAGAAAAGGGTCCAACGCTTCAAGACTCAGCCGAGTAGGCTTGGTGGTTGAAACCGTCTTCCATGGTTGGCAAGGCGCAACAGGCAGGCGCAACCGTGCGGCTGCCAACGATACGTACATCCATAAAAACCTATTGGCAGTCTCAAAAAAGGAGAGGTTGGCCATGCTTTCGGATCTAGAGTTACGCAGCATTATTGAAGGAAGTTTCCTGCCTAAACGTTGCGAATGCATCAAGGCCGAGGATGCTTCGCTGACGGTCAAAATCTACGACGACAAAGACCATGAGCGAGTGAATCTGCTAGTGACGGGCATTCGGGCGGATAAACTCGATAGCAGTCGAGCCATCTGCAATCTGATCACCGGGTTGCGCGAAGACCTCAAGCAGCAACACATCCCTCCTCTTACAAGAGTCGGTGCGCGTCCCTACTATTATTAAAGGGAGGGCTGCGGCTGTGTAAGCGCTGACTTCTGGGCCTGGATAAATGCCAGGCCCAACGCCGCTTCTGTGATCACCGCCAGCAAAATTCCGGGCCCCGCGTGGCCGTTGAGCCATTCGCCGACTCCCAGCACCGCCAGCGCAAAACAGCCGGTCACAAAGCCTGTGGTCATGGCTCGCCGTGTGGCCGATGGCAGGGCATGCCGGACTCGATAAAACATAATGCCGATGCCCAGGAACAATGCGGCGTTGCGTCGGGAGACCAATCCCGTGGCGCTCGAATACTCGACACTCCACAGCCACAGCAGCAGGTCGGGCCGCAGCCCCCAGATGATCGCCAGGGCGAAACACAGCAGGGCGGTGAAGGTGGCGACGGTACGGAAGCTGAGCTGCATGGCGAATCCTTTCGGCCGTTTCAGAAGGGCAAAAGCATACCGGGTGATGAGGCGCTTGTCCCGAGTGCTTACCGTCCCGCGCCATCAATTCTGCAAAGTACACGCATCGAAAGTCCCATGCCTTTTCCTCTAACCAGAAAAGTCTGATACGGCGAGGTTGCGCGCTGTTGCTAACGTCTCTGTCGGAGCCATCCACGTGATGGAAAACAGGTAGGCGGACATGAACAACAGGCGGAATTAACCTTGCAACAAAAAATCGCAGCAGAGTTTCTCGGGACGTTCTGGCTGACGTTCGGCGGTTGTGGCAGTGCAATCCTAGCGGCGGAGTTTCCAGAGTTGGGTATCGGCTTTGCCGGCGTTTCCCTGGCGTTTGGCCTGACGGTGCTGACCATGGCCTATGCGGTGGGCAGTATTTCTGGAGCGCATTTCAACCCGGCAGTGACCATCGGCCTGTGGGTCGGGCGTCGAATGCCGGGGGGCGATGTGTTGCCTTACATCATTGCCCAGGTTGCCGGAGCTATTGTGGCGGCTGCGGTTCTGGCACTGATTGCCAGCGGTCGTCCGGATTTTGAGTTGGGCGGGTTTGCCGCAAATGGGTTTGGCGAGCTGAGTCCGGGGCAATACAGCCTGCTGGCCGCGATAGTGGCAGAAGTGGTGGCAACGTTCTTTTTTGTATTCATCATCATGCGAGTCACCTCACCCGGTGCGCCGGTGGGGTTTGCCCCCATCGCCATTGGCTTGACGCTGACGTTGATCCATCTGGTGCTGATTCCAGTCACTAATACATCAGTGAACCCGGCCCGCAGCACAGGGCCGGCGTTGTTTGCCGGTGGTGCGTATCTGACACAACTCTGGGTGTTCTGGGCTGCTCCAATAGTGGGAGGTGTGGCGGGAGCGCTGGTTGCCCGGGCGGTCAGGGAGAAATAACGCTGTAGGCGCGCACCGACACGGTCGGCGCGCGGTTTGTCCAAGTCAGTCCAACTGGTGACGATACGGCAAGTCCGGACCGGTCTTGGCGCAGGTCAAGGCGGCGGCGCGAATGGCAAACTTGAGCATGCTGTCGAGCTGTTCACGCGTCAGCTGTTGCAGCCCATCGACCGAGTCCAGTTGCTGCTCGGTCAACCAGGCGATCAACGCCGCCTGGAAGGTATCACCAGCGCCGACGGTATCGGCCATCACCACCTTGACCGCAGTCGCCGACCAACTGCCGTGCTGACGGCTAAACACCGTGGCGCCATCGCCGCCACGGGTCAGGAAGATCAGTTGGCAACGGTGCTGCAACCAGCCTTGCAACACGCTTTCCGGGGTTTGGCCGGGGTAGAGCAGGTGCAAGTCCTCATCACTAACCTTGATTAGGTCGGCATGCTTGACCAACTCGGCCACGCGCTGGCGCCATAGTTCGATGTTCGGCTCGGGATTCAGGCGAACGTTGGGGTCGAGGCTGATCAGGCGTTTGCCACTTTCCCTACGGACCAATGCCAACAACGTGTCGGCAATCGGCTGCACCACCAGGGAGAAGGAGCCTATGTGCAAGCCGCGAACTTCTGGCCCCAGCGCTGGTAAATGCTGCACCTGTAATTGCCGGTCAGCGCAGCCTTCACCGCGAAAGCTGTATTGCGGTGAACCGTTGGCGCCCACGGCAACCATCGCCAAGGTGGTCGGTGCGGCAAACTCCAGCAGGTAATCCTCGCGTACGCCTTCCAGCTTGAGCACCTGCAGCAAACGCTGCCCCAGGTAATCACTGGATAAACCAGCGAACAGCCCGGCGTCGATGCCCAGGCGGCGCAGCCCCACCGCAACGTTGAACGGCGAGCCGCCAGCAATGGCCTTGAAATTGACCTTCGATGCCTGGCCGCTGGCATCGTCTTCGCTGAAAAAATCAAACAGCGCTTCGCCACATACCAAATACATATTCGTTCGCTCTCAAAGGGATGCTACGTGCTGTTGATAACGCTCATAGGCGTGTTGATAGGCGCTGACGCTGGTTGCCACAGGCTTGCTCAGGCTGGCCGGATCGACACTGACGCAACGAGCGCAAAGGGCCGCCAGGCTTTCACCAGACTGGCACCAGGCCGCCTGGATCGCCGCGCCCAGGGCCGCCGCTTCACTTTGTTCGGTACAGATGACTTCGGTGTTCATGATATCCGCGACCATCTGCCGCCACACCGGGCTTTTCGAGCCGCCACCGATCAGGCGGATACTTTGGCTTTGCAGGCCGGCCTGGCGCAACAGGTCCAGACCGTAGCGCAAACCGAAGGTGGTGCCTTCGACCACCGCGCGACACAGATTGGGTCGGGTCAGGTTGGTCATGGTCAAGCCATGTAGGCTGCCGGTGGCGTGGGGCAGGGCGGGCACTCGCTCGCCGTTGAGGAACGGCAACATGCTGACGCCATCGGCACCAATCGGGGCCTGGGCGACCTGGGCGTTGAAGCTGGCCAGGTCCAGGTCCAGCAGCTCGCGGATGACGCCGGTGGCGTTGGTCAGGTTCATGGTGCAGATCAACGGCAGCCAGCCGCTGCTGGACGAACAGAAGGTTGCCACCGATGCCTGGGGGCTGACGCTGGGTTGATCACTGAAGGCGTAGACCGTGCCGGATGAGCCGAGGCTCATGGTGATCACGCCAGGGGCGATGTTGCCGGTGCCGATAGCGCCCATCATGTTGTCGCCGCCGCCGCTGGACACCACGGCATTGGGGTTGATGCCCAGGCGTTCGGCGATGGCCGGGAGAATGCTGCCCACTGCCTGATTGGCCTCAATCAACTGCGGCAGTGCCGCTTCCAGGCGTCCGTCGGGGTCGATATGACGCAGCAGTGGCAGATCCCACTCACGGGTTCGCACGTTGAAGTAGCCGGTGCCCGACGCGTCACCGTATTCGGCGCATGCGCGGCCGGTGAGCCAATAGTTGAGGTAGTCGTGGGGCAGCAGGATATGGGCGATGCGGGCGAAAACGTCCGGGTGTTGCTCGCGGGTCCAGAGCAGTTTCGAGACCGTATAGCCTGGCGCGATGGCCACGCCCAGGCGCTCCAGGGAACCCTGTTCGCCGCCCAGATGTTGCAGCAGTCGATCGTTTTGCGGGGCGGTTTCGGTGTCGCACCACAGCTTGGCCGGACGCAATACCTGGCCTTGGTCATCAAGCAACACCAGGCCATGTTGCTGGCCGGAGACGCCAATGCCGAGGATGTCCTGGCCGTCGACCCCTGCCTGCTGAAGCGCACGGTGAGTGGCTTCGGTGAAGGCGTCCAGCCACTGGCGGGTGTCCTGTTCGCGGCGGCCATTGGCGCCGCTGATCAGCGTATGGCTGGCCGCGCCTAGGCCAAGAACCTTGCCGCTGGTGGCGTCGATGACGATGGCCTTGGTGCCCTGGGTACCGCAATCGATACCTAGGAAAAGGTTTTGCTGGGTCATTACGGGTTCCTTCAACTGATATTGGCCAGCAACCGCTCCAGCGTCTTGCTCACACCCACATCGTGCAAACTGGTAAAGCACCGTTCAAACGCTGCCACAAACGCTGGCGAGTTGGGAATGGAGGTGCCAAAAATCTCTTCCACCCCCAGCAAGCGTTGACTGATCAATGCATCGTCAGTCACCAGGCCCTGGCAAAATTCGGCACGGGGATCGGGGATCTTGTAGCTCACACCGTTTTCATCCACACCCTTCAAATACAGCGCCCAGGCTGCTACGACCAGCGCCGCACGCTCGGTCTCGCGACCGTCGGCAATCAGCCGATTGATGGTTGGCACAGTGAACTTGGGAAATTTCGACGAACCATCGGAACACACTCGCTCCAACTGATCGGCAATCGCCTGGTTAGAGAAGCGATCCACTAGGGTCTGCTTATAGTCTGTCAGGTCGATGCCCGGCACGGGCGCCAGTTGCGGCGTCACATCCAGGTCCATATAAGCACGCATATAAGCCACGAACAGCGGATCGTTCATGGTTTCGTGGACAAAACGATAGCCCTTGAGAAAACCCAGGTACGTCAGCGCCAGGTGACTGCCGTTGAGTAGGCCAATTTTCATCTCTTCATAAGGCGTAACGTCATCGGTGAACTGCACACCGACCTTTTCCCAGGCCGGGCGGCCGTTGACGAACTTGTCTTCCAGCACCCACTGCACAAACGGCTCGCAGACCACCGGCCAGGCGTCGTCGATGCCGTGTTCGTCATGCAATTGCAGGCGATGGGCCGAACTGGTCATCGGTGTGATGCGATCGACCATGGCATTGGGGAAACTGACATTGGCCTTGATCCAGTCATACAGGTCGGCATTGTGCAGCGCAGCGAAGGCCAGCAACGCCTTGCGGGTGACGGCGCCATTGTGTGGCAGGTTATCGCAGGACATCACGGTGAACGCAGGAATGCCGGCGGCACGGCGCTTGCTCAGGGCGGCGCAGATAAAACCGAACACGGTTTTCGGCGCGCCCGGATGGGCCAGGTCATGCTGGATCTGCGGCAGGTGGGCCATGAATTCGCCGCTGCTGTCGTCGATGCAGTAGCCGCCTTCGGTGATGGTCAGCGAGACGATGCGAATCTCTGGGCTGGCCAGTTTGTCGATCAGCACCTGGGCACTGTCTTGCGCCAGCAGCATGTGGCTGATAGCACCGATAACCCGCACTTCGGTGTCATCGGTATCACCCAGTTCATACAGAGTAAACAGATAGTCCTGACTCGCCAGGTCATCCCGCGCCTTGCGGTCTTCTGCCCGTAGGCCAACGCCGCAGATGCTCCAGTCCAGGTCCACACCGGTGTTCATCAAGGCATCGGTGTAATACGCCTGATGAGCCCGATGGAAACCGCCGACGCCGATATGGGCAATGCCCTGTTTGGTATCGGCAATGGCGTAGGCTGGCAATTTCACTTCGGGGGCCAGTTGCGTGAGGTTTTGCTTGTTCAGTTTCATCAAGGGTTCTCGCGAAATCAGGCGGCAGCGCGCAGTGGACGGGCCACAGCCACGCCATCGGTGTCGAAAAGATGGCAGTGCACCGGGTCCAGGTGCAGCTTCAACGTTTCGCCATACTGGCTGGCCATGTCGCCACGGATGCGCAGGGTCAGCGGTTCGCCGTTTGATGTAATGACGTGGCAAAAGGTGTCGCTGCCCAGGCGCTCGCCGACATCGGCGGTGACGGTCAGCGTGGTATCGCCGGGCGAGGCGAGTTCCAGGTGTTCCGGACGAATACCCAGGGTCACCTGGCTGCCGATGCTCAGGGTTGGGCTGCTCAAGGGCAGACTGATGCGCGTGCCAGCATCCAGCTCGACTTCGCAGCCCTGGCTTTCAAGCCGCGTGACCTTGCCTTTGAGAAAACCCATTTTTGGCGTGCCCAAAAAGCCCGCGACAAACAGATTGGCCGGTTGGTGGTACAAGTCCAGCGGCGAGCCGACCTGTTCAATACGGCCGCTGTTGAGCACCACTACCTTGTCAGCGAGGGTCATGGCTTCCACTTGGTCGTGGGTCACGTAGATCATGGTCGCTTGCAGTTCTTTATGCAGGCGCGCCAGCTCCAGGCGCATCTGCACCCGCAACGCGGCGTCAAGGTTGGACAGCGGTTCGTCGAACAGGAAGATTTTCGGATTGCGCACAATGGCGCGGCCGATGGCGACCCGTTGACGCTGACCACCAGAGAGCTGCTTGGGCTTGCGTTCCAGCAACGGGCCGAGTTCGAGAATGCGCGCCGCTTCATTGACCTTGCTTTCGACGATTTTCTTGTCGACACCCGCCAGGTCCAGGGCAAACGACATGTTCTTGCGCACGCTCATATGCGGGTACAACGCATAGGTCTGAAACACCATCGCCAGGTCGCGCTTGGCCGGGGTCACTTCGGTGATGTCGCGGCCATCCAGTTCGATGGTGCCTTCGCTGACTTCTTCAAGGCCCGCAATCAGGCGCAGAAGGGTGGATTTACCGCAGCCTGACGGGCCGACGAAGACTACGAATTCCTTGTCATTCACTTCCAGGTCGATGCCCTTGATGATGGAAAAGCCTTCGAAACCTTTTTGCAAATTCTTGATTTTCAGGTTGGCCATGATGGGCCTCCACTTCTAATTATTGGTGTTGAAAGGGCCGTTATTTCACGGCGCCGAAAGACAAGCCGCGGACCAGCTGTTTCTGGCTGATCCAGCCAAAAATCAGGATCGGCGCGCAGGCCAGGGTCGACACCGCAGACAACTTGGCCCAGAACAAGCCTTCGGGGCTGGAGTAGGAGGCGATCAATGCGGTCAATGGCGCGGCGTTGGACGAGGTCAGGTTCAGCGACCAGAACGCCTCGTTCCAGCACAGGATCAGCGACAGCAACACCGTGGAGGCCAGGCCACCCTTGGCAATCGGCAGCAGCACCCGGACCATTTCCTGCCACAGCGTGGCGCCGTCCAGGCGCGCGGCTTCGAGGATGTCCTTGGGAATGTCCTTGAAGTAGGTGTAAACCATCCAGACCACGATCGGCAGGTTGATCAGGGTGTAGATGATGATCAGCGCGACCCGCGTATCCAGCAGGCCAAGGCTCTTGGCCAGCAGGTAGATCGGCATCAGCACGCCCACTGGCGGCAGCATTTTGGTGGACAACATCCACAGCAGCGTACCCTTGGTGCGCTGGGTCTCGTAGAAGGCCATGGAGTAGGCCGCCGGCACCGCAATCAGCAGGCACAAGGCGGTGGCGCTGAAGGAAATCACCACCGAGTTCCAGGCGAAGCTGAAGTAGTTGCTGCGCTCGTTGATGTGCAGGTAGTTCTCAAGCGTGGGCGTGAAAATGAACTGCGGCGGCGTGGCAAAGGCGTCGATTTCGGTCTTGAAGCTGGTTAGTACCATCCAGAAGATCGGGAAGAAAATCAGGATCGCGATGGCCCAGGCCAATGTGCCGAGCAGCAGGCTTTGCAGGCGGCGGGATTGTTGAAGCGTCATGGCGCGGCCCTCAAGGCTTGTCAGTCAGGTTTTTGCCGAGCATCCGCACCAGGATGATCGCCGCGATATTGGCAATAACCACGGCAATCAAGCCGCCGGCCGACGCCATGCCCACGTCGAACTGCACCAGCGCCTGGTTGTAGATCAGGTAGGCGAGGTTGGTCGAGGCGTAGCCGGGGCCACCGTTGGTGGTGGTGAAGATTTCAGCGAACACCGAGAGCAGGAAGATGGTTTCAATCATCACCACCACGGCGATGGGACGCGCCAGGTGGGGCAGGGTCAGGTGCCAGAAAATCGCAATGGCGCCAGCACCGTCCAGGCGGGCGGCTTCCTTTTGCTCCTGGTCGAGGGACTGCATGGCGGTCATCAGGATCAGGATGGCGAAGGGCAGCCATTGCCAGGACACAATGATGATGATCGACAGCAGCGGGTAATGGGCCAGCCAGTCCACCGGCTGGGCGCCAAACAGCTTCCACACCGCCGCCAAAACGCCAGACACCGGGTGGAAAATCAGGTTCTTCCAGATCAGCGCACCGACGGTGGGCATGATGAAGAACGGTGAAATCAGCAAGACCCGCACCAGTCCTCGGCCGAAGAACTCGCTGGCCTCAAGCAGGGCACTGATCAGCACGCCCAGCACCACGCTGATCAACAACACGCTGCCCACCAGCAACAGAGTATTGGTCGCACCAGGCAGGAAGCCTGAATCGGTAATGAAGTAGGTGAAGTTCTCAAGGCCCACGAATTGGTTTTCGCCGGGATAGAGCAGGTTGTAGCGGATCAACGAAAAGTACAGGGTCATGCCCAGCGGCACGATCATCCACAGCAGCAACAAGGCCACCGAGGGGCTGACGAGGAACCAGCCGGGGTTGATCAGGCGGCTTTTACGCGCCTTTTCTGGCTGAGCAGTTTGCACTTGGGCAGTGGTGGTATTCATGGTGATCACATGCTGAGTAGTGTCAGGGCGAAGTTACCCTAGGCGCTCCGGCTTATTGTTGTGTTGTGGCGAGCGGGCTTGCCCGCTCGCCACAAAAACGCCCTCGCCACAAGTTACTTGGGGTAGCCGGCACGCTTCATTTCGCGCTCGGTGGTGGTCTGCGCCTGCTTGAGCGCATCGTCGACGGTCATCTGCCCGGTCAGCGCACCCGAGAAGAACTTGCCAACCTGGGTGCCAATGGCCTGGAATTCAGGAATGGTCACCAATTGGATGCCGATGTACGGCACAGGCTTGAGGGTCGGCTTGGTCGGATCGGCCACTTTCAGCGACTCCAGGGTCACCTTGGCAAATGGCGCGGCCTTCATGTATTGCTCGCTGTAGGTCGAGGTACGCGTGCCTGGCGGAACGTTGGCGATGCCGTCGGTCTTGGCCACCAGTGCACTGTATTCCTTGGAAGTGGCCCAGGCACTGAACACCTTGGCGGCGTCCTTGGCCTTGGAGCTGGTCGGGATTGCGAGGGACCAGGAATACATCCACGACGTGCCTTTGTCCGTGACCTGATGGGGCGCGAAGGTGAAACCGACATGATCGGAGACCTTGCTTTGGGTCTTGTCGGTGACAAACGAGCCGGCAACGCTGGCGTCGACCCAGATCGCACACTTGCCGCTGTTGAACAGCGCCAGGTTTTCATTGAAACCGTTGCTGGAGGCACCCGGCGGACCGGATTTTTTCATGTTATCGACATAGAAGTTCAGCGCGTCCTTCCACTCGGGGCCGTTAAATTCCGGCTGCCATTTCTCATCGAACCAGCGTGCACCGTAGCCATTGGCCAGGGTGGTGATCAGCGCCATGTTCTCGCCCCAACCGGCCTTGCCCCGCAGGCACAGGCCGTATTGTTCCTTGTCCTTATGGGTGAGCTTTTCGGCAAACTCGCCGATCTGCGTCCAGGTGGGATGCTCAGGCATGGTCAGCCCAGCGTCCTTGAACAGGTCGGTGCGGTAATAGGTGATGGAGCTTTCGGCGTAGAACGGCAGGGCGTACAGCGAACCCTTGACGGAAAGACCGTCGCGCACTGAAGGGAAAACGTCGTCCAGGTCGTAGGTCGCCGGCAGATCCTTCATAGGTTCCAGCCAGCCCTTGGCTCCCCAGAGTGCGGCTTCGTACATGCCGATGGTCAACACATCAAACTGTCCGCCCTGGGTGGCGATGTCCGTGGTCAGGCGTTGGCGCAGGACGTTTTCTTCGAGCACCACCCAATTGAGCTTGATGTCCGGATGTTCGGCTTCGAAAGTTTTCGAGAGCTTTTGCATGCGGATCATATCGCTGTTGTTGACGGTGGCAATGGTCAGGGGTTGCGCGCCAAGACTGACGGCGCTGAGGGTCATGCAAGTAGAGGCAAGCAGTGCTTTAGCTGTGAACTTCATCGCGCACTCCATTTCCGCACCCAAGGGCAACGGAAGGACAGTTTTTGTTGTTGTGTCTTCCAAGGCTGCTGGAAGAGTGTGCGTTGATTACAGCCTTCTAATGGCGTGCTGACAAATCCTTGGGAACACAGGGACTGATACTTTTTTGCACTGAGCCCGAAATCAGCTGAAACGATTTCCCCGATTATCCGTAGCGTTGTCGAGCCCCTCAACGCTTGACCGTCTGCGTCTCAGGCCAGGTTCTGCTCGGTCAACCGCTGCACCGCCAAGCGCCGATAATGGGATGGCGTCATACCCTTGAGCTGCTGGAAGCGCCGATTGAAGTTGGAAATATTGTTGAAGCCAGATTCAAAGCACACATCCGTCACTGCCTTGTCGCCATCGGCCAGCAGTTCACAGGATTTGCTGATGCGCAGCCGATTGACGAACTCGATAAAAGTGCGCCCAGTGGCCTGTTTGAATACCCGGGAAAAATAGGTGGGCTTCATTCCCAGGTAGTCGGCCACTTCTTCCAGAGGCAGCTCCCGCGCGTAGTGGGCAAAAATGTAGTCCACCGCGCGGTTGGTGCGGTCGATGCTGTGTTCATCGGCCAATTGCGGCGTGGTCACGCCGGAGAGCAGCTGATAATCCTCGCAGGCGCTGAGCACCTCCAGCAGGATAAAGAAATGCCCGAGGCGCGCTATGCCTCGGGCGTCTTCGATGCGCTGCATCAGCGTCATGGCCTGGGCGATGGTGTGCCTGCAGCGGAACTCGATGCCGTACTGCGCCCGGTCCAGCAGCGGGGCAAGGGCCTTGAGTTCGGTGAAGATATGGCTGGCGCCGTCAAACAGCTCATCGGTAAAGTTCACCAGCATGTCGCGCTTGGGCACCACTTCGTCTTCCGCCACCTGGCTGATCCAGTTGTGGGGCAGGTTGGGGCCAGTGAGGAACAGGCTTTGCGGATAGAAGTTGCCGATGTAATCGCCGATGAACACCTTGCCGGAGCTGGCGACGATCAAGTGCAGTTCGTATTCCTTGTGGAAATGCCAGCGCACCAGCGGACACGGGAAACCGTGCTGGCGATAGATGATGGACAGGCCGTTGTGGTCGTCCATTAACTCGTAGGAAGGATCGGTGATTCTCGCTGCTCGGGTCATGCTGCAGTCGCTTTTATTGTGGTTGCCCACAGGATAATGCCCCCATGGGCGCAACCTCGCCAGCGCCTGTGTTTAAAGTGTGCGGTTTTTTGCCTCGATCCACTGTGCCATGTACTGGGTACTTTTATGCAGGTGGTGGCGCAGCATACTGCCGGTGAAGTTGATGCGCCGGTGCTGGGCCAACTCGCCACGGCACTGATCCAGCCGCTCGACCAGCGCCGGGCCGTGTACGTCTTGCGAGTAACGGCGGGCAAGCAACTGCCGGCCGTCTTCCTGAGCCAGGGTCCAGCGGTCGCGGTCCTGATACAGGGCAACCGCTGCGGCGGCCAAGGCGCTGGCGCTTTCTTCAATAACGCCGGGCCAGGCTTGCTCATCGTTCATGCCTTCAGCACCCATAGGAGTGGTGATATTCGGCGTGCCACAGAGCATCGCATCCGCCAGTTTGCCCTTGATTCCTGCGCCAAAGCGCAGCGGCGCCAGGCAGATACGCGTGGCCGACATCACCGCCAGCGCATCCTCGGCCCAGTTCATCACATGAAAGCCCTGGGCCGGATTGTGCAGCGCGGTGGCCTTGGGCGGGGTGTAGGCACCGTATATATGCAACTGGACGCCGGGCAGTTGCTGGCGGATCAACGGCCACAGGCTGTTCTTCATCCAGAGCACCGCATCCCAGTTGGGCGCGTGGCGGAAGTTGCCGATGCTGAGAAAGTGCGCGCGGTCTTCAAAAGGCGTGAAGGCTTCAGTCGGCGGCTCCAGCATCAACGGGCACCAGTGGAGCAGGGCGGCCGGCACCTTGAACTGCTCGGTGAGCAGGCGGATTTCAACGTCGGAGATCATCAGGCTGATATCGCAGCGGTAAATTGCTGCGATCTCGCGCTTGGCCAGGTCGGTGTCGGCCATCAACTGGAATTCTTCCTCCAGCGCGGGGGCGAACAGTGCGCCGAAATCGTCGCCGTCCGGATCGGCCTTGAGGTGGTCCTTAAGGCGCTGATGACGGGCGTCCCGCAGGCTTTGCAAGTCTGAGGTTTCCAGCACCCGCAGCGCATCCGGGCAATGCTTTTCGACGCGCCAGCCAAACTGTTCCTCCATCATGAAACGATCGAACAGCACGACATCCGGGGCTAGTTCACAAATAAAATCGTCGAAACTGCTGTTATTGAGCTCGATGGCGCATTCGCCAATACCCAGCGCCAGCAAGTCGGCCTTGTGTTCGCCAATCGTTGCCGGGCTGCTGAAGGTAATGTCCCAGCCTTGATCAAGGAAACTGTGCAGAATCTGCATCATGTGCCCGCCTGCGGCCGACGAGCGAGGTTCCGGCCAGACATAACCAATGACCAGGACTTTGGTGGCGGGCTGATTCATTGACGGCGGTTTCCTTGAAGGGCGGGCGAAAAGCGCGCAATTAAACCACAACCGCGTGGCGTGACAATTTGTGTCTTGCGGTAGGTAGCCACGGCACTTTGTGGTTAACTTCGGCCTCTCGAATTCGTTTAACCAAAACTCAGCATAAGGATTCTGTTCATGGCTCAAGTCACCCTTCGTGGTAACCCTGTCCAGGTTGAAGGCGAATTGCCGCAAACCGGCTCCAAAGCTCCAGCCTTTACTCTGACCGCCGGCGATCTGTCGGAAGCAACCCTGGCCACTTTCGCCGGCAAGCGCAAAGTGCTGAACATCTTCCCAAGCGTTGATACCCCCACCTGCGCCACTTCGGTTCGCAAGTTCAACGCCCAGGCCAACGAACTGAACAACGCAGTAGTACTGTGTATCTCCACCGACCTGCCCTTCGCCCAGGCGCGCTTCTGCGGCTCCGAAGGCCTGGAAAACGTGAAGAACCTGTCGGACTTCCGCGACGCTGCCTTCGCCGTTGACTACGGTGTGGCAATCGCCGAAGGCCCACTCAAAGGCTTGACCGCTCGCGCCGTCGTGGTGCTGGATGAAAACGACAACGTGCTGCACAGCGAACTGGTATCTGAAATTGGCCAAGAGCCTAACTATGAAGCAGCCCTGGCTGTTTTGAAGTAACTGTTACGGCAAATGACTGTCGCTTTGCAGTAACACGCTTGATGCATGATTGCGGCCTGGCCTAGTCCAGGCCGTTTTTATTTGCGGTTCAGCGGCTTAGCCCTGATACCGGATGTTGTAAGTCAAAACGTAGATGTTTGTAGGCTCGAAGGTAAATAGCCGGTAAAGGCGCTTTTCTTAAAGCCCGACAGTGCTTATCTTTCAGCCTCCCCAAGAAGAAGCTCTCGCGCCCAATGGTTGATCACTCCATGCAATCCTCCCCCCGCAACTCCCGCCGCTGGCTGTTCGGCTTGTTCGTCCTGTTGGTTATCGCCGGCCTGTGCTGGAAATTCTGGCCAACGGGGGCTGCCCAAAATGAAGCACCGGCTGGTCGCACCAGCAAAACCGGGATGATGCGCCCCGGCTTCGGCGGTTCCACCGCCCCGATACCAGTCCGCGTGGCGCCGGTGGTGCAGGGGGAATTCCCTGTGTACTACAAAGCCTTGGGCACGGTAACGGCGTTGAACACCATTAATGTGCGTAGCCGGGTCGGGGGAGAGTTGGTCAAGATTGCCTTTGAAGAAGGGCAAATGGTCAAGGCAGGCGACCTGTTGGCGGAAATAGACCCGCGCAGTTACCAGAATGCCTTGCTCCAGGCCCAGGGCACGCTCTTGCAGAATCAGGCCCAGTTGAAAAACGCCCAGGTCGATCTTGAGCGTTATCGCGGTCTCTATGAGCAGGACAGCATCGCCAAGCAAACCCTGGACACCGCAGCCGCGCTGGTTATGCAGTATCAGGGAACGGTCAAGACCAACCAGGGCGCGGTCGACGACGCGAAACTCAACCTCGAATTCACCAAGATCCGCGCTCCCATCGCCGGGCGCGTAGGCCTGCGTCAACTGGACGTCGGCAACCTGGTCGCCGCCAATGACACTACCGCCCTGGCCGTGATCACCCAGACCCAACCCATCAACGTCGCCTTCACCTTGCCGGAAAACTCCCTGCAAACCGTGCTCGCCCGTTATCGCACCGGCAACAAGCTGCCAGTGCAAGCCTGGGACCGTGGCGACGTGAAGCTGCAAGCCACCGGCGTGTTGCAGAGCCTGGACAACCAGATCGACGTCACCACCGGCACCCTGAAATTCAAGGCGCGCTTCGATAACCAGGACCAGGAGCTGTTCCCCAACCAGTTCGTCAACGTGCGACTGCTGGCTGACACCCTCAAGAATGTGGTGTTGGCGCCGTCGGCGGCGATCCAGTTCGGCAACAATGGCACCTTCGTCTATGCCCTCGATGGCGACAAGAAGGCCAAGATCCGCCCACTGGTGATCGGCGACACCGACGGCGAAAATACTGTGATCAAGGAAGGCCTGGCCGCCGGCGACCGCGTGGTCCTGGAAGGCACCGACCGCTTGAAGGACGGCAGCGACATCGAAGTGGTCAACGACAGCGCCGATGTCCCGACCAGCCCTACCGAACACTTGCAGGGCAAGCCGGCGGCGAAAGGCGAAGGCAGCCCGGCTAATGCCGGCAAGGCGCAAAAGGCCGGCGCATGAACCTCTCACGGCTGTTCATCCTCAGGCCCGTCGCCACCACCCTGAGCATGCTGGCCATCGTCCTGGCAGGCCTGATTGCCTACCACCTGCTGCCGGTGTCGGCCTTGCCGCAGGTGGATTACCCGACCATTCGCGTCATGACCCTGTACCCCGGCGCCAGCCCGGACGTGATGACCAGCGCGGTCACCGCGCCCCTGGAGCGTCAGTTCGGGCAAATGCCCGGGCTGACCCAGATGGCGTCCACCAGCTCCGGCGGCGCCTCGGTGCTGACCCTGCGCTTCAACCTCGACGTCAACATGGACGTCGCCGAGCAACAGGTCCAGGCCGCGATCAACGCTGCCACAAACCTGCTGCCCAAGGACTTGCCGGCGCCCCCGGTGTACAACAAGGTCAACCCCGCAGACACGCCAGTGCTAACCCTGGCCATCACCTCAAAAACCATGCTGCTGCCCAAGCTCAATGACTTGGTCGACACCCGCATGGCGCAGAAAATCGCCCAGATCAGCGGCGTCGGCATGGTCAGCATCGCTGGCGGCCAGCGCCAGGCGGTCCGCATCAAGGTCAACCCAGAGGCTCTTGCCGCCAATGGCTTAAACCTGTCGGACGTGCGCACCTTGATTACCGCCTCCAACGTCAACCAGCCCAAGGGCAACTTCGACGGCCCGACCCGCGTCTCGATGCTCGACGCCAACGACCAGTTGGTCTCGCCCGAGCAATACGCTGAACTGATCCTTGCCTACAGCAATGGCGCGCCGTTGCGCCTCAAGGACGTCGCGCAAATCGTCGACGGCGCCGAAAACGAACGCCTCGCTGCCTGGGCCAATGAAAACCAGGCCGTGCTGCTGAACATCCAGCGCCAACCGGGTGCCAACGTTATCGAGGTGGTGGACCGGATCAAGGCGCTGCTGCCCAGCATCACCGACAACCTGCCGGCCGGCCTGGAGGTAACGGTGCTCACCGACCGCACCCAAACCATCCGTGCTTCTGTTACCGACGTACAACACGAATTGCTGATCGCCATCGCCCTGGTGGTAATGGTGACGTTCCTGTTCCTGCGCCGATTCAGCGCCACCATTATTCCGTCGATTGCGGTACCGCTGTCCCTGGTGGGCACCTTTGGCGTGATGTACCTGGCCGGTTTCTCCATCAATAACCTGACGCTGATGGCCCTGACCATCGCCACTGGCTTTGTGGTGGACGACGCCATCGTCATGCTGGAGAACATTTCCCGCTATATCGAGGAAGGCGAAACACCCATGGCCGCGGCGCTCAAGGGTGCCAAGCAGATTGGCTTCACCCTGATTTCCCTGACGCTGTCGCTGATCGCCGTACTGATTCCGTTGCTGTTCATGGCTGATGTAGTGGGGCGCCTGTTCCGCGAATTTGCCATCACCCTGGCGGTGGCAATCCTGATCTCCCTGGTGGTGTCTCTGACTCTGACGCCGATGATGTGCGCGCGCCTGCTCAAACGCGAACCAAAGGAAGAGGAACAGAGCCGCTTCTACAAGGCCAGCGGCGCCTGGATCGACTGGCTGGTCGCCGCCTACGGGCGCAAGTTGCAGTGGGTGCTCAAGCACCAGCCGCTGACCCTGCTGGTGGCTATCGCTACCCTGGGCCTGACGGTGGTGCTGTACCTGGTGGTGCCAAAGGGCTTTTTCCCGGTGCAGGACACTGGGGTGATCCAGGGCATTTCCGAAGCGCCGCAATCTATCTCCTTTGCCGCCATGAGCCAGCGCCAGCAGGAACTGGCGAAAATCATCCTGGAAGATCCGTCAGTCGAAAGCCTGTCGTCTTACATCGGGGTCGACGGTGATAACGCGACCCTCAACAGCGGCCGCCTGCTGATCAACCTCAAGCCTCACCGCGAAAGAGACCTGAGTGCCACGCAGATCATCACTCGCCTGCAACCGCAACTGGACAAACTGGTAGGCATTCGCCTGTTTATGCAGCCGGTGCAGGACCTGACCATCGAAGACCGTGTCAGTCGCACCCAGTACCAGTTCAGCATGTCCTCGCCGGATGCCGACTTGTTGGCGCTGTGGAGCGGCAAGCTGGTGCACGCACTGAGCGAGTTGCCGGAACTCACCGATGTCGCCAGCGACCTGCAGGACAAGGGCTTGCAGGTGTATTTGGTGATTGACCGTGATGCAGCCTCGCGCCTGGGCGTATCGGTGGCGACCATCACCGATGCGCTGTACGACGCCTTCGGCCAGCGACAGATTTCTACCATCTACACCCAGGCCAGCCAGTACCGCGTGGTATTGCAAGCCCAGTCCGGGGAAAGCCTGGGGCCGGACGCTCTGAACCAGATCCATGTGAAGACCACCGACGGCGGCCAGGTACGGTTGTCGAGCCTGGCCCATGTCGAACAGCGCCAGGCACAACTGGCGATTACCCATATCGGTCAGTTCCCGGCGGTGATGATGTCGTTCAACCTCGCGCCCGGCGTGGCGTTGGGCAAGGGTGTGGAACTGATCAACCAGATGCAGAAGGACATCAGCATGCCGGTGGGCGTGCAAACCCAGTTCCAGGGCGCCGCCCAGGCGTTCGAGGCTTCGCTGTCGAGCACCTTGCTGCTGATCCTGGCGGCGGTGGTGACCATGTACATCGTGCTGGGGGTGCTCTACGAGAGCTATATCCACCCGATCACCATTCTCTCGACCTTACCATCGGCGGCGGTGGGGGCCTTGTTGGCCTTGCTGCTCAGTGGCAACGACCTGGGGATGATCGCCATCATCGGCATCATTCTGCTGATCGGTATCGTCAAGAAGAACGCGATCATGATGATCGACTTCGCCCTCGACGCCGAGCGCAACCAGGGGCTTGACCCGCAAACGGCGATTTATCAGGCGGCGCTGCTGAGGTTCCGGCCGATCCTGATGACCACCCTGGCGGCCTTGTTCGGTGCGGTGCCGTTGATGTTGGCCACGGGTTCCGGCGCCGAATTGCGCCAGCCGCTGGGCCTGGTGATGGTCGGCGGGTTGCTGTTGAGCCAGGTGTTGACGCTGTTCACGACGCCGGTGATCTACCTGTACTTTGACCGCCTTGGCCGCCGCTGGCGCAAACAGCCCGAGCGCCTGGAGCCGGTTGAGCCATGAACCTGTCCGGACCTTTCATTCGTCGGCCGGTAGCCACCATGCTGCTGAGCCTGGCGATCATGCTGCTGGGCGGCGTCAGCTTCAACCTGCTGGCGGTGGCGCCATTGCCGCAGATCGACTTCCCGGTGATTGTCGTGCAAGCCAGCTTGCCCGGCGCCAGCCCCGAGGTGATGGCGTCTACAGTGGCAACGCCATTGGAACGCTCCTTCGGCGCAATTGCCGGCATCACTACCATGAGCAGTTCGTCGAGCCAGGGGTCGACCCGGGTGATCCTCGCCTTCGACAGCGACCGCGACATCAATGGCGCGGCGCGGGAAGTACAGGCGGCGATCAACGCCTCCCGCAACTTGCTGCCCAGCGGCATGCGCAGCATGCCCACCTATAAAAAGATCAACCCGTCCCAGGCGCCCATCATGGTGCTGTCGCTGACCTCGGACGTGTTGCCCAAGGGCCAGCTCTACGACCTGGCCTCGACCATTCTGTCCCAAAGCCTGTCCCAGGTGCCGGGGGTCGGTGAAGTACAAATTGGCGGCAGCTCCCTGCCGGCGGTGCGCATTGAACTGGAACCCAAGGCCCTCGACCAGTACGGCGTGGCCCTGGACGATGTACGCAACACCATCGCCAATGCCAACGTGCGCCGCCCCAAGGGTTCGGTGGAGGATGGCCAGCGCAACTGGCAGATCCAGGCTAATGACCAGCTGGAAAAAGCCAAGGACTACGAGCCCCTGGTGATTCGCTACCAGGACGGCGCGGCACTGCGCCTGAGCGACGTAGCCAAGATCAGCGACGGTGTCGAAGACCGCTACAACAGCGGTTTTTTCAACAACGATTCGGCGGTGCTGCTAGTGATCAATCGCCAGTCCGGCGCTAACATCATCGAGACCGTGGCGCAGATCAAGGCGCAGTTGCCGGCGCTGCAGGCGGTGTTGCCGTCCAGTGTCAAGCTGAACCTGGCCATGGATCGCTCGCCGGTGATCAAAGCCACCTTGCACGAAGCCGAGATGACCCTGCTGATCGCCGTGGCCCTGGTGATCCTGGTGGTGTACCTGTTTCTTGGTAACTTCCGTGCGTCGTTGATCCCGACATTGGCGGTGCCGGTGTCCCTGGTGGGCACCTTTGCGGTGATGTATCTGTTTGGGTTTTCCCTGAACAACCTGTCGCTGATGGCATTGATCCTGGCCACTGGCCTGGTGGTGGACGACGCCATCGTGGTGCTGGAGAACATTTCCCGGCACATCGACGACGGTATCCCACCCATGAAGGCCGCGTACCTGGGGGCCAAGGAAGTCGGCTTTACCTTGCTGTCGATGAATGTGTCGCTGGTGGCGGTGTTCCTGTCGATCCTGTTCATGGGCGGAATCGTCACCAGTTTGTTCCGGGAGTTCTCCATCACATTGGCGGCAGCAATCATTGTCTCGCTGGTGGTCTCCCTGACCTTGACCCCGATGCTCTGCGCCCGCTGGCTCAAGCCCCATGTCAAAGACCAGGAGAGCGGCTTGCAGCGCTGGAGCCGCAAGGTCAACGACCTCATGGTCGCCGGTTATGCCAGTAGCCTGGACTGGGTACTCAAGCACCGGCGCCTGACCCTGCTCAGCCTGTTCGTGACCATTGGCGTCAACGTCGCACTGTACGTGGTGGTGCCGAAAACCTTTATGCCGCAACAGGACACCGGGCAGTTGATCGGTTTTGTCCGCGGGGATGACGGGCTGTCCTTCAGCGTCATGCAGCCGAAGATGGAAATCTTCCGCAAGGCCGTATTGCAAGACCCAGCGGTGGAAAGTGTGGCGGGTTTTATCGGCGGCAACAGTGGCACCAACAATGCCGTGATGCTGGTGCGGCTCAAGCCCATCAGCGAGCGCAAGATTTCCGCGCAGCAGGTCATCGAGCGCATGCGCAAAACCGTGCCACCGGTGCCGGGCGGGCGATTGATGCTGATGGCCGACCAGGACCTACAGTTTGGCGGGGGCCGCGACCAGACCTCCTCGCAATACTCCTACATCCTGCAAAGTGGCGACCTGGCAGCCTTGCGCCTGTGGTACCCGAAAGTGGTCGCCGCCTTGCGTGAATTGCCAGAGTTGACCGCCATCGACGCCCGCGAAGGCCGTGGCGCGCAACAAGTCACGCTGATCGTCGACCGCGACCAGGCCAAGCGCCTGGGGGTGGACATGGACATGGTCACCTCAGTGCTGAACAACGCCTACAGCCAGCGGCAGATTTCCACCATCTATGACAGCCTCAACCAGTACCAGGTGGTCATGGAGGTCAATCCGAAATATGCCCAGGACCCGATCACTCTGAAGCAGGTGCAGGTGATTACCGCAGATGGCGCACGGATTCCCTTGTCGACCATCGCTCACTATGAAAACAGCCTGGCGGACGATCGTGTCAGTCACGAGGGCCAGTTCGCCTCGGAAGACATTGCTTTCGACATGTCCCCGGGAGTCACGGTGGCGCAGGGCACAGCCGCCATCGAGCGGGCAATTGCCAAGGTCGGTCTGCCGGAAGACGTCATCGCCAAGATGGCGGGTACCGCCGACGCCTTCGCTGCCACCCAAAAAAGCCAGCCGTGGATGATCCTCGGCGCCCTGGTGGCGGTTTATCTGGTTCTCGGGATTCTGTATGAAAGTTACATCCACCCGTTGACCATCCTCTCGACCTTGCCCTCGGCCGGTGTCGGTGCCTTGCTGTCGATTTACGTGTTGGGCGGTGAGTTCAGCCTGATCTCCCTGCTCGGGCTGTTCCTGTTGATTGGTGTGGTGAAGAAAAACGCCATCCTGATGATCGACCTGGCGCTGCAACTGGAGCGCAAGGACGGCATGGAACCGCTGGAGTCGATTCGCAGCGCCTGCCTGCTGCGTCTGCGGCCAATCCTGATGACCACCCTGGCGGCGATCCTCGGCGCGTTGCCGTTGCTGCTGAGCACCGCCGAAGGCGCGGAAATGCGCCAGCCCCTGGGCCTGACGATTATCGGCGGCCTGGTGTTCAGCCAGATCCTGACCCTTTACACCACCCCGGTGGTTTACCTTTATCTCGACCGCCTTCGCCGCCGTTTCAACGGCTGGCGCGGGGTGCGTACCGATGCTGCCCTGGACACTGCGCTATGACTGATTCCACATTTGCAAAGGGCGCCATGACTCGCGGCTCCAGCCTGCTGGCTCTGGCGCTCTGCGCCTTGATGCTCAGCGCCTGCGCCATCGGCCCCGACTACAAGCGCCCGCAGCTGAGCGAGCCGGTCCAGTACAAAGAGGCCAAGGGTTGGCGCCAGGCCTCGCCAAGCGACTCTTTGGCTCGTGGTGCCTGGTGGGAGTTGTACGGTGACAAACAGCTCAACGATCTGGTGGATAAGCTCAACAACGCCAACCAGACCGTCGCCCAGGCCGAGGCCCGCTACCGTCAGGCCCAGGCATTGGTGCGCAGCTCAAGGGGCGCGTTTTTTCCCACCGTGGACTTGAGCGCCGGGAAAACCCGTGCCAGCCAGGGTACCGGCAGCAGCAGCGCCAGCCTGAGCAGCTCCAGCAGCGGAATCCGCGATACCTTCAATACCCAGTTGGGCGTCAGCTGGGAAGCCGATATCTGGGGCAAGTTGCGCCGTGGCCTGGAAGCCAACGAAGCCAGCGCCGAAGGCAGCTCGGCGGACTTGGCGGCCATGCGCCTGAGCCAGCAATCGGAACTGGTGCAGAATTATCTGCAACTGCGGGTCATGGATGAGCAGACCCGCTTGTTGCAAGCCACGGTCGAAACCTACCAACGCTCGCTGCAAATGACTGAAAACCAGTACCGCGCCGGCGTGTCCGGCAGGGACGCCGTGGCCCAGGCGCAGACGCAGCTCAAAAGCACTCAAGCCAGCATGATCGACCTGATCTGGCAGCGCGCCCAGCTGGAAAACGCGATTGCCGTGCTGATCGGTATTGCACCCACCAACTTTGAGCTGGCAGTGAGCAAGGACATTCCCGCCCTGCCGCAGATTCCGGTCAACCTGCCATCGCAACTGCTGGAGCGCCGCCCGGACATCGCCTCGGCGGAGCGCGCAGTGATTGCCGCCAACGCCAATATCGGCGTGGCAAAGACCGCCTACTACCCAGACCTGACCCTAAACCTTGCAGGCGGCTATTCCAGCAGCACCTACGCCGACTGGATCAGCCTGCCGAATCGCTTCTGGTCGGTGGGGCCGAAACTGGCCATGACCCTGTTCGACGGCGGCCAACGCTCGGCGGAAGTCGACCGCGCCGAAGCGTCCTACGACGAAACCGTGGCCAAGTACCGCCAGACCGTACTCGACGGCTTCCGTGAGGTGGAAAACTACATGGTCCAGCTCAAGGTCCTGGAAGATGAGGCAGGGGTGAGCAACGAAGCGCTGGAAGCCGCTCGCGAATCCTTGCGCCTGACCCAGAACCAGTACAAGGCCGGGCTGATTGCCTACCTCGATGTGGTCACCGTCCAGGCCACCGCCTTGAGCAACGAGCGCACCGTGCTGACCTTGCTGCAAACCCGCCTGGTGGCCAGCGTACAGTTGATCGCGGCATTGGGCGGCGGTTGGGATGGGCAGATGCAGGTGAGCGACAAAGAGTAAACAAACACCCTGGTGGGGACTAACTGCAGCAGTTGTCGAGCCCAGCGAGGCTGCATCCGGTCGCACCACCGCCACCAAGCCAGGCACTGGCACCAGTCGCCCCCGACGCAGCCTCGCTAAAGCTCGACAGCTGCCACGGAAATAGCACCAAATCGTCACTAGTGGCCTTCTGATAATATTCCCCCTGCGCGGGAATTAATCTAGCTACAATCGCCGACTTTTCCATCCAGCACGGATGCCATTCGGCCCGTCGGCCACGAGACGTCCCATGCTCACCGGTAGTTACTCCCCCACGCTGGTCCTGATTTCCCTGTTTGTGGCGATCCTCGCTTCCTATACCGCTCTGGATCTGACCGGGCGTATCGCCACGGCCAAAGGTCGCACTGTGTACTTGTGGATGGCGGGCGGCGCCCTGGCCATGGGCATTGGCGTCTGGTCGATGCACTTTATCGGCATGCTCGCGTTTCACTTGCCCATTAGCCTTGGCTACGACATAGGCATCACAGCGCTATCGCTGTTGATCGCGGTTCTCTCCAGCGGCTTTGCCCTCTGGTTGGTGAGCCAGCCACGTTTGCCGGCCTGGCAACTGGCGTTTGGCGCGTTGATCATGGGCGCGGGCATCAGCGCCATGCACTACACCGGCATGGCGGCCATGCGCATGACGCCTGGCATCGACTATGACCCAACGCTGTTTGGCGCCTCTCTGTTGATTGCCGTCGGCGCCTCGGCTGCGGCCTTGTGGATCGCCTTCAACCTGCGGCGCAATACCCCTTATGTGCGCCTGGCACGAGGTGGCGCGGCGCTGGTCATGGGCGTGGCAATTGTCGGCATGCACTACACCGGCATGGCTGCTGCGCGGTTTGCCGACGGCAGTTTTTGCGGTGCCGCTCTGGATGGTTTGACTGGCAAGGGCCTGGATAGCCTGGTGCTGATCACCACCCTGGCGGTGTTGGCCATTGCGCTGTTGACCTCATTGCTGGACGCCCGCCTTGAAGCCCGCACCGCCGTGCTGGCCGACTCCCTGACCCAGGCCAATCAGGAGCTGACCCACCTGGCCCTGCACGACACCCTGACGGGGCTGCCCAATCGCACCCTGCTCGCCGATCGCATCCAGCAGGCCACGCAACTGGTAGCGGAGCAGGGCGGCTGTTTCGCCCTGATGTTTATCGATCTCGATGGCTTCAAGCCCGTAAACGATGCCTTCGGCCATCACATGGGCGACCAGTTGCTGCGCGAAGTCGGCCTGCGCTTGCGCGAAGACTTGCGCAGCCAGGACACGTTGGCGCGAATCGGCGGCGACGAGTTCGTGCTGTTGGTGCAATTGAACCAGTCCGACGATGCGCTGCGCCTGGCGGAACGTCAGGTAGGCCTGATCAATCAAGCCTTCCGTGTGGCGGAGCATGAGCTGAAAATTTCTGCCAGTGTCGGCATCGCGCTGTTCCCCGGCAACGGCGCCACGCCCCAGGAATTGCTGATGAACGCTGACGCTGCGATGTATCACGCCAAAAGCATGGGCAAAAACGGCTACAGCTTTTTCGACGTATCGATGAACACCAACGCCCGCAAGCAGCTGCAGTTGTTGCAGGACTTGCGCAACGCCGTGGATCAGCAGCAATTGCGGCTGTTCTACCAACCCAAGTTTGACGCCCTCAGCGGTCGGCCGGTGGGTGCCGAAGCACTATTGCGCTGGGAACACCCGCAACACGGCTTGTTACTGCCGGACAAGTTCATTGAACTGGCAGAAAAGACCGGGCTGATCATCCCCATCGGCGAATGGGTGCTCAATGAAGCCTGCAGGCAGATGCAGGTGTGGTTTGCCCAGGGATATCGCGACTGGCGCATTGCGGTGAACCTCTCGGCCTTGCAGTTTTGCCATGCCGGGCTGGTCACCAGTGTCGCCAACGCCCTGAAGCGTCACCAATTGCCGGCCAACAGCCTGACCCTGGAAATCACCGAAACCACCGCCATGAGCGATGCCGATGCGAGCATGACGGTATTGCAGAAACTCTCGGAAATGGGCGTTGACCTGTCCATCGATGACTTTGGCACCGGCTACTCCAGCCTGATGTACCTCAAGCGTTTGCCGGCCAACGAGTTGAAGATCGACCGGGGCTTTGTGCGCGACCTGGAGCACGACAGCGACGACGCCGCGATTGTCTCGGCCATTGTTGCGCTGGGTCAGGCCCTGGGCCTGCGGATTGTCGCTGAAGGGGTGGAAACCGATATGCAGCAAAATTTCCTGACGCGACTGGGCTGTGATTCATTGCAGGGCTATCTGCTGGGGCATCCGTTGCCGGCGGACGGTTTCATGAGCGCCATTGTGGCGAAGGAACTCGCTGGCGTGCCTCAAGTAGCGACACCCTGAGATCATTGACCTCAGTCCATGCAAAACCCGACTAGCGCAGGTATTCTTGAATCCAACCGTTATACGTTGATTCAGGAGACCGTACACATGGACAAAGTCGTCATCATCACCGGTGGCAGTCGTGGGATCGGGGCCGCCACGGCCTTGTTGGCGGCGCGCCAGGGTTACCGAATCTGTATCAACTTCCAGTCCGATGAAGAGGCAGCGCTGCGTGTCCTGGAGCAGGTCCGCGCCCTGGGCGCCCAAGCGATTGCGGTGCGTGCCGATGTCAGCATCGAGGACGAAGTGATCAGCCTGTTCAACCGGGTCGATGCCGAGCTGGGCCGAGTCACTGCGCTGGTCAATAACGCAGGCACCGTGGGGCACAAGTCGCGGGTCGATGAGATGTCCGAGTTCCGCATCCTGAAAATTCTCAAGACCAACGTGCTGGGCCCGATCCTCTGTGCCAAGCACGCAGTGCTGCGCATGTCGCCCAAGCATGGCGGGCAGGGCGGCAGTATCGTCAACGTCTCATCGGTGGCCGCTCGTCTCGGCTCGCCCGGTGAATATGTTGACTACGCGGCGTCCAAAGGCGCAATGGACTCCTTCACCATCGGTCTTTCGAAAGAAGTGGCGGGTGAAGGCATCCGGGTCAACGCAGTGCGCCCTGGCTACATCTACACCGATTTCCACGCCCTGAGTGGCGACCCGGATCGGGTCAGCAAGCTGGAGTCGGGTATCCCGATGGCCCGTGGCGGACGTCCGGATGAGGTGGCGGAAGCGATTGTCTGGCTGCTGTCGGACAAGGCGTCCTACGCTACCGGGACCTTTGTTGACCTCGGTGGTGGCCGCTGAAAAACTGCCTGCTCCTGCGGGAGCGGGTCGCTATCAACCCGTTGGTCCCTGGGGCTATTCAAGTCAGGTATTTATTGCCCGCCTCAATCGCTCAAAAAGACCGCACGATCCGTCCCAATGTCTCCATGGCCTTTTCCGAGGCCTCATCCCAGGGACTGCCATAGTTCAAGCGAATGCAGTTCCTGAACCGCTGGGTCGGCGAAAATATCGGCCCCGGCGCAATGCTGATGCCTTGGGCCAACGCCATCTGGAACAACTTCAACGAGTCCGTTTGCTCGGGCAATTCCAACCACAGGAAATACCCACCCGCTGGCTGGCTCACGCGGGTTTGTGCCGGAAAATAGCGGGCGATGGCGGCAAGCATGGCGCTTTGCTGTTCTTCCAGGGCATAACGCAACTTGCGCAGGTGCCGGTCGTAGCCACCATGTTGCAGGTAGTCGGCAATCGCCGCCTGGGCTGGCATTGACGCGCACAACGAGGTCATCAATTTCAGCCGTTCGATCTTCTGCGCATAACGCCCGGCAGCCACCCAACCGATGCGATAACCAGGAGCCAGGCTTTTGGCGAAGGAGCCGCAGTGCATCACCAAACCTTCGGTATCGAACGCCTTGGCCGGTTTAGGTGCCTGTTGGCCGTAGTACAACTCGGCGTAGACATCGTCCTCGATCAGTGGCACCTGATGGCTGCGCAACAACTCCACCAGTTCCTGTTTCTTGGCTTCGGGCATGGTGGCGCCCATGGGGTTCTGGAAGCTGGTCATGCACCAGCAAGCCTTGATCGGGTAACGTTCAAGACTTTGGGCCAGCACTTTGAGGTCAATGCCATCGCGCGGGTGTACGGGAATTTCCACGGCCTTGAGTTTCAGCCGCTCCAGCACCTGCAGGCTGGCATAAAACGCCGGGGCTTCGATGGCCACCAGGTCGCCGGGCTCGGTCACGGCTTGCAGACACAGGTTCAGCGCTTCCAGGGCACCGTTGGTGATCAGCAACTCCTCCATGGGCAGCATCAAGCCGCCGACCATGTAGCGCAGGGCAATTTGCCGGCGCAATTGTGGGTTGCCCGGTGACATGTCCGTGACCACCATGCGCGGGTCCATCTCCCGACTGGCACTGGCCAGGGAACGGGCCAGGCGCTGTAGCGGAAACAGCGTCGGACTGGGAAAGGCCGAGCCGAAGGGCACAGTCTGCGGGTCCTTGATGGAGTCGAGCACCGAAAACACCAGCTCGCTGACGTCGACTTCGGTGGATTCGTGTACATGTGCACTGACCACCGGCTCGGAAAACGGGCTTGGCGCATGGGTGTTGACGAAGTACCCGGAACGCGGCCGGGCGCGGATCAGGCCACGACGTTCCAGCAGGTAGTAGGCCTGGAACACCGTGGATGGGCTGACGCCGTAGGTCCGGCTGGCATAACGCACCGACGGCACCCGCTGGCCAGGCCCCAGGACGCCGGAGCGGATCAGTTCTGCGATGTCGTCGGCGAATTTTTCGTAGCGTTTCATCGGAGCCTAATAGGGTAAGTAAGTTAAGAGCAAACTCTGCTCCTGTGGCGAGTCCGCTCACAACAACATCATCAACGGTTAAGCGGCGACACAAACCGGCTGTCGGCGACACTATAAACGCCCGGCTCATCAATATCCGTGACCTTGAAGCTGATGGTCTGGGAGCTGCTGGCAGGCTTGTCGCTGGTCATCGCCACCGACACCGGCACATCGGTTATTTCCCCCGGTGCCAAACTGATCTCGGTCTTGCCCTGAAGCTGGAAGCCATCACCGTCCACTAACTCAAGACGATAATCCTGACGCTGCTGGGTCTTGTTGATGACCTTGAGGCTGTAGATGTTCTCGATCAAGCCTTGGCTGTTTTCGCGAAACATCCCTCGGTCCTTGGTCACGTCCAGCGACACCATCGGCCGCTGCACCAGCGCCATCACCAAGGCTGCGATCATCACCAGCAGCACCGCACTGTAGCCGATCAACCGTGGCCTGAGCAGGTGGGTCTTGCCGCCTTGCAACTGATGCTCGCAGGTGTAGCTCACCAGGCCACGGGCATAGCCCATTTTGTCCATGATTGAATCACAGGCGTCGATGCAAGCCGCACAGCCGATACACTCCATTTGCAAACCGTCGCGAATGTCGATGCCGGTGGGGCAGACCTGTACGCACAGGTGGCAGTCGATGCAGTCACCGAGGCCGACATCCGCAGGTTTCACTTCGCGTTTACGTGGGCCACGGCTCTCGCCACGGGCCACATCGTAGGAAATGGTCAGGGTGTCCTTGTCGAACATCACGCTCTGGAACCGTGCATACGGGCACATGTGCATGCACACCGCTTCGCGCAACCAGCCTGCGTTGATGTAAGTCGCGCCTGTGAAAAACAACACCCAGAACAGGCTGACACCGCCCATCTGCCAGGTCAGCAGCTCCTCGGCCAGGGGCCGGATAGGCGTGAAGTAGCCCACAAAGGTCAAGCCGGTGAGCACGCTGATGGCCAGCCACATCGTGTGTTTGACTGAACGCCGCAGCAGCTTGCTCAGGCCCCAGGGGGAGGCCTGCAGCTTGATGCGCTGGTTTCGCTCGCCCTCAGTGACCTTTTCGCACCACATGAACAGCCAGGTAAACGAGCTTTGCGGGCAGGTATAACCACACCATACCCGGCCGGCAAATACCGTGATCGCAAACAGGCCGAAGGCTGCGATGATCAACAACGCCGACAACAGGATGAAATCCTGGGGCCAGAAGGTTGCGCCGAAAATGTGAAATTTGCTTTCTGCAAGGTCCCACAACACCGCCTGCCGTCCGCCCCAGTTCAGCCACACGGTGCCGAAAAACGCCAGGAACAGAAAACCCGCGCCACTCAAGCGCAAGGTGCGGAACAAACCGGTAAAACTGCGGGTGTGAATCAGGTTGTCACTGGATTTGGCCTTCATCTTCTTTGGATGTGCAGGCTCAAAGGTTTCAACTAATCGGACGGGGATTCTATCGCTCATGGTCTTTCGCTCATCAGCCTCCATCAGGCGGATGAACTATGCCGGGCGATCTGTTTGCATAACAGACTCAGGTATAGCGATAAAAAGCGGATCAGATGGATTGCCGACCCGCTCCTGCGTCAATCTGCTGCACCCCCGTGCGGCCTGGGGCAGCGCCTGTATCGGCAGCCGTAAAGCGGTGCTGATACAGATCAATCAAATCACCGAATCACCCTCGGTCACCTTCAAGTGCTTACGACCATCCTTGGCGCCTGCTACGGTCAAGGCGTCGGCTTCTGCTTCAGTGATGTAGACACGTTGGCCGTCGACTTCAACGGCGGACATGGATTTTTCGCTGTCGGTGATCACCGTGACAGCCGTGGCGGCGAGGCTTCGTTCTTCGCCGTCCTCGTCGACCTTGAAGTAACAGGTCTGGTTTTCGATACGTACTGGCATGATGCTCTCCTTCTCGTCAGGTACTGATCATTAGGGTTCGACAACAGGTAAATGGTTTCCGGCAACTGACTGGCGGTCGCTGCTGTCCATCCTTTATCGACCTATAAACAAGGACCGCTCCATGGACGCCTGGTGGCAAGAAGTCTGGCAAACCCTGCAAGCGGAATTCGCTGACATAGGCGATGCCCGGCAACTGACACAAATCACCGTGCGCCTGCTGATCGCCGCGATCCTGGGGGGCATTCTGGGCTTTGAGCGAGAACAAAAAGGCAAGGCTGCCGGCGTGCGCACCCACATGCTGGTGGCCATGGGCGCTGCGTTGTTCGTGTTGGTGCCACAAATGTCCGGCTCCCAGGCCGATGCCATGAGCCGCGTGGTGCAGGGCGTAATCGCCGGGATCGGCTTTCTGGGTGCCGGTACCATCCTCAAGGGCAAGGAAGATCAGGAAGGCCAACACGTCAAGGGGCTGACTACCGCAGCCGGGCTGTGGATGACCGCCGCCATTGGGGTGGCGGCGGGGATGGGCAGGGAGTCGACGGCGGTGTTGAGCACCCTGTTGGCGCTGCTGGTGTTCAGCGTAATGCCCAGGATTGTACGGCTGCTGGAGAAGGAGTAATCATCCTTCAGGCAATCACTGGCGGCATCGTCGTGGGTGGGTCTTCCTTCGCCGGGGGCGTTGTGCCGGGTGGTTCCTGCTCCGGGATCGGCTCAGGTTCGGTGGGTGGCAAGGTTGGTTGATCAATGTTGGGATCAGGTGTTTCAGCCGGGATAGGGATATTCATCGGTGTGGCCTCCTTTGTGCTTTGCTGTATCGGTGGACAATCGGCCTGGCCAATTGATTCCCGTCCAATAGCGGCACATCCATCTGAACTTTTCACCGGCTAGCGGGCTCGGACTTTATACGGCCCGGCTCAGGAAGAGCTTTGTCGTACCGCACTTGGGATCTGGCACAGGAGCGTCCACGGGGCGTAAGGAGTGATGCTCGATGACTGCTGAACTATCGAAACAAAACGTACTCACGAAAAATGATGAAACGTCCATGTTTCCACTGTCCCAGGCACTGTTGTTGCCCAGGATTGCCATAGAAAGCACCACACCGGTGATCGACGGCGGCGAGTTCGCGGTCAAGGCCATCGTGGGGCAGCGGATCAAGGTAGCCAGCAAGGTCTTCGCCGACGGCCATGACAAGCTGGCGGTGCTGATTCGCTGGCGGCCGCTGAGTGACGAGCGCTGGCACAGCGTGGTTATGACCGATGTCGGCAATAACGGTTGGGAAGGGAACTTTACGGTCACCGCTCAAGGCCCGCATCAATATTGCATTGAGGCCTGGATCGATCAGTTCGCCAGCTTCTGCTACGAACTGGGCAAAAAACATGCAGCCCGCGTTCCCGTCAGCCTGCAATTGCAGGAAGGCCGCAGCCAGGTGTTGCAGGCCGCCGAACGCAGCGAAGGCGAGTTACGCGAGCACTTGATGCTGTTGCACCACGAGCTGTCGGGCTTGCTGGAAACCGAGCAAGTCGCGCGCTTCCTGCACGAAGACAGTGCGCACCTGATGGCTCAGGCCGATCACCGCGCCTACTTGAGCATCAGCCCGGTCTATCCGCTGGATGTGGAGCGCGAGGCCGCGCAGTTTGCCAGCTGGTACGAGCTGTTTCCCCGCTCGATCACCGATGATCCAGCGCGCCACGGCACTTTTAACGACGTGCATTCGCGGCTGCCGATGATCCATGACATGGGTTTTGACGTGCTGTATTTCCCGCCGATCCATCCTATCGGCCGCAGCTATCGCAAGGGCAAGAACAACGCCCTGACCGCAGGCCCCGATGATCCGGGCAGCCCGTATGCCATTGGCAGCGAGGAGGGCGGCCACGAGGCAATCCACTCGCAACTGGGCACCCGCGAAGATTTCCGCCGCCTGGTGGCCGCCGCCGCAGACCATGGCCTGGAAATCGCCCTGGACTTCGCTATCCAGTGTTCCCAAGACCACCCGTGGCTCAAACAACACCCCGGCTGGTTCAACTGGCGGCCCGACGGCACCATCAAATATGCCGAGAACCCGCCGAAGAAATACCAGGACATCGTCAACGTCGACTTCTATGCCGCCGACGCCATCCCCAGCCTGTGGATCGAGTTGCGGGACGTTGTGCTGGGCTGGGTCGAGGAGGGCGTCAATACTTTCCGCGTCGACAACCCCCACACCAAGCCGCTGCCGTTCTGGCAATGGGTGATTGCGGACGTGCGAGAAAAACACCCACAGGTCATCTTCCTCGCCGAAGCCTTCACCACCCCGGCCATGATGGCGCGGCTGGGCAAGGTCGGTTACTCCCAGAGCTACACCTATTTCACCTGGCGCAACACCAAGGCCGAGCTGAGTGAATACCTGAGCGAACTCAACGAGTCGCCGTGGCGCGAATGCTTCCGACCCAACTTTTTCGTCAATACGCCAGATATTAACCCCGGCTTCCTCCATGAGTCTGGCCGCGCCGGCTTTCTCATCCGCGCGGCCCTGGCGACCATGGGCTCAGGCCTGTGGGGCATGTATTCGGGTTTTGAATTGTGCGAAGCCGCAGCGGTGCCCGGCAAGGAAGAGTACCTGGACTCGGAGAAGTACGAGATCCGCCCCAGGGATTTCACCGCGCCGGGCAACATCATTGCCGAGATCGCCCAGCTCAACCGCATCCGTCGGCAGAACCCGGCGTTGCGAACTCACTTGGGCTTGAAGCTCTACAACGCCTGGAACGACAACATCTTGTACTTCGGCAAACGCTGCGAGGACGCCGGCAATTTCATCCTCATCGCGGTGAGTCTCGACCCGCTCAATGCCCAGGAAGCCAATTTCGAATTGCCGCTGTGGGAGATGGGCCTACCGGACGACGCCCAGACCCAGGGCGAAGACTTGATGAACGGCCACCGCTGGACTTGGCACGGCAAGCACCAGTGGATGCGACTAGAGCCGTGGCATCAGCCGTTTGGTATTTGGCGGATCACTGTTTAAAGGGCTTTTTGTGGATAGTTAAAACATCGCCACTTTTTAGTTTTTTATGAATTTCCAGGAGTTTCCAATGGCGAAGAAACCCAAGGCTGCCACCTTTATCAAAGACCCGCTCTGGTACAAGGATGCGGTGATTTATCAGGTTCACGTCAAATCCTATTTCGACTCCAATAACGATGGTATAGGCGATTTTCCAGGGCTGATCGCCAAACTCGACTACATCGCCGAGCTGGGTGTGAACACCATCTGGGTGCTGCCGTTCTACCCCTCGCCACGCCGTGACGACGGCTACGACATCGCCGAATACCGTGGTGTGCACAGCGACTACGGGACCATGGCCGACGCCAAGCGTTTTATCGCCGAAGCCCATAAACGCGGCTTGCGGGTCATCACCGAACTGGTGATCAACCACACCTCCGACCAGCACCCGTGGTTCCAGCGCGCCCGCAAGGCCAAGCCAGGTTCCAAGGCCCGGGATTTCTACGTCTGGTCCGATGACGATCAGAAATACGACGGCACCCGCATCATCTTTCTCGACACCGAGAAATCCAACTGGACCTGGGACCCAGTGGCCGGCCAATACTTCTGGCACCGTTTCTACTCCCACCAGCCGGACCTTAACTTCGACAACCCGCAAGTCATGAAAGCGGTGCTCTCGGTGATGCGCTACTGGCTGGACATGGGCATCGACGGCCTGCGCCTGGATGCCATCCCGTACCTGATCGAGCGCGACGGCACCAACAACGAAAACCTGCCGGAGACCCACGACGTCCTCAAGCAGATCCGCGCCGAAATCGACGCCAACTACCCGGACCGCATGCTGCTGGCCGAGGCCAACCAATGGCCGGAAGATACTCAACTGTACTTCGGGGACAAAAAAGGCGATGACGGCGACGAGTGCCATATGGCCTTTCACTTCCCGCTGATGCCGCGCATGTACATGGCGCTGGCCCAGGAAGACCGCTTCCCGATCACCGATATCCTGCGCCAGACCCCGGAGATTCCAGCCAATTGCCAGTGGGCGATTTTCCTGCGTAACCACGATGAACTGACCCTGGAAATGGTCACCGACAAAGAGCGCGACTACCTCTGGAACTACTACGCCGCTGACCGCCGTGCGCGCATCAACCTCGGTATTCGCCGGCGCCTGGCGCCGCTGATGGAGCGCGACCGTCGCCGCATCGAGCTGCTCAACAGCCTGCTGCTGTCGATGCCCGGCACGCCGACCCTGTATTACGGCGATGAAATCGGCATGGGCGACAACATCTACCTGGGCGACCGTGACGGCGTACGCACACCCATGCAGTGGTCCATCGACCGCAACGGCGGCTTCTCCCGCGCCGACCCGGCCAGCCTGGTGCTGCCGCCGATCATGGACGCGCTCTACGGCTACCAGTCAGTCAACGTCGAAACCCAGGCCCAAGACCCACACTCGTTGCTGAACTGGACCCGGCGGATGCTGGCGATTCGTAAACAGTCCAAGGCCTTCGGTCGCGGCAGCTTGAAAATGCTCTCACCCACCAACCGCCGCATCTTGGCCTACACCCGCGAATACACGGGCGACGACGGCAAGCACGAAATCATCCTCTGCGTGGCCAACGTTTCGCGCAGCGCCCAGGCGGCGGAGCTGGACTTGTCCGCATTCGCCGGCATGGTCCCGGTGGAGATGCTCGGTGGTAATGCGTTCCCGCCCATTGGCCAGCTGAACTTCCTGCTGACCCTGGCGCCTTACGGCTTTTACTGGTTCGTGCTGGCGGCGGAAAACCAGATGCCGAGTTGGCACGTGGAACCTACGCAAAGCATCCCGGACTTCACCACTCTGGTACTGAAAAAACGCCTCGAAGAATTGCTCGAAGTGCCATGCCGCACCACCTTGGAACAAAACTCGTTGCCAGCCTGGTTGCCCAAGCGTCGCTGGTTTGCCAGCAAGGATTCGCTCATCGACAGCGTGCACATCGCCTACGGCGTGCGCTTTGGCGACCCGCAGCATCCGGTGCTGCTCAGCGAGATTGAAGTCACCACAGCTGGGCAGGTCAGTCGCTATCAACTGCCCTTGGGCTTTTTGGCCGAAGACCAGTTCACCAGCGCCTTGCCGCAACAGCTCGCGTTGGCCCGTGTACGGCGAGTGCGCCAGGTTGGCCTGGTCACGGACGCCTTCAGCCTCGACACCTATATCCGCGCGGTGATTGAAGGCCTGCAAGCCAACACCGTGCTCACCTCAACTGACGGCGACATTCGTTTCGAACCGACGGAGCAGTTGGCCAAGCTGGAACTCAACGACGACTCAGAGGTGCGCTACCTCGCCACCGAACAGTCCAACAGTTCAGTGGTGGTGGGCGCCAGCCTGGTACTCAAGCTGATCCGTAAAGTCAGCGCCGGGGTACACCCGGAACTGGAGATGGGCGCTTACCTGACAGCCGCCGGCTACGAACATATCTCGCCGCTGCTGGGCTCGGTGATCCGCCGCGATGCCGAAGGCCAGGACAACTTGCTGATGATTGCCCAGGGTTACCTGAGTAACCAGGGCGATGCCTGGGGCTGGACCCAGAACAACCTGGAACGGGCGATTCGCGACGAATTGGCCCAGGCCATCTCCGAGCAGGAACAGCACTACAACGCCTTGGGTGAGTTGGCCGACTTCGCAGGCCTACTCGGCCAGCGCCTGGGTGAAATGCACCTGGTATTGGCCGCGCCTACTGCCAACAAGGACTTCAAGCCCGAGGTCACTTCCGTCAAAGACAGCCAGGGTTGGGCCAAGCAGGTGGGGGCGCAAGTCGACCGCGCCTTGCACTTGCTCAAACAGCATCAAAGCAAACTGGCCACCGCTGACCAGGCGCTGGTCAGTGCAATGCTGGTGCAGAAAAAAGCCATCGCCACCCACGTGCAGGATCTGGCCAAGGCCACGGTGGGCGGCTTGCGCATTCGCGTCCACGGTGACTTGCACCTGGGCCAGGTGCTGGTGGTCAAGGGCGATGCCTACCTGATCGACTTTGAAGGGGAACCGGCGCGACCGCTCCATGAGCGTCGCGGCAAGCACAGCCCGTACAAGGATGTCAGTGGCGTGCTACGGTCGTTCGACTATGCCGCCGCCATGGCCCTGAATGTGCAAGGGGTAGATCACTCGACCGAGGCCAACGCCGCACGGCAACGGGTGGCCGATCGTTACTTGAATGAAGCGCGGCTGGCATTTATCCAGGCCTATCATGAGGCTACGACTACACTGGCCCATGACTGGCAGGACGCCAAGGGCCAGGAGGCAGCGCTGGCATTGTTCAGCCTGGAGAAGGCCGCGTACGAAGTGGCCTATGAAGCGGAAAATCGCCCGACCTGGCTGCCGGTACCGTTGCAAGGTTTGCACGGACTGCTCAGCGGACTGAAGCCATTATCCAAAACTGCACGCGCAGGGGAGACGTCATGAGTTTTACAGACAAGGAAGCGCTGCAACCCAAGCTTGCGGTAATGCCGGCAACCCAGGATATCGAAGCCTTGGTGCGGGCCGAACATCACGATACATTCTCGATCCTTGGCCCCCACGATGATGAAGAGGGCGGCCAGTTTATCCGCGCATTTCTGCCAGAGGCCTTGAGTGTTCAGGTGCTGGCCCGCGACAGCGGTGAGCACGTCGGCGATCTGGATGCGACTCCGGTGCCTGGCTTGTTTGTCGGGCATTTCTCGCCCCGCCAGGGCTATTTGCTGAAAATCCAGTGGGCGGGTGGCGAGCAGATCACCGAAGACCCTTACAGCTTCGGCCAGTTGCTGGGCGAGATGGACCTTTACCTGTTTGCCGAGGGCAATCACCGCGACCTGAGCAGTTGCCTCGGCGCCCAGGTGATGAGCATCGACGGCATCCAGGGCGTGCGTTTCGCGGTGTGGGCGCCCAATGCCAAGCGTGTTTCCGTAGTTGGCGACTTCAATATTTGGGACGGTCGCCGCCACCCGATGCGCCTGCGCCATCCAGCCGGCGTGTGGGAGATATTCATCCCGCGCCTGCAACCCGGTGCTGCCTACAAATACGAAATCCTGGGCACCAGCGGGATTCTTCCGCTCAAGGCCGACCCCATGGCGCTGGCCACGCAATTGCCGCCGGACACCGCTTCCAAGGTCGCTTCGCCGTTACAGATTGACTGGCAGGACCACGCCTGGATGCAGGCCCGTGGCGAACAGCAATTACCGAGTGCACCGCTGTCGATCTATGAGTTGCACGTCGGCTCCTGGCAATGTGAACTCGACGAGTTGGGCGAAGTGTCCCGCCAGTACGGCTGGCGCGAGTTGGGTGAACGACTGATTCCCTATGTGCAGCAGCTGGGTTTCACCCATGTCGAGCTGATGCCGATCATGGAACACCCGTTTGGTGGCTCCTGGGGTTATCAGCCGCTGTCGCAATTTGCCCCCAGTGCCCGCTTTGGCTCGCCGGACGATTTTGCCGCCTTCGTCAACGCCTGCCATCAGGCCGATATCGGCATCATCCTTGACTGGGTTCCGGCGCATTTCCCCACCGACACCCACGGCCTGGCGCAATTTGACGGCACGGCGCTGTACGAATACGGCAACCCACAGGAAGGCTTTCACCAGGACTGGGACACGCTGATCTACAACCTGGGCCGCACCGAGGTTCATGGTTTTATGCTGGCTTCTGCGCTGCACTGGCTCAAGCATTTCCATATCGACGGCCTGCGGGTGGATGCAGTGGCGTCGATGCTCTACCGCGATTACTCGCGCAAGGCCGGCGAGTGGGTGCCTAACCGTCATGGCGGTCGGGAAAACCTCGAAGCCATCGACTTCCTGCGTCACTTGAACGACGTGGTAGCCCTTGAAGCCCCCGGTGCCTTGGTGATCGCCGAGGAATCCACTGCCTGGCCAGGCGTCAGCCAACCGACCCAACAGGGCGGCCTGGGCTTCAACTACAAGTGGAACATGGGCTGGATGCACGATTCGCTGCACTACATCCAGCAGGACCCGCTATACCGCGCCCACCATCACAACGAACTGAGTTTCGGCCTGATGTATGCCTGGTCCGAGCGGTTCATCCTGCCGATTTCCCACGATGAAGTGGTTCACGGCAAACACTCGCTGATCGACAAGATGCCTGGCGACCGCTGGCAGAAATTCGCCAACCTGCGGGCTTACCTGTGTTTTATGTGGGCGCATCCGGGCAAGAAGCTGCTGTTTATGGGCTGTGAATTCGGCCAGTGGCGCGAGTGGAACCACGATCAGCAGCTTGATTGGTATTTGCTGCAATACCCGGAACACCGCGGCGTGCAAAAACTGGTGGGCGACCTCAATCGCCTGTATCGCGAAGAACCGGCGTTGCACGACCAGGACGACGCGCCCCAGGGCTTTCAGTGGCTGATTGGCGATGATGCGATCAACAGCGTCTACGCCTGGCTGCGCTGGAGCAAGGATGGCCGGCCGGTGTTGGTGGTGGCCAACTTCACCCCGGTGCCCCGTGAGGCGTACAAGGTCGGCGTGCCGTTTGCCGGGCGCTGGGGCGAAGTGATCAACAGTGATGCCGACACCTATGCCGGTTCCAACTATGGCAATGGTGGCGGGGCGTTTACCGAAGAGGAACCGCGCCATGGCCAGCCGCTATCACTGTCGTTGAATCTGCCACCCTTGGGTGTGCTGATTCTGCGGCCGGAGGGCTGATTTTCAGACCAGACTCAACAGTGGACTGGCTACACAAACACAATCTCATACGGCTCGCGCATTCGCTCCAGCAACACCTGCGCGAGCATCGGCGCCAGTCCGATCTCAGGATCACCCACCAACTGACTCTCATAGGCGTGGGCCGCGTGAAGCTTGCGGGCCACGCTCCAGGTGCTAAGGCGAACCTTGCGGGCTCGCTGCCAGGGAATGACCGCAGCTTCACGGGCAGGCCAATGCCAGGCCCAGATCGGCAGTTCCAAAAGACGCGCGCCCATCAGGGCGCAGGCTTTGGCGGTGGCACGGCCGACCGCGTCGTGGTCGTCGTTGCCATCGGTGCGCCAAGTGGTAAACACCACATCGCCGGGTTGCAGGTAACGGGCAATAAACTGGCTCAACTGTTGCTCTCGGGCCGCCAGGGCATTGTCGGTAAAACCACCGCGAATCCATTTCAGGCTGTGCAACGGCACACCCAGGCGGCGTAAAGCCTCGACACTTTCCTGCGGGCGAAACACGCTCAGGCGCTGCGCCGGCCACAGGCTGGAGCCCGGATGGCTGGCACTGCCGTCGGTGACGGAAATCAGCTTCAGGGAATAGTCGAGTGTGCTCAGCAGTTGCAGCAGGCCACCGCAGGCCAGCACTTCATCGCCGGGGTGCGGGGCGATTACAACGACGCGTGCGCCAAAGGGCACGAGCGTGACCGGGTTGATGACGGGGATTTGCGCCAGCTGTGGGGCGCTGTTCCAGATTTGCGCGGGACCACGGCGGCCTTCTCTCAGAGGTACAGGCTTCATGAGTGTCACGTCCTTGTCCTGGCCGTACCCCGTTGACGGGACGACTCTTCTTTGGTCCCGCGAGAATCAATGTTCTTGCGGTGTGCAGGCGTTCCAACCCTGGATTGCCGTGGCAAGAGTATTGATCATAGTCGGTGAAAAAATCCAGGCAGGTCTATTTCACACCTCGTCCTCATGTTGCAGTTCGAACAACAGCAGCGATCTTCCCGTCACAGCATATTCATGGTCGAAATCAAACCTCTCCTGGCCGCGCACGGCCGGTTGGTTGGTGTCGATCATGCAGGTCCAGAAGCCGCCATCGGGTACCGGCGGCAGGCGGAAATTGACCATGTCGTGGTGGGCGTTGACCACCAGCAGCAAGGTCGCATCGGCACCAGCACGGCGTATTCCGGTTTCCTGGGCGCGGCCATCCATCAACATGCCGAGGCAGCGACCCTGGCTGTCTTGCCACTGTTCGGTGCTCATCTCATTGCCGTCCGGGGCGAGCCAGGTCACGTCCTTGACGCCGATGTCTTCGTTGTAATCGCCCACCAGGAAGCGCCCCCGACGCAGGATCGGATAAGTCAGGCGCAGCTTGATCAGGCGTTTGACGAACTTGAGCAAAGCCTTGCCATCGTCATCCAACTCCCAGTTGACCCAGCCGATTTCACTGTCCTGGCAGTAAGCGTTGTTGTTGCCGTGTTGGGTGCGGGCGAACTCATCACCGGCCACCAACATTGGCGTGCCCTGGGCCAGGAGCAGGGTGGCGAAAAAATTGCGCATCTGGCGCAGGCGTAGGGCATTGATTTCAGGATCGTCGGTAGGGCCTTCAACACCGTGGTTCCACGACAGGTTGTTGTTGCTGCCATCCTGGTTGTCCTCGTCGTTGTCCTCGTTGTGTTTGTCGTTGTAGGACACCAGATCGTGCAGGGTGAAACCGTCGTGGGCGGTAATGAAGTTCATCGAGCTGTAGGGCCGGCGACCGCGCTGGTTGAACATTTCACCGGAGGCGGTCATGCGCCCGGCAAAATCGGCCAGTTGGCCGTCGTCGCCTTTCCAGAAGGCACGCACGGTGTCGCGGAAGCGGTCGTTCCATTCCACCCAGCCTGGTGGAAAGTTACCGACCTGATAGCCGCCAGGGCCAATGTCCCAGGGTTCGGCGATCATCTTCACCTGGCGCAGCACCGGGTCCTGGCGGCAAGCAACAAGGAAGCTGTGGCGCTCTTCGAAACCGTCGTGGTAACGCCCCAGAATGGTCGCCAGGTCGAAGCGGAAGCCATCGACGTGCATTTCGGTGGCCCAGTAGCGCAGGGAGTCAGTGACCATTTGCAGCACGCACGGGTGACTCAGGTCCAGGGTGTTGCCGGTGCCGGAGTCGTTGATGTAGAAGCGCTTGTCGTCGGGCATCAACCGGTAGTACGAGGCGTTGTCGATGCCGCGCATCGACAGGGTCGGGCCTTGCTCGTTGCCTTCGGCGGTGTGGTTGTAGACCACATCAAGAATCACTTCCAGACTGGCTTCGTGCAGATGGGCGACCATCTCCTTGAACTCGGCGATCTTGCCGCTGGCCAGGTAGCGCGGGTCGGGGGCAAAGAAGGCGATGCTGTTGTAACCCCAATAATTGGTCATGCCTTTTTGCAGCAGGTGCTGATCGTTGACGAAGGCATGGATGGGCAGCAACTCCACCGACGACACCCCCAACTGACGGATGTGCTTGAGCACATCATCGACCATCAGCCCGGCGCAGGTACCCCGCACGGCTTCTGGTACCGAGGGGTGACGCATGCTGATGCCGCGCAGGTGAGTCTCGTAAATGATGGTGCGATCCCAGGGTGTGCGCACGGGTTGGTCATTGCCCCAGGTGTGGGCCGGGTCGATGACTTTGCACTTGGGCACGAAGGGCGCGCTGTCGCGTTCGTCGAAGCTGAGGTCGGCGTCGGGGTGGCCAATGGTGTAGCCGAACAGGGCTTCGGACCATTTAAGCTCGCCCACCAGTTGTTTGGCGTAGGGGTCGATCAGCAATTTGTTGTGGTTGAAGCGGTGGCCGTTGGCCGGGTCATAAGCACCATACACGCGATAGCCGTAGATCAGCCCCGGATGGGCGTCGGGCAGATAGCCGTGGAAGGTCTCGTCGGTGTATTCGGGCAGCTCGATGCGTTCCAGCTCAATTTCGCCGGTGTCGTCGAACAGGCACAGCTCGACCTTGGTGGCGTTGGCGGAGAACAGAGCGAAGTTGACCCCCAGGCCGTCCCAGGTAGCGCCGAGGGGGAAGGGCAAACCTTCACGAATCCGCGACGGCTCGGTATCAGGCGTCGATTGGGTTTTGTCGGGTTTGCTCATTGATATGCTCCTGCAAATGGGTTCTTCAGGCGAACAGGGCCGTTCGTGGCAATCGGGCTTCTTGTGGCGAGCGGGCTTGCCCGCTCGCCACAAGAAGCCCGATTGCTACAAAGAGCACATCAGCCATGGGCTGTGATCAGCTCGCCGGTTTGCGCGGCGCTTTCGGCTTGGACTTGACGGCCGGTTTCTCCACCGCGCTCGCCGCTTTGGCAGGTGCCGCCGGCTTAGTTTTCGGCTTGGCCTTGGCCTTGGGCGCCTTGCTTGGCGTCAGCGCTTCAGCTTCAGCCAGTTTGCGCGCCATCTCCCAATGACGCGCCTCCTGGCCTTGGGGTTTGCCTTCGGACTCCCAGATCTGATACGCGAATTCGCGAACGCGTTTGTCTTCGGTACTCATCGCAATGCTCCTCACAGAAAAGTTCAGCTTTCTTGACCATTAGGATTGATAAAGATATTCACCGGAAAATCCCCCAGGGCTGCGCGGATACTCAACTCCTTGTTGGGTGTGACTGCGCCTGTTCGAAAAAGTCCCTTCCAATTTTTGGTTGTTACGGTGAACGGTAATTTGACCCGGGTATCGCCCCAAACTTGCGCGCCAACGTGGGGGTTGGCGCTGTTTTCAAGCAGGCTGTGGGTCCAGCGCGGCACCACCACCAACAGCCGTTTTCCTTGATGTTCACGGCAGAACGCTATGACTCGATCTGCATGCTCACCTACCACCTCCAACGGTTCGTAGCTGCCCTTGGCAAACAGCGCCGGGTGGGCCTTGCGCAAGGTCAACACCTGGGCAATCAGCGCCTGTTTGATACGCCCGTCACGCCAATGCTGAAGCAGTTGCCTCACTTCGACGGGCGATTGCAGCGCCTGTTGCCGGGCATTGAAATCCACCGGTCGACGGTTGTCCGGATCTACCAGGCTGAAGTCCCAGAACTCATCGCCCTGGTACAGGTCCGGCACGCCCGGCACGGTGAGGTGCAGCAAGGATTGCGCCAGTCCATTGAGGGCCCCGGCCGGCGCGATGGCCTGGGCGGCGACACCAATGGCTGTGCGCAGCGCTAACCCCGAATCGTCCAGCAACAAACGGCGCAGGAAAGCTTCGACACCTTGCTCGTAAAGCTCGTTGGGCGCGCTCCAGCTGCTGTGCAGTTTGGCTTCGCGCAAAGCCTTCTGTTGCCACTGCCAGAGCCTCTGATGATAGTCGCCAAGGCCCGAGGCATTGTCGCTATCGAGGTCCAGGGGCCAACTGCCCAGCAGCACTTGGTAGAGGATCAACTCGTCACCCGCCGAGGGCGTGGCTTGATCGCTGCGCAACGGCGCGGCAAGCGCGCGCCAATGCTGCACCTGCTCGGTGTACCAAACGGCACACTCGCTGAGCACTGCCAGGCGGGCGCGGCTGTCTTCGCCGCGCTTGTGGTCATGGGTGGCGGTGGCCAGCAGGTTGTCGGGGAAGGTCTGCAAGCGTTGTTGATTGGCCGCGTGGAAGTGCGCCAGGGGCGCGCTGAACTGCTCGGTGCTGAAGCCTACGTCATTGCGCGACAGCAGCACCGCCGAACGATAGAACGCGGTGTCTTCCACGGCCTTGGCCGCCGCCGGGGAAGTCAGTTGCTGGAAGCGCACACAGGCGTGCTTGAGGATCTTGCGTTCGCGACCCAGAGGACGGTCACGCCAGGGCTGGCCGCCCAGCCATTTTTCCAGGCAGTCGAGGACCGGCCAGTCGCCTTCGCTTAAGGTGCTGCGGGCACCGCTCAAGGCTCGCATAAAGAACACGTCGTCGCGCTCACTGCGGCCACGGGCGCTGATGTAGGTGCGATAGACCGGGAAGTGCACGATCAGCTCCTGCAAGGCGCGGCGAATAGCGCCCAGGGTCAGATCGCGGCTCATCACGTCGTCACGGGCCACCTGTAGCAGGGCCTGGGCGACGCTTTCAAAATCCCCGGCCAGGGAACCGTTGAGGATCTGCTGGCGGGCCAGCCAGGCTTCCTCGATAAACGCTGATGGACGTTCGGTGTTGCCGGTCCATAGCTCGGCCAAGGGTTCAAAGCCTGCGGGGTCATGTTGCAGCAGTGACAGTTGGTTCATGAACTCATAGCCGGTAGTGCCGTCGACCCGCCAGTCCTCATGCAGGGTTTCCCCTTCGCCGAGGATTTTTTCGACGTAGATCGGCAAGTGCTGGTCCGGCGATAGCGCATCCACCCGGCGTCGCAGCTTGCGGCAGTAACCGCGTGGGTCGGCCAGGCCGTCGATATGGTCGATGCGCAGGCCATCCACCAGGCCTTCGCTGATCAGGTGGAAGATCTTGCTGTGGGTGGCCTCGAACACGGCGCTGCGCTCCACCCGCAAGCCGCCCAGTTCGTTGACGTCGAAGAAGCGCCGCCAGTTGATGTCGTCTGCCGCCGTGCGCCAGTTGGCCAGGCGATAGCTCTGTTGTTCCAGCAGATGATGCAGGCGGGTAAAGCCTTGCGGCTCTCGCGAGTCGAAGAGGCTCAGGCTGTGCTCGATGGCGTCCAGGATCGTTGGGTCGCCAGCCAGGTCGACCAATTCCTGTTTCAGGATCGCGGCCTGGGGGTAGGCATCGGGCTGGTAGGCGAGGGTGCTGAAGCGGTCGGCCAAGGCCTTGAGCGGCTCATAAGCACGCAGTATGTCGCCGTAATCGCTGGGGCAGATCGGGAAGCGGTGTTCGTAGTGTTCGACGAAGAAGCTGCCGTGCTGTGGATCGAAGCGCAGTGGGATAGTGCCGGTTTGCAGCGCCTCCCCGTAGTCGCTGCCCAAAAACGGCATCAGCAACTGGCCCTTGAGCAGCGGGTCAGGCGAATGCCACTGGATGTCGAAAAATTCGCTGTAGGGGCTCAAACGGCCCCATTCCAGCAGGTCCAGCCACCAGGCGTTGTCGCTACCACCGACGGCCATGTGGTTGGAGACGATATCGAGGATCAGGCCCATCTGGTGTGCACGCAGGGCCGCCACCAACCGGCGCAGTGCCGGTTCGCCGCCCAGCTCGGGGTTGACGGTGGTGGGGTCGACTACATCGTAGCCGTGCATGGAACCGGCGCGGGCACTGAGCAACGGCGAAGCATAGAGATGGCTGATACCCAGGCGGGCGAAGTAAGGCACCAACGGCACTGCGTCATCAAGGGTAAAGCCTTTATGAAATTGCAGGCGCTGAGTAGCCCGAAGGGTCAATGGCTTCACCGGTCACGCTCGTGGGCTTGATTGCGCGCGACTGCCAGCAGTTCAAGGCGGCGCGCGGCGTTTTCGTTGTCGAGCAGGGTGGCAGCTGCTCCCGGCAGGCGACGACGCCAATTGGGATGGGTGTCGGTGGTGCCGGGCAGGTTGGCTTGTTCTTCAATGCCCAGGGCATCTTCCAGGGGCAGCAAAACCAGAGGGGCGCGGGTGTGGCCCAGGTAACGCACGCTGGCGTCGATCATGTGGTCGGTTTCGTTGCGCACTTCATCGCGAAAATTCTGCGGGTCCTGGCTCAAGGCCTGGCGCAGTGACTGGCGTTCCCGCAGGCGGTGTTCGCTCCACTGCTCGACGGTGGGCGTATCAATGAGCTCCAGTTGCACATTCCAGTCGATATCACGGCTGTGCCACCAACCATTGAGAGTGGGCAGGTCATGGGTGCTGGTGGTCGCCAGGGCATTGTCCGGCCAATCGAGGATAGGTTTGAATTGGCCGCCATGGTCTTGTTCGAACAGCAGCACGCGCATGCCGAGGATCGAGCGGGCGATCAGTTTTTCCCGCAGGCCGTCAGGCACAGTGCCGAGGTCCTCGCCGAGGACGATGGCCTGGTGCCGACTCGATTCCAGGGCCAACAGTCGCAGCAGGTCATCCACCGGGTAATGCAGGTAGGCGCCTTCTTGGGGCGAGGCGTCCATGGGGATCACCCACAGCCGTTGCAGGCCCATCACATGGTCGATGCGCAAACCTCCGGCATGGGCAAAGTTGGCCTGCAGCATTTCGATAAAGGCGCGAAAGCCGTTGCGCTTGAGGCCTTCGGGGGAAAAAGCGGAAATGCCCCAGCCCTGACCGGCGCGGTTGAGGATGTCCGGCGGCGCGCCCACAGTCAGTTCGGCGAGCAGTTCGTCCTGGCGACTCCAGGCCTGGCTACCCGCGCCATCGGCACCTACGGCCAGGTCTGCGATCAGGCCGATGCCCATGCCGCTGCCCCTGGCGGTTTGTTGCGCCCGCGCAAGGCCGCGAGCGATCAGCCATTGGCTGAAGGCAAAGAAGCCGATTTCTTCGCCATTGTCTTGCGCAAACTGCACCAGTGCCGGGCTGTGGGGGTCGCGCCAGTCATGCGGCCAATGGCGCCAGTCGAGGCTTTCACCGTTGGCGGCGCGCTCGGCCTGTACCGCCTCGAAGCGGCAGTGGTTTTCCAGGGCCTCGCCACCGGCCTGGCGAAAACTCAGGAAGTCGGCGTGTTGCGGGTGGTTGCCTTGGCGAAAATCCTGGTACAGCGTGCGCAATAGCTGTTGTTTGGCCTTGGCCGCAGCGGGCCAGTCGATCAGGCTCTGTTGTTCAAGCGCCTGCAGTTCATCGGCCAGGCCGCTGGTCTCGATGGCGCTGCGCAGCGCCCGTTCGCCGAGGATGCAACCCGGCGAAGCATAAAGGCTGTTAAGGAACAGGCGGCTGGAGGGGGAATAGGGGCTGTAGCGCTCAGTGTCGGCGCTGAACATGGCGTGCATCGGGCTGATCGCCAGGGCATCGGCGCCTCTTTCGGCGGCGGCGCGGGCCAGGTGCTCCAATGCCTGCGTGTCGCCAAACCCACCGTCACCGCTGCGGCGCAGGGCGTACAGTTGGGCGCTGAGGCCCCAGGCGCGGGCGGTTTGGCTGTCTACGGCTTCGGCGACGCTGTAGCAATGAGTCGGCGCCACTGCCAGGGTGAAGTGTTGCTCGGCAATGTGCGCCTGGTGGTAACCCACCGGCATCGAACCGACGAGAGTCGCGTCGGCGTCCAGCTCAAGGTCCAGGACGCTGCCGTCTTCCAGGTGGAGCTGGCAGGGCGTGCCTGGCGCAAAGTAGCGCGCCAGGTCCAGGCCTGCGCCAACATCCACGGTCAGCAGCGGTGGCAGGTGTTTGTCTTGTTGCACCCGCGCCAGGTCTTGCAGGCTGGCCGCAATGGCTTTGTCGCTGTCGGCGGGGTGGCCCAGGCCTTTGAGCACGGCGCGCAAGGCGTCGGGGCTGACACGTTGCGGGCGGCCGTTTGCGTCGATCCAGTCGACGGCCAGGCCCGCTCGGCTGGCGAGTATTTCCAATTGCGCTTCGCTCAAGGGTGCTCTCCAGTAAGGGTTGAGGATTCGCCCGGGGTCAGGCTGACACGGGCGCTAAAGGGCGCGAGCAACGTGTCATTGACGGTTGAAACCGGGGTCACAAACAGGCTGTGGACACCTGTTGGGTGCTTGAAGGTGGCAGGACTCAGATTGAGGTCGATCTGCAGCACGCTGCCATCGCCAAGGCGCCAGCGGGCAGAGATCGCGCCTTGCCCCAGCACGTGTGCACCCAGCGCCACGCTGCCCGGAAGATGCGGCACGATGTGTCGGTGGCGCAGGCTCAGCAACTGGCGGTACAGCTGGGAAGTGCTGCAATCGGCAAGGGCCGGGGCAGAACGGCGGAAGGTTTGCAGGGCGTTGGGATCGGGAATACGTTCGCGCCGCTCGGGGTCGGTGAAGGCGGCAAATTCGGCAAATTCGTTACGCCGACCTTCGCGCACCGCTTCAGCCAGCTCGCCGTGGTGGTCGGTAAAAAACAGGAACGGCTCTTCAGCGTTGACTTCATCGCCCATGAACATCAGCGGGATCATCGGTGACATCAGCAGCAATGTCGTAGCGGCCTTCAATGCTTGGGGGGAACAGAGTTGATGCAGGCGTTCGCCCAGGGCACGGTTACCGATCTGGTCATGGTTTTGTAGAAACAGCACAAATGCGCTGGGCGGCAAGTGCCTGCTTGGCTCACCGCGTTCACTGCCGTGACGGGTAGCGTGGCCCTGGTAGATAAAGCCTTCGCTCAGGCAGCGCGCCAGTTTGGCGGTGGGGTCGTCGGCAAAGTCGGCGTAGTAGGCATCGGTTTCGCCGGTCAGCAGCACGTGCAGGGCGTTGTGCCCGTCATCGTTCCACTGGGCATCGAAACCTTGCTCCAGCAGACTTGCCTGGTTGAATTCATTTTCCAGCACCAGCCACACGTAACGCCCCGAGTCCACTTGCTGACGGACCCGCTGGGCCAGTTCCTGGAGGAACTCGGGATCGTTGATGGCGTGCACCGCATCCAGGCGCAGGCCGTCGAAGCGGTACTCCAGCAACCACATCAGGGCGTTGTCGATAAAGAACTCGCGCACTTCACGGCGGCGAAAGTCGATGCCGGCGCCCCAGGGCGTGTGAGTGTCTTCGCGAAAAAAACCCTTGGCGTACTGCCCCAGGTAATTACCGTCGGGGCCGAAGTGGTTGTAGACCACGTCGAGGATCACCGCCAACCCATGTTGGTGGGCGCTGTCGATCAGCTGTTTCAACTGGTCGGGGGAGCCGTAGGAGGATTGCGGGGCGTAGGGCAAGACCCCGTCGTAGCCCCAATTACGCTCGCCGGGGAACTGCGCCAGGGGCATCAGTTCAATGGCCGTGACACCCAACTCGGCCAGGCGCGGCAGTTGTTTCTCAACCTCGGCGTAGCCCCCCAGCACGCCCACGTGCAGCTCGTAGATAACCGCCTCATGCCAGGGCCGGCCCTGCCAGGCGCTGTGGCGCCAGCGGTAGGCCAGCGGATCGACCACGACACTGTGGCCATGCACGTCCGAGTGCTGAAGTCGCGAAGCCGGGTCAGGGACCTCCCGCTCACCGTCGATGTTGTAGCGGTAGCGAGTTCCCGCCGGACATTGCACTTGCACTACAAACCAGCCATCTGCCAGGGGCAGCATGGGAACAGATGTGCCTTCTTCCAACTCAACGCTGACATAAAACGCATCAGGCGCCCACAAAGCGAAACGGGTGTGTTGCGCGTCGAGCATGATTGCGCCGTGGGGCCATGTTTCCAGAGTCCGTAACGGCATCTATAAAGACCTCTTTACTGTTTCCCCGATATTCCCAGGGTTTTCGCCACCAGTTGTTCGTAAAGTTCGGCGTAGGGCTCCACTGACTGGCACCAGTTGAACGGCGCGGCCATGGCCCGGCAACGCATGGCGTTGAGCAGGCCGGGGTAGGCAAAGACCTTGAACGCACGGCTCAAGGCAGCTTCGTAGCTTGGCACAGTGGATTCGTTGAACAGGAAACCAGTGACGCCATCCTCGATGGTGTCCGCCAGGCCGCCGGTGTTGCGAGCCACGGGCAACGAGCCGAAACGCTGGGCGTACATCTGGCTCAGGCCGCAGGGTTCATAGCGCGAGGGCATCAGCAGAAAGTCGCTGCCGGCAAACATGCGTCGCGCGTCGGTTTCGTTGAAGCCGATACGTACGCCGATCTGACCGGGAAAGCGCAGGGCGAGGGCACGCATGGCCTGTTCTTCCTCGGGTTCGCCGCGACCGATGATTGCAATCTGTCCACCGGATTCGACGATAAAACTGGCCACTGCTTCGGTCAGGTCCAGGCCTTTCTGGTAGACCAACCGAGAAACTACGGCAAACAGCGGGCCGGTGGAGTCGTGCAAGCCGAACAGGTTACGTACATGGGCCGCGTTTACGGCCTTGCCTTCCCAATCACCGATATTGAACGGGTGGGTCAGGTGCGGGTCGGTGGACGATTCCCAGCTTTCATCGATGCCATTGGGAATGCCGCTGAGCAGGCCTTGCTGGGTCTTGCTTGCAAGGAAGCCATCTAGACCGCAGCCGAACTCCGGGGTGGTGATTTCCTGGGCGTACGTGGCGCTGACCGTGGTGATGTGGCTGGAATAGGCCATGCCAGCTTTTAAAAACGACAGTTTGCCGTAGAACTCCATCCCCTCCTGTTGCAAGGCATGCTCGGGAATCCCCAGCTCCGGGCACGAGGCCAGGCTGACCACCCCCTGGTAGGCGAGGTTATGGATGGTGAACAGCGTGGGTGTGCGTGAACCACGCCAGTGCATATAAGCCGGAGCCAGGCCTGCTGGCCAGTCATGGGCGTGCACCAGGTCAGGGCACCAGTGGATTTGCGCCAGGTTGGCGGCAATATCGGCGGCGGCCAGGCCCAGGCGGGCGAAGCGGATATGGTTGTCTGGCCAGTCGCGACCATTGTTGGCGCCGTAGGGCGTGCCTTCACGCTCATAGAGTTCGGGGCAGATCAGCACATAGATGACCAGGCCGTCCTTGAGGTCCATGCGCCCGATCTTGCAAGGCGGTAGCGCAGCATGGCCGCCCAGCTCGCCGATGATATGAATGGGGTTGTCGCTCTCCAGCACCTGCGGGTAGCCGGGAATCAACACGCGTACATCGTGCAGGTGGGCCATGGCCCTGGGCAGGGCGGCGGAGACGTCGCCCAGGCCACCGGTTTTCACCAGATCGGCGAGCTCCGAGGTGACAAACAGCACTTTCTTGCGATTGGGGTTTTGAGACGAGACCGGCCGTACCGTGTTGGGAAGGTCCACCAATGAGGTAGGCCCGCCAATTGGCTGACTAAAACGCTCTCCCTGAGTATCTAAATCGGCACTGATCATAGTTCTCTCCCATGGTTGGTCGGCTGATAGCTTTGAGCCATCGGCGATGATTGACCGCATCCTGCGGCCAGGCGCACAAGCGCTACACAGACTGGCAAGCCTTATGCCAGTTGCGCTGGAGTCGTAAATAGAGTGGATGGACGGGCGTTCGGCGTGAACCTTCAGCGCTCGCCTTACCTTAAACCTGACCTACGGCAGAGTTAGAAAGTTTCGATTTTTTGCGGGGGCTTTTCTTTTGGTTGCGACCCATCGGTCATGAGTCTAGGCCAGATCCCAGAGCCTGTGGGCTGTGTGGGTATTTTTGTAGGACAAAATTTTTAATAGGTATCTACACATTTCTTGAGGTTGCTGATGGCTGGGTTCTAGGGGGGCTATTGAGTACATATCCGTTGTTACGGTAACGGCTGCTGGTGGTTTCGCTCTTACAGCGACTCACTTTCGAAAAGCCGGAATGCCGGCCCAGACGAAAGTAAGCAAAGCGCTCCTGCC
>NZ_JBEOPT010000021.1:0-85252 GCF_040310325.1 Pseudomonas sp. HY7a-MNA-CIBAN-0227 | reverse complement strand
CATGTGAGAGTAGGTCATCGTCAAGATTAAATTCCGAAACCCCATTTGCGAAAGCAGATGGGGTTTTGTTTTGGGCGCTCGAAAAGTATGAGCGAGCGCCTGCCATATGTTCTCCTATCTGAGCTTCGGCACTTGGAGCCAGTGCTTGGGGTTACTGCGCGATGGATTCCAGGTAGGCACGCTCGATTTCTTCGCGACGCCAGTGGCCGATCACCAACGCCTTGGCAATCGTACGCAAAAAGGCCCGCGCGCCCTCAGTTAGAATCGCTCGGTTTTCTGCAGCAGACGGACAAAGGTGTCCTAAGTCAAGTCGGCCGCATCCGCGGCATTGTCCAATCAACTACGCAGCCAACCGTAGTGGTTGCTGTAAAGCGTCTGTACTGCACACTCGAGAGATGGCATTGACAAAGGGCTGGTCAGTGTCCCGAGCCGCTACTATTGGTCGGTTTCTCACATTAAAAGAGGATGTATCTCGCAAATCCTTAAGTTTTATCCGGATGAGGCCGAAAGCCTGATGAGCCATGCGTGCACCGAAATAGAGTGGTCGAAGAGTCCGCCTATACCGTTACATGGAAAGTTGCATCCAGCACGCCCACTCACTTTTGGCAAAAAGAAGTCGATGAAATGAATCTCAAATTCAGTCATAAAATTCTGTTGGCCGCGTCAGGCGTTGTGGTTCTGGCCTTCGCGTTATTCACGCTGTACAACGACTATCTGCAACGCAGCACCATCAAACAAAATCTGGAGTCGTCCATCCAGCAGTCAGGCGATCTGACGGCCAGCAGCGTGCAGAACTGGCTCAGTGGTCGGGTGCTGGTCTTGGAAACTCTTGCGCAAAACATCGCCTATCAAGGCAGCGGTGCCGACCTGCCAGGATTGGTCGATCAATCGGCTTTCACGTCGAATTTCCAGTACACCTACGTTGGCCAAACCAATGGCGTCTTCACCCAGCGTCCTGACGAGAAAATGCCGGAGGGTTACGATCCGCGTCAGCGCGCCTGGTACAAGCAAGCGGTCGCCGCGGACAAGACCATGCTCACGCCGCCCTATATGGATATAGCCGGTGTGGGTGGCTTGATCGTTACCATCGCCATGCCGGTCAAGAAGCACGGTGAACTGCTCGGTGTGGTAGCCGGTGACTTGAGCCTGCAAACCCTGGTGAAGATCATCAACTCGGTGGACTTCGGCGGTATCGGTCATGCGTTTCTGGTTAGCGGCGACGGTCAGGTCATCGCCAGCCCGGACCAGGACCAGGTGATGAAAAATCTCAAGGACATCTACCCAGGTACCAATGTCCGCATCGAGAAGGTCAATCAGGATGTGCTCCTCAAGGGACAGGATCGAATTCTGTCGTTTACCCCGATCAGCGACTTGCCGAATGCAGACTGGTACATCGGTCTGTCGATTGACAAAGATAAAGCCTACGCACAGCTGGGTAAATTCCGTACGTCTGCCTTGATCGCTATGTTCATCGCTGTCACGGCGATTGCCGTTCTATTGAGCTTGCTGATCCAGGTGTTGATGCGCCCGCTGACCACCATGGGCCGCGCCATGCAGGATATCGCCCAGGGCGAGGGTGATTTGACCCGACGCCTGGCCGTAGAAAGCAAAGACGAATTTGGTGAACTGGGCAGCGCCTTCAACCAGTTCGTCGAGCGAATTCACGCATCGATTTCCGAAGTTTCCTCGGCGACGCGTCAAGTGAATGATCTGTCCCAGCGAGTAATGGCATCATCCAACGCATCGATTATCGGTTCTGATGAACAGAGTGCTCGCACCAACAGTGTGGCTGCTGCGATTAACGAACTGGGTGCCGCCACTCAGGAAATCGCCCGCAACGCCGCCGATGCATCGCAACACGCCAGCAGTGCCAGCGAGCAAGCGGATGACGGTCGCAAAGTGGTGGAAAAAACCATTCTGGCAATGTCGGAGTTGTCGCAGAAAATCAGCCTGTCCTGCACCCAGATTGAAAACCTGAATGCCAGCACCGATAACATTGGCCACATTCTTGACGTGATCAAAGGTATCTCCCAGCAAACCAACCTGCTGGCCCTCAACGCCGCGATTGAAGCGGCACGGGCCGGAGAAGCCGGTCGCGGTTTTGCAGTGGTTGCCGATGAAGTACGCAACCTGGCTCACCGGACCCAGGAGTCGGCAGAAGAGATCCACAAGATGATCACCTCGTTGCAGATCGGTTCGCGCGAGGCGGTGACGACGATGAATGCCAGCCAAGTCTCCAGCGAAGAAAGTGTCGAGGTGGCCAACCAGGCCGGCGCACGCCTAGTCAGCGTGACCCAGCGGATTGTCGAGATCGACGGGATGAACCAGTCGGTAGCGGCGGCCACCGAGGAACAGACCGCCGTGGTGGAAACCCTCAACGTCGACATCAACCAAATCAACATGCTGAACCAGCAGGGCGTCGTCAACCTCAACGAAACCTTGAAAGACTGTGATGCACTCTCGCAACAAGCCAGCCGTTTGAAGCAGTTGGTTGATAGCTTCAAGATCTGACATTCGTTCTGCAAGGCGCTGGATAAGACGTTGTGGTGATGGGGCAAGCCCGCTCACTCGTCAATATTAGATTCCGAAACCCCACTTGCGAAAGTAAATGGGGTTTTGTTTTGGGCGCTCGGAAAGTACGAGCGAGCGCCTACCAGTCGCCTTCAATACTAAAGCCCATCCCTCGATTTTGCTTTTCCCAAGGAAGCCGTTATGCCGGATGCGATGCCCCCCCATCCAACCCGAGCATGATATTCTGCACGCCATCTTGGTCTATCCTTTCTTCCATTCGTGCATCCGTACACGCATGGCAGGATGGCTGTCGCCGAGGTAGCTGAAGCCAATAATGATAAGAAGTCAGCGCAGAAGGGACATAAAAGTGAGGTCGATACGTCGGCCTTGTGTGCCCACCCTTCAGTCCTTATGAATGCGGGAACCTGCGGTGCGTTGCCTGGCGCAGCGCGAATCCAGGTTGCCGGATGATGCGGGGCTGTAGGGCGGATGGCGTTTTATCATAGGTGCTACGATGTTCAAGAAAGTAAACACTGCCCTGTTGGGGCTGGCTTTGTCGATGGGGATCACGTCTGTTCACGCGGAAGAGGCAAAGAAGGTCGATGTGCTGCTGATTGGCGGCGGCATCATGAGTGCGACCCTCGGTGTCTGGCTCAATGAGTTGGAACCGAATTGGTCGATGGAGATGGTCGAGCGCCTCGATGGGGTTGCCGAAGAAAGCTCCAACGGCTGGAACAACGCCGGTACCGGTCACTCGGCTTTGGCTGAGCTGAACTACACCCCGGAAGACAAGAATGGCAACGTTGAAATCCCGAAAGCGGTCGAGATCAACGAAGCATTCCAGATCTCCCGTCAGTTCTGGTCCTGGCAGGTTCAGCAGGGCGTTCTGAAGAACCCGCGTTCGTTCATCAACTCCACTCCGCACATGAGCTTTGTGTGGGGCGATGACAACATCAAGTTCCTCAAGAAGCGTTATGAAGCACTGCAGGCGAGCCCATTGTTCGCGGGCATGGAATACTCCGAAGACCCGGTGCAGATCAAGAAATGGGTTCCGCTGATGATGGAAGGGCGTGACCCTAGCCAGAAAATCGCGGCCACCTGGACTCCGATCGGTACAGACGTGAACTTTGGCGAGATCACCCGTCAGTTTGTTGCTCACCTGCAAACTACGCCGAAGTTCGATCTGAAGCTGTCGAGCGAAGTGCAAGACATCACCAAGAATGACGATGGCTCCTGGCGCGTCAGCTACAAGAACCTGAAAGACGGCACCAAGACCGAAACCGACGCCAAGTTCGTGTTCATCGGTGCGGGCGGCGGTGCACTGCACCTGCTGCAGAAATCGGGCATTCCGGAAGCACGTGAATACGCCGGTTTCCCCGTTGGTGGTTCGTTCCTGGTGACCGAGAACCCGACCATCGCCGAGCAGCATTTAGCCAAGGCCTACGGTAAAGCCTCCGTTGGCGCACCGCCGATGTCGGTTCCGCACCTGGACACTCGCGTGCTGGATGGCAAGCGCGTAATCCTGTTTGGTCCATTCGCCACCTTCTCCACCAAGTTCCTGAAAGAAGGCTCGTACTTCGACCTGCTGACCAGCACCACCACCCACAACATCTGGCCGATGACCAAGGTGGGCATTGAGCAGTACCCGCTGGTTGAGTACCTCGCTGGTCAACTGATGCAGTCGGACGACGACCGCTTCAAGGCGCTGCAAGAGTACTTCCCGAACGCCAAGAAAGAAGACTGGCGTCTGTGGCAAGCTGGTCAACGCGTGCAGATCATCAAGCGTGACGAAGAGAAGGGCGGCGTCCTGAAGCTCGGTACCGAAGTGGTCAGCTCCGCTGACAACAGCCTTGCAGGCTTGTTGGGTGCATCGCCAGGCGCGTCGACTGCGGCTCCGATCATGCTGACCGTGCTGCAGAAAGTGTTCAAGGACAAGGTTGCGTCCCCGGCCTGGCAGGAAAAGCTGCACCAGATCGTGCCGAGCTACGGTACTCAGCTGAATGGTAGTTCTGAGCGTGTTGCTGAAGAATGGGCCTACACCGCCAAGGTTCTGCAACTGACGCCTCCGCCAGCGATTCCTCAGAGGGCTGCTCCGAAAGCCACTGAGGCTGCAAAGCCTGCGGCCGAGCCGAGCAAGCCAGCGGCTGATATCGCACTGTAAGAGGTTGGTGAGGTCCTGAGTCAGGGCCGAACCGATACCAAAAACCCGCTGAGCCAGTAGCCGGTCAGCGGTTTTTTTTGTGGGCGCGGTTCAGGTGCATTTCGGCAAACGTTAGGATCAGACGCTAAACTCATCTTTAACTTGCCCGTTCAACGGCAGCGCCAGCAGGATGCTGAAACGGAGGGCTGGTCAGTAATTTTTTGGGTACATAATTTGTTCGCCTCACCTGCCATGAGCGCATCGCTCATATTGGTTTTTTCGTTCCTAGCAAACGCATTTCCTTCAAAAGCGCCGCGCCCAGTTGTTCGGTGCCCAGCTCCTTGTAACCCACAGCCTTGATATCGCCGTTTTCTTCCGCCTGGATGATGATTACCGGCGTCTCTTTCCCAGTGCCTTCTTTAATGTGCATGGCGTACTGGGGAATATCCAGCTTGATGGGCGTACCTGCTGCCTTGCCCTTGACGTTAATCAGAAACGCCGCACAGCCGCTATCGACATCTGCGTTGGTGGCAGAACGACCGCTGACGAAACAGGTGTCGGGCAGCTCGGGCCAGGCGATGGCTTCGGCAAAGGCCAGGGTGGGCGTCAATGCCAAAGTAGCGAGAAGAAGCGTGCGCACGTTTGTCTTTCTCTAGATAAGGTCTGTAGCAGCAGGTTTTACCAAAGCGTGAGCGTCACTGCAACGCTGTGGCTCAGGTCAGCCGTTGCATGCCGGTGGTCTTGGCTGCGTTGAATTAGGGTAAGGAGTTACGGTGGACCCGATCCATTGGTCCATAGGTCGCTCATCGAGGGCAAGCCACCACCTGTTGCAAGTGCTCCCACAACGCGGCTACATGCTCGCGCTCAGTGGTCAGCGCGCCAATGGACACCCGCACCATCCAACGCCCGTGCAAGGTCGCCGGCGTCACATAAGCCACCCCCGACTGATTGAGCCGACTGGCCCACGGCATGCCTGGGTCAGTCGCCGGGAATGCCGTAGCGCCACAGGTGGATGCTCAGGGAAGAAAATGAAGAGGACATATCAGTTCTTCCCCGGCATCAGCATCACTGAACGACGCGATAACACGGCACATACGCCGCGCCACCCGGCAACTTCATCCGGTGCTGCTCCACAAACGCCTGCAACAACTCATCCAGTGGTTTCATGATCTCCGGGTCGCCGTGAATCTCGTACGGCCCATTCTGCTCGATCAAGCGGATGCCCTTGTCCTTGACGTTGCCGGCCACGATCCCGGAGAACGCCCGGCGCAGGTTGGCCGCCAGTTCATGAGGGGGCAGGGCGTGGTTCAACTGCAGGCTGGCCATGTTTTCGTGGGTTGGGTCGAACGGGCGCTGGAAGCCTTCGTCGATTTTCAGCAGCCAGTTGAAGTGGAACGCATCATTGCGCTCACGGCGGAACTGCTTGACCGTCTTCAACCCGGCAGTCATCTGGCGGGCCACTTCGGCCGGGTCGTCGATGATGATCTGGTAGTGAGCCTGGGCCGCTTCGCCCAAGGTTGCGCCGACAAAGGCGTGCAACTGTTGCAGGTACGGCGCGGCGTGTTTCGGCCCGGTGAGGATCACCGGGAACGGCACATCGCGGTTGTCCGGGTGCATCAGGATGCCCAGCAGGTACAGGAACTCTTCAGCTGTACCGGCACCGCCCGGGAAGATGATGATGCCGTGGCCGACTCGCACGAAGGCTTCCAGGCGCTTTTCGATGTCCGGCAGAATCACCAGCTCGTTGACGATAGGGTTCGGCGCTTCGGCGGCGATGATGCCCGGCTCGGTCAGGCCCAGGTAGCGCCCGCCGGTGATGCGTTGTTTGGCGTGGGAAATAGTCGCGCCCTTCATCGGGCCTTTCATCACGCCAGGGCCGCAACCGGTGCACACGTCGAGGCTACGCAGGCCCAGTTCATGGCCGACTTTCTTGGTGTATTTGTATTCTTCGGTATTGATCGAGTGCCCGCCCCAGCACACCACAATCTTCGGCTCGACACCGGGGCGCAGGGTGCGGGCGTTGCGCAGCAGGTGGAACACGTAGTCGGTGATGCCCTGGGAGTTGCTCAGGTCGATGCGCTGGCTGTCCAGTTCGTTCTCGGTGTAGACGATGTCCCGCAGGGCGCTGAACAACATCTCACGGGTGCTGGCGATCATTTCGCCATCGACGAAGGCATCGGCCGGCGCGTTCAGCAGCTCCAGGCGTACGCCACGATCCTGCTGGTGGATGCGGACTTCGAAATCCTGATAGGCGTCGAGGATGGTCTTGGCATTGTCGATATGGGCGCCGGTATTGAGGATTGCCAGGGCGCACTGGCGGAACAGGGTGTAGATACTGCCGGAACCTGCTTCACTGAGCTGCTGGACTTCACGCTGGGACAGTGTTTCGAGGCTGCCTTTGGGGCTTACGGACGCGTTGATGACTTGACGTTGGGGCATTCTGATTCCCTGAAAGCGCTGCCACCGGACCGCGGACAGCCAGTGGCATGAGGATGATGAGCGCCGATTAGGTCGCATTGGACTGGCATTTTCTCCGGCTCAGCGGCCGGACGCAAACACCGTCGCCCTTCATCATGCCGCAGAACTTACTGAATCAGCTTCCAGTTCTTGTAGAAAAACCGCCGCAGGGTAAAGACCACACCGGCAAAGCCCGCAATCAGGCCTCTGAGGACGAATGGGAGGAGTGAAGGCCGGACGATATCAATGAACAGGCAATAGCGCTTGGCATCGTTTTTATTGAAAGACGCGTGCATCAGCGTGTCATCGAAAATGAACAGCGGGTCGTCATGCCAATAGTGCTTGTGCTTGCCCACTTGAATGTAGACCCCCTCGTGGTGGGGCGCCGGAGCCATGTTGTACAACACCCGGTACATCAGGCGCAGGGGACCGAAGTGAAACGAGGTGGAGCGGTTTTCATTGAACACCGACACCCCGATGGTTTTGACGTAGGGCAGTTTTTCCTTGAGCGATGCAATGTCCAGAGTGGTTTCGATTGGGCGTCCGTACCACTGAAAAAACAGCATGCCGCGTTTCTTCTCGGCCATGCGTGCGTCCAGGTACTCGATGATTTCATCCTTGTGAGCCATGGCGTTGTCGATCACCTGTTGCAGATCCTCGCGCCAGGCCGGCGGCAGGTCGTGCATTTTGTAGATATGGCGATTGGGTTTGCTCAATACGTCGAACAAGGTGTTGAACGGTGCTAATAGCCAGGTATTACGGCCGCTGCCTATAAAATATTTTTTGATGGTTGTGCGGTCGTACAGGCCGTTGCGCAGGAAATCATAGAGACCACAGAGCACCACCAGGCCCAGGAACACCAAGGTAGTCTGGGGGAAGATGTCGATAATCAACAAGACGCCGAGTACCCAGGCGATCGAGACCAGTTTTTTGCGGATAGCAGGCTTATTCATGAAACTCAGCTCCAGCTGGACGCCATTCGACAGGTCCAAATCCATGGATGCGAGTGGTGGTATTTTGAAACATATTGAAACAATCCCGTCATAATAAGACGTTAGCTGCCGGATAGGCGTTTTAAATCTTTCAAATGTGCGAAAGCCACCTACAGTTTTTACGTTTGGCCATCCTCCAGACGGCGTCCCCGAACTGCGGTGAATTGGATTTTGTGAACAGAAGAATTGCGACTATCGTGACGCTTCGGTTTTCCGTGCGTCATAGACCAGAACGATTGAAGCTGTAATGGCCACCATTGGCCTTCGGCACCTTGGAAGAGGCAGAATTTTTATGATCATCAAACCGCGGGTTCGTGGGTTTATCTGTGTAACGGCCCACCCTGTTGGCTGCGAAGCGAACGTCAAGCAACAGATTGACTACGTAACTGAACACGGCGCCATCGAAGGTGGCCCGAAAAAGGTTCTGGTTCTCGGGGCTTCCACCGGCTACGGCCTGGCCGCGCGCATCAGCGCCGCCTTTGGCTGCGGCGCCGACACCCTTGGCGTGTTTTTTGAGAAAGAAGGCGAAGAGGGCAAGCTCAGCTCTGCCGGCTGGTACAACAGCGCCGCTGTCCACAAGTTTGCTAAAGAGAAAGGCCTCTACGCCAAGAGCATCAATGGCGACGCCTTTTCCGACGAGATCAAGCGCCTGACCATCGAAACCATCAAGAAAGACCTGGGTAAGATCGACCTGGTGGTCTACAGCCTGGCCGCGCCACGCCGCACCGACCCACAAGGCGTGGTGCACACCTCCACCCTGAAACCGATTGGCAAGTCCGTGACCCTGCGTGGCATCAACACCGACAAGGGCGTCGTCGTCGACACCACCCTGGAGCCAGCTACCCAGGAAGAAATCGACGGCACCGTGAAGGTCATGGGTGGTGAAGACTGGCAGCTGTGGATCGATGCCCTGCGTGAAGCCGACGTGTTGGCCGAAGGCGCCAAGACCACTGCGTTCACCTACTTGGGCGAAAAGCTGACCCAGGATATCTACTGGAATGGCTCCATCGGCGAAGCCAAGAAAGACCTGGACAAGAAAGTCCTGACCCTGCGCGAAAACCTCGCAGCACTCAAGGGCGACGCCCGTGTGTCGGTGCTCAAGGCCGTGGTCACCCAGGCCAGTTCGGCGATCCCGATCATGCCGCTGTACCTGTCGCTGCTGTTCAAGGTAATGAAAGAACAGGGCAGCCACGAAGGTTGCATCGAGCAGGTCTACGGCTTGTTCAAGGACAGCCTGTATGGCAAAGAGCCCAAGCTCGACGCCGACGGCCGCCTGCGTGCCGACCTCAAGGAACTGGAGCCGAAAGTACAGGATGCCGTTGCGGCACTGTGGAATCAGGTCTCTGACGACAACGTCAATGAGATCAGCGACTTTGCCGGTTACAAGGCTGAGTTCCTGCGCCTGTTCGGTTTCGAGATCGAAGGCGTGGACTACGACGCTGACGTCAATCCGACGGTGAAGCTCGAAGGTCTGGTTCAGGCTTAAGCAACACGTAATACAACGGCCTCTTCGCCTTGGGCGGGAGGCCGTTTTTTTTGCAACATCGTTCGATGTTGTGCCTTCCTGGTTGTGAAACTCCCAAGTGATCCTGTATCTCTAGCGGCCTGACTCACCTCACGCTAACGGAGATTTCCCGATGACGATTCGCGCAGTGGTCTTTGATTTTGGCGGTGTCTTGTTCGATTGGAGCCCGCAGCACCTGTACCGCCAACTGATTACCGATGAGCGCGAGCGCCAGTGGTTTCTCGACACGGTCTGCACCCAGGCCTGGAATACCGAGCAGGACGCCGGGCGCACCCTGGCTGAAGCAACACGCACGCTGATCGCCGAGCATCCGCAACATGAGTCTTTGATCCAGGCTTATTACGACCGCTGGCACGAAATGCTGCGTGGCCCGCTGTCCGGGGGCGTAGCGATACTGGAGGCGTTGCATGAGGCAAAAATGCCGTTGTTCGGATTGACCAACTGGTCAGCCGAAACCTTCCCGTATGCCCGAGCCAACTATTCCTTCCTGCAGTATTTTCGCGACATCGTGGTGTCCGGCGAAGTGAAGCTTATCAAGCCCGATGCCGCGATCTACCACGCCAGCCTTGCTCAGGTTCGCGCCCATCTGACAGACATCAAACCCGATGAAGTGGTGTTTATCGATGACGTGGCCGGCAATATCGAGGCGGCTATTGCCCTTGGCTGGCAGGGGATTCACCACGTATCCGCCGAACACACCGGTGAACGTTTGCGCGCATTGGGTGTGAGCTTCTAGCGCGCCCACAGCTCCATCACGAAGTCGACGAAGGCCCGCAGCTTGGGCAGGCGATAGCGGTCCTGGGCGTACAGCAGATGCATCGGCCGGAAGGGCGGCTGATAGCCTGGCAGTAACGCAATCAGTTTGCCCGCCCTCAGGTCAGGGTCGACCAGGGCGTCGGGCAGCATGACGATACCCATGCCTTCTACTGCCGCGCGGTGCAAGGCCTGGGAACTGTTGACGGTCATGGGGCCGGACACGGCGATTTCGATTTCTCCCTCTGGGCCGTGCAGGCGCCATTGTTTGTCGGCGTTGCGCCAATCGTCGGTCGAGGGGTAGGCAAATGCCAAGCAATCATGCTGTTGCAAATCCTGCGCAGTGTGCGGAGTACCCCGGCGCGCCAGGTAACCTGGTGAGGCGCACAGGGTCATGGTGTAGTTCTGCAACGGCCGAGCGATCAGGCTGGAGGGCTGCAATTCACCGAGGCGGATCGCTGCATCGAAACCGCTGTCGATCAGGTCCATCGACTGGTTGCTCAACACCACATATAACTGGATCTGCGGATAACGCCGGGAAAACTCGCTCAGCGCCGGTGCCAGGCGCTCGGCGCCGAACGCAGGCGGGGCGGTGATCCGCAACAGGCCCTTGGGGGCTTCACTGTGAATCTGCTCGGCCAGTTGTTCGGAGTCGGCCACCAGGCCCAGCACTTCCAAACAGCGCTGATAATAGAGTCCGCCGAATTCTGTCAGGCTCTGTTTACGGGTGGTGCGCTTGAGCAGGCTGACACCAAGGCGCTGTTCCAGGGCGCGCAGGTGATTGCCGACCATGGTGGTGGACATCCCACACGACTGCGCTGCCGCTGTCATGCTGCCGCTTTCCACTACCTTGACGTACACCGTCATTGCCTGGAACAGATCCATTATCAAGCCTTGATTTAAAGTGATCGCAGATATTCGCAGTTTATCCAGCTCTGGTGGCTAACGATACTGTAGCCATCACTACGAAGCACTGGAGCCTGATGCCATGACCGCCGCCTGCCTGATGACCACCTATCAACCCTTGGATTTAAGCTTCATCCGCGGCCTGGGTACTCGCCTGTGGGACCAACAGGGGCGTGAATACCTGGACGCGGTGGCCGGTGTAGCGGTGACCAATGTCGGCCATTCCCATCCGCGGCTGGTGGCGGCAATCACCGAGCAGGCAGGGTTGCTGTTGCATACCTCCAACCTCTACAGCATCGACTGGCAGCAGCGCCTGGCTCAGCGCTTGAGCACGCTATCGGGCCTGGATCAGGCGTTCTTCAATAACTCCGGCGCGGAGGCCAATGAGACGGCGTTGAAATTGGCGCGGTTGTATGGCTGGAAAAAAGGCATTGAGCAGCCGCTGGTGGTCGTCATGGACAACGCCTTTCACGGCCGTACCCTGGGCACGATGTCTGCCAGTGACGGGCCGTCGGTGCGGTTGGGGTTCCAGCGTTTGCCGGGGGACTTTATCAAGGTTGGCTTCGGCGATCTGGCCGCCCTGGAGGCGGTGACTCAGGCGTTTGGCGCGCGCATCGTTGCGGTATTGCTGGAGCCGATCCAGGGCGAAAGCGGCGTCCAACTGGCTCCCCCCGGCTACCTGAAAGCCCTGCGGGATCACTGCACCCGGCAAGGTTGGTTGTTGATGCTCGATGAGATCCAGACCGGAATTGGTCGTACCGGCCAGTGGTTCGCCTTCCAGCATGAGGGCATTGTCCCGGACGTCATGACCCTGGCCAAAGGCCTGGGCAACGGTATCCCGATTGGTGCCTGCCTGGCGCGCAAGGCCGTGGCGCAGTTGTTCACTCCCGGTAGTCACGGCAGTACCTTTGGCGGTAACCCGCTGGCTTGTCGCGTCGGTTGCACAGTGCTGGATATTATTGAAGAGCAGGGCTTGCTGGAGAACGCAGCGCTCCAGGGCGAGCGGCTGCTGGCGCGATTGCGGGTGGAGTTGAGTGAGCATCCCCACGTGCTGGCGATTCGGGGGCAGGGCTTGATGATCGGTATCGAGTTGGCCCGTCCTTATCGTGACCTGGCGCTGATCGCCGCGCGCGAGCATGGCCTGCTGATCAATGTGACGCGGGGCAAGATCATCCGCTTACTGCCGCCGTTGACCATTGATGCTAAAGAAGTGGATATGATTGTGCGCACCCTTTCCCGTTGCTTGGCCTGAGAGGAGAGCCTATAGATCATCGCCATTCAACCACTCCTGATTCATCGTATCGGTGTCCCCCAGGTACCCCAGCAACCAGGCCATGGCCGGGGAAAACTTGTTCTGTGCCCAGGCCACGCAGGACGGGCTGGCGGGGAAGGGCCGGGACAGTTGCAGGGCTGCCAGTTCACCGCGCTCGATCAACGGCCGCGCCAGGTGTTCCGGCACCATGCCGACGCACAGGCCATCGCGCAGGCAATCCATGGCGGATGCCCAGTTGGGTACGACTAAACGCCGCTGGTTATCCAGGGTCCAGGTATCGCGCTTGGGCAGGTTGCGCGAGGTATCGGTCATGCACAGCGATGCGAAGGGCCTTAATTGGTCGTCACTGAGCAGGCCTTGCACCTGCGCCAGCGGATGGTGGGCGCTGACCACGCAGAGCCAATTCAACAGTCCCATGTCGCGAAAGGTGAAATGGCTGGCCACCGGCACTGCGCTGGTGGCGCCAATCACGATGTCGGTACGGTCGTCCGCGAGGGCGTCCCACACGCCGTTGTACACCTCGTACTCCAGCAGCAATTCCACGTCTGGAAACTGGCGATAGAAATCCAGCACCAGTTGCCGGCAGCGCTGCTGTTTGACGATGGAATCCACCGCCACTTTCAGTTGCCCGCTCCAGCCGTTAGCCACCTGCTGGCATAGCCTGCGAGTGACGAGCATTTTTTTCATCACGCTACGGGCTTCATCAACAAACAGCTTGCCGGCCGGCGTAAGCTCCACATCTCGATGACGGCGGACGAACAACGGAACCGCCAGCCACTCCTCTAGCTGCCGCACGGTGTAACTGATGGCGGACGGCACGCGATGCAGTTCCTGGGCGGCGGCGCTGAAACTGCCGTGACGGGCTACCGCATCGACGACATCCAGGGAGTATTCGGACCACATGGTAACTGCCTTCAAAAATATTGATAAGAATGTCCAATTATTATCGCTTCACAGGGAAACTGTCAGCTTCATAATGGGCGCTAGTCAGCAAATAGTTTGATGGCAGGTTAAACAAGGCTTCAATGAAAAATTCTTTTGGTTTCACCTGGTACCTGGCGGGGCTGAGCATGCTCGGCTATCTGGCCATGGACATGTACTTACCCTCCTTCGGCGCCATGGGCGCCCAGTTGCAAATATCCGCCGGTGCCGTGGGCGCCAGCCTGAGCATCTTCCTCGCAGGCTTTGCCGTTGGGCAGTTGTTGTGGGGACCGCTTTCCGACCGTATCGGGCGCAAGCCGGTCCTGCTCACCGGCCTTAGCCTGTTTGTGCTCGGTTGCCTGGGCATGTTCTGGGTCGAGACCACGACCCAGCTGTGGGCGCTGCGCTTTATCCAGGCAATAGGCGTGTGTTCCGCCGCCGTCAGTTGGCAAGCCCTGGTAATTGACCGCTACCCGGCAGACAAGGCTCATCGGGTATTTGCCAGCATCATGCCGCTGATGTCCCTGTCACCAGCCCTGGCACCGCTGTTGGGTGCGCTGGTGTTGAATCACTGGGGCTGGCAGGCGATCTTCGCCGTGTTGCTGGGCGTGTCGCTATTGCTGCTGTTGCCAACGTTATGCCTCAAAACTGTGCCGAAACGCCTGACCGCCGATGGCGAACAATCCAAGCTCGGTTACGGACAATTGCTCAAGTCACGGGTGTTCAGTGGCAACGTAATGATCTTTGCCGCGTGCTCGGCCAGTTTCTTCGCCTGGCTTACCGCATCACCGTTCATTCTGGGTGACATGGGCTATAGCCCCAATGACATCGGTTTGAGCTACGTGTTGCCGACCCTGGCGTTTCTCATTGGTGGCTACAGTTGCCGCAGCGCCTTGCAGCGTTTCGAGGGCAGGACCTTGTTGCCATGGTTGCTGGTTGCGTACTGCATCAGCATGGTGGCGTTGTATCTGGTGGCGACATTGACAGTGCCGACCCTCACCACCTTGCTGATCCCGTTCTGCCTGATGGCGCTGGTTAATGGCGCCAGCTACCCGATTGTCGTGGCGAATGCGCTGATGCCCTTTGCGGAAAACTCCGGCAAGGCCGCAGCGTTGCAGAACACCTTGCAATTGGGGCTGTGTTTCGTCAGTAGCCTATTGGTGTCGTCGATGATCGAGCAGCCGTTGTTGATCACCGCAATCGTCATGCTGGCGACCGCGCCGTTGGCCGTATTGGGCTATTGGTTGGCGCGGCCCAGGGTTGATAATTCCGATGCCGATCTGGTTCGAACACCCTAAAACGTCACTTCCATATTCACCGTTGGCGTTGATGTGCGGCTGCCCCGTCCGCCATCCACGCCGAACTTGTTATGCCAGTACTCGTAGCCCACCCCCAGGTACAGGTTCGGCTTGACGCTTTTTCCCGACCGCACCGCCACCATCAGTGCGGTACGCATCAGGGTTTCCGGCGCAGTGTTGCGGCCATGGAAGTCGTCGCCCTTCTCCCCGACATGATTGATAAAACCCTGAAACTTCGCCCCGTGATTGCCAATCTCGAAAGGGCGTAGCCAGGTCAAATTGAGCATGTAGGTATCGTCGAAAGTGTGGTTCGGATCTTTCGCTCCCGGGATGCCGGAATGGTTCTTTTCCTTGTAGTACATCAGGCTCAGATCCAGCACGCCGACGGTGTTGAACTTCAAGGTCGGGCCAACCACCAGGGCGCGCTTTTTCGCCGACGCCAGGTTGTTGTTGCGGTTGGCGTCGAAGCCCAGGGTCAGGGCGTAGTCTTTGATCACACCGGTTCCCAGCGGCACGTCGAACACCCGTGAGGCATACAGTTGGTGGCGGTAGACGGCATAGACTTCGCTGCCGCCGTGATCGGTGCCCTTGCGCGGGTCACGGCTGTCGGAAAGGAACACGTCGAGGTTCAGGTAGTTGCTGCCGTACTGATAGCCGCTGGCGTGGGTGAAGCTGTAGATGCGCTTGCTGAAATCATCGGGGTTATTCGGATTGGTGAACTGCTGGCCGTAGCGAAATCCCACGCTGTTGTTCATCCATTCCACCGCGACAGCCTCCCCGCCGCCGAAGAGTGTCAGTAATACGGTTGCGCCGTGCAGTGCCTTTTTCATTGTTTTAATTCCTTTGGCGTTTTGGCTCATAGCGGCCGAATCGTATTTTTGTAACGCCAGCGGAGGGTAACTTGTTCGATTGATTGTATACAACCATATGGACATATAGTCTTCGTATTGCATACAGTGGGCGCACAACAAAAATAGAGAACCCTCACCATGACTATCCCGAAGGCGTCACCGCAACGGCCAGAAGATGAGAATCTCGGCGTCGCTGCCAACATGGCTTACGGCCTGCAGCATGTGCTCACCATGTACGGCGGCATCGTTGCCGTGCCGTTGATCGTCGGTCAGGCGGCCGGTTTGTCGCCGGCCGATATTGGCCTGTTGATCGCCGCTTCGTTGTTTGCCGGCGGCCTGGCCACCTTGCTGCAAACCCTGGGTCTGCCGTTCTTTGGCTGTCAGTTACCGCTGGTGCAAGGGGTGTCGTTTGCTGGCGTTGCAACCATGGTGGCGATTGTCAGCAGCGAGGGAGCAGGTGGTGTGCCGGCGATCCTTGGCGCGGTGATGGCCGCCTCGTTGATCGGCTTGTTGATTACGCCGATATTCTCGCGAATAACCAAGTTCTTCCCACCCCTGGTGACCGGTATCGTCATCACCACCATCGGCCTGACCCTGATGCCTGTCGCCGCGCGCTGGGCCATGGGCGGCAACAGCCGCGCCGAAGACTTCGGCAGCATGTCGAACATTGGCCTGGCGGCGATTACCCTGGCCCTGGTGCTGTTGCTGAGCAAGATCGGCAGCGCGACCATTTCACGGCTGTCGATCCTGCTGGCGATGGTGATTGGTACGCTGATTGCGGTGTTCCTCGGCATGGCTGACTTCTCCAGCGTGACCCAGGGTGCGATGTTCGGCTTTCCCACGCCATTCCATTTCGGCATGCCAACCTTTCACCTAGCGGCGATCATTTCCATGTGCATCGTGGTCATGGTGACCCTGGTGGAAACCTCGGCTGATATCTTGGCGGTAGGTGAGATCATCGACACCAAGGTTGACTCCAAGCGCTTGGGCAACGGCCTGCGTGCCGATATGCTATCGAGCATGTTTGCGCCGATCTTCGGTTCGTTCACCCAAAGTGCGTTCGCGCAAAACGTCGGCCTGGTGGCGGTGACCGGGGTCAAAAGCCGCTACGTAGTGGCCACCGGCGGCCTGTTCCTGGTGATTCTCGGCCTACTGCCGTTTATGGGACGGGTCATCGCAGCGGTGCCCACCTCCGTGTTGGGCGGTGCGGGGATTGTGTTGTTCGGAACCGTGGCGGCCAGTGGTATTCGCACGTTGTCCAAGGTTGACTACCGCAACAATATGAACCTGATCATCGTCGCCACTTCCATCGGTTTCGGCATGATTCCTATCGCAGCGCCGAGCTTTTATGACCATTTCCCGAGTTGGTTTGCCACCATTTTTCATTCGGGGATCAGCTCGTCGGCGATCATGGCGATCCTGCTGAACCTGGCGTTCAACCACTTCACGGCGGGCAATTCCGATCAACAGTCGGTGTTCGTCGCTGGCACCGAGCGCAGCCTGTATTTCCAGGATGTGGCGGCGTTGCGTGAGGGGGATTACTTCTGCGGGGGCAAACTGTTTGATGCAGAAGGCAATGAGATTCCATTGCTGGCAGAGGTGCCGAAGAGGGCGGCGGTGCAGGGTAGGGCTGAAACCAGCGAGGTGTAGTCATAGGATCGTTCCCACGCTGTGGGAACGATCCTATCTATCAGCAAGCCTCATCCATGAACTTCACCACCGTGCCCATACATGCCTGGCGTTCTTCGACGTGGGGCATATGGCTGGAGTCTTCGAACAATGCCCAGCGCACATTGGGGATTTCATCGAGGAACGGCTTCACCACCAGCGGCGTGGCTTCATCATGGCGACCGGAAATCACCAGGGTCGGCACCTTGATGCCGGACAGCCGGCCAATGATGCTCCAGTCTTTCAACGTGCCGATCACATGGAACTCCGTCGGGCCGCTCATGGCGTGATACACCGTGGGGTCAGCGTCGACCTGGGCAAAGGTGCGCGCCACTTCTTCCGGCCATGGGTTGATCCGGCAGACATGCTGGTCATAGAACATCCGCGAGGCCGTCAGGTATTCCGGGGCCTGATAGGCGCCGGCCTGTTCATGCTTGAGCAGAGTTTCATGCACACCTTCCTGCAATAATTTGCGCAGACGATTGGCTTCGGCGACCCAGGTGCGCATGCACGTCGGCGAGTTGGCCGCGATCAGTGCGCGCAGGCCTTTAGGCTGCAGCAAGGCGTGCTCACTGCCGAGCATGCCGCCCCATGACTGCCCGAGAATGGCGTAGTTTTTGCTGATTTGTAGGTGGTCCAGCAGGTTGTCCAGTTCTTCCAGAAACAGGCCGATCGTCCAGAACGAAGGGTCTTTGTCAGGCAGGTGGGTAGAACGGCCGTTGCCCAGTTGGTCATAGTGAATAACCGCGTGGCCGCTGGCGGCGACGTCTTTGAAGGCGTCTACATAGTCATGGGTGCAGCCGGGCCCGCCGTGGAGGATGACCAGTGGTGTCAGGCCGCTATCAAGGTCACCGGTGACCCGGTACCACGTCTGGTAGGCGCCAAAGGCAGTAAAGCCTTCGCGGATTTTTTCGATGAATTCCATTTCGTGCCCTTCCATGAAAAATGGTCAGGCATACGATAATCGGCAGCGCAAATTTAAGTAACTAGCAAAATAGCTAGGTTTTTCGTTGAGTCAGTCGTCAAGCAGCCGGTAATGGCTGGCCCTGACCACCGCTTGTACCCGGTTCTTGGCCCCCAGCTTGTGCATGGCCGAGGCCAGGTGCAGGGTGACCACCGCCAGGGAGCGACTCAACTGGGTGGCAATTTCGGCGGCGGTCAGGCCATCGGCGGCCCACTTCAAGCATTCACGCTCGCGCTTGGTCAGATGGATATGCGGATACGAACGTAGTTCCTTGTTGAATAACGGGTAGGCCGCTTCCTGCAAGGCATGGGTAATCAGGTTGAAATCCGCCAGGGTCTGGCGAGCATCTTGCAATACCGTGCGGGCTTTGCCGGTGCGCAGGCCCGTCAGCGAGGCGAAGCCGCCCCTGGGCAAGTGAATCGGAACGCTGACGCCGCAGGTCATTTGCTGGTCGTGCAGGTAGCAGGAGACGGGTGCGTGGCGGCGGTTGATGATCTTTTGCAGCGGGGTATCAGCCTTGGCCTCGTAGGACCAGACGAACGGCGACACGCAATTGAGGGCCAGGTGTTGCACCGGATCGATCTGGTAGAACCCCGAACCGCACCATAACGAGTACCAGTCGGAGGGTGTATTGCGCAGTTGCAGCACGGAGGGCGTAATCAATGCGCCATCGTGGTCGATCGGCACCGGTGTGTAGTCGTACACCAAGGCATCAAAACCCAGGTGCTGGGCCAATACGAGGGTGTTGTCCATCTGCTCATCCAGGCTCCTGCCGGGCAGGAGATGGCTGTTAAACGCAGATAACTTGGTCAGCATCCTTTCTGCTCCCGAATTCGTTTGAATCTCGACTTGCCGCAAGTAGAATGCCACGCCCCGGCGAAGGACTGCCAGACCAAACCTATAAGAATTGCTAGGTTATGGGCGCACGGCAACCTCGGTAGTGTTTGGTTCAAACGGCCACTATCTGCCAGGCCGACACACAACAAGGAATGTATGCATGTGGCGTGAAATAGCCCCCGACCAGCAGTACAACGTGCAAGTCGACGGCCACAACCTTGTGGTCTACAGCTTTGGCGAAGGCGATGAAGTGTTGCTCTGCCTCAACGGCGGCCCTGGGCTGCCTTGTGACTATCTGCGCGACGCTCATGGCTGGCTCAAAGACAAAGGCCTGCGAGTCGTTGCATTCGATCAGCTTGGTACGGGCGCATCAGCCAGACCCACCGATATTTCCCTATGGGAAATCGGCCGTTATGTCGAGGAAGTCGAAACTGTGCGCCAGGCGCTCAGCCTGGGCCGCGTGCACGTGTTGGGCCATTCCTGGGGCGGCTGGCTGGGTATCGAGTACGCCATTCACTATCCTGACGCGCTTAAAAGCCTGATCCTGGAAAATACCGTCGGTGACATTCCGCACCTGTCCCAGGAGCTCGAACGCCTGCGCGGCGCTTTGGGCAGTGAAACGGTGGCGATGATGCAGCGCCATGAGGCCATGGGCACCCTCGACCATCCGCAATACCAGGCCGCGATCACGTTGCTCAACTACCGCCATGTCTGCCGGCTGGACGAGTGGCCGGAACCGGTCAAGCGTTCCCTCGACAACTGGAACATGGGGCCCTACGAGACCATGCAGGGGCCCAACGAATTTCTTTACGTCGGCAATCTCAAGGACTGGAACCGCATCCCCGAGATGGCCGATTTCAGCATGCCGGTGCTGATCACCACCGGTCAGCATGACGAACTGACCCCCGCCTGCGCCATGCGCATGAAGATGGCGGTCAAGCACGCCGAGTTGCACGTTTTCCCCAACAGCAGCCACATGCCGTTTTATGAAGAGCCCCAGGCTTACTTCCCGGTGCTGCTGGACTTCCTTGCTCGTCACCGAGGCTGACGAATGAACCTGGCGCGTTACCGTTTTGTGCTTTTCCGGCCGCTGCAATTGCTGCCGGTGCTGTTTGGCATCAGCCTGATTACCTTTGTGCTGGTGCGTTCGATTCCCGGTGACCCGGCGCGGGCGCTGCTGGGCTCGCGCAGCACGCCGGATGCCTTGCTGAAAATTCGCGCGCAGTACGGCCTCGACCAACCGTTGTGGCTGCAATATTTCTACTTTCTGAAAAACCTGCTCAAGGGTGATCTCGGCCAGTCGCTGCTGTACAAGGTCGACGCCTTGAAGCTGATCGTCACCCGCATCGAGCCGACTCTGTTCCTGGTGCTTGGCAGCGTCCTGCTGGCACTGTTGATTGCCGTGCCCCTGGCCACTGTGGCCGCGCGTAACAAAGGCGGCTGGGCCGACAATCTGATTCGCTTGTTCACCACCGTCGGCCTGGGCATGCCCGCGTTCTGGCTGGGGTTGATGCTGATCCTGCTGCTCAGCGTGCAATGGGGCCTGTTCCCGGTGTCCGGCTATGGCCGAACCTGGCTGGACAAGGCCCATCACATGGTGCTGCCGTGCCTGACTATCGCCCTGGCGCTGTCGGCGGTGTTGGTGCGCAACCTGCGGGCGAGCATGCTGATGGAGTTGCAGGCCGATCACGTTACCGCCGCGCGGGCGCGGGGTTTATCCGAGCGAGCGGTGTTTCGTCGCCACGTGCTGCCTAACTCCCTGGTGCCGGCGGTCAACCTGCTGGCCGTCAACATTGGCTGGCTGATCAGCGGCACGGTGGTGATTGAAAGTCTGTTCGCCATTCCCGGCATCGGCCAGTTGCTGGTGCGCGGCATTTTTACCCGCGACTACATGGTGGTGCAGGGGGTGGCCATGGTATTGGCCTGCGCAACCGTGGTGGTCAACTTCGTGGCTGATGTGGTGACCGTCGCCCTCGACCCTCGGGTGAAAATGCAATGAGCAGCCGCCCGCTGATTCCCGCCTGGCGTTTACGCCTGCGTTTTGGTTTTCGCAACGGCCGGCTGACAGCGGCGTGGGGCCTGGCAATTCTGTTGGCGTGGCTGGTGCTGGCGCTGTTCGCACCGTGGATCGCGCCGTTTGATCCTATCGCGCAAAACACGGATATCAGTTTGATGGCGCCGACGCTGGCCCATCCATTTGGCACGGATAACTACGGGCGAGACATACTTTCGCGGGTGATCTGGGGTGCGCGCATCGATTTGCAACTGGCCATCGTTGGGGTGATTTTTCCGTTTCTAATCGGCACGTTTATCGGTGCGATTTCCGGTTATATCGGTGGGCGTTTCGACAGCCTTTGCATGCGCGTGATCGATGTGATCCTGGCCTTTCCATTCCTGGTGCTGATGCTGGCAATCATGGCAATCCTCGGGCCAGGGCTGAAAAGCTTCTATATCGCCATGGCGCTGGTGGGCTGGGTGTCCTACGCGAGGCTGATCCGTTCGCAAATCCTGGTGCTCAAGGAAAGCGACTTCGCCCTGGCGGCGAAAAGCCTGGGTTTTGGCCATGGGCGCATTCTATTCCGGCATTTGTTGCCCAATGCGATGTTCGGCTCGATTGTGTTCTCCATGTCCGACGCGGTGTTGGTGTTGCTCAACGGCGCGGCGGTCAGCTACCTGGGCCTGGGCGTGCAACCGCCGACGGCGGAGTGGGTGACCATGGTTGCCGAGGGCCAGGCGTTTATCACCACGGCGTGGTGGATCTGCACCTTTCCTGGGCTGGCCATCGTGACCCTGGCGATGGGCTTCAGCTTGTTGGCCGATGGTGTTGCGCAAGTGCTGGGAGATCGTTCATGAGCTTGTTGCAGGTGCAGGACCTGAGCGTCATCGCCCATAACAACGGCCACGATGTGACCCTGGTGGATCGCGTGTCCTTTGACCTGGTCAAAGGCGAAATCCTCGGCCTGGTGGGCGAGAGCGGTTCGGGCAAAACCATGGCCTGTCGCGGGCTGATGCGCTTGCTGCCCTCGCCGAGCCTGCGGGTTCAGGGCGGCGCCGTTCGCCTGGCCGGCCAGGACTTGCTGGCCCTGGATGAAGCCAGCATGCGCAAGATGCGCGGCGGGCAATTGGGGATGATTTTCCAGAACCCCAGCAGCCACCTCGACCCGTTGATGCGCATTGGTGAACAGATCGCCGAAGGCATCCGCCTGCACCAGGGCGCGTCGAAACGTGAAGCACGCTTGCAGGCCATCGAGGTGTTGCGCCAGGTGGGCATTCCCGACCCCGGCCAGCGCATCGACAACTATCCTCACGAATTTTCCGGCGGCATGCGCCAGCGGGCGATGATCGCCGTGGCCCTGGGCTGCAATCCCCAGGTGTTGATCGCTGATGAGCCGACCACTGCCCTGGACGTCACGGTGCAGGCACAAATCCTGCGCCTGTTGCTGGACTTGCGAGACCGTCGTGGCCTGTCGATCATCATGATCACCCATGACCTGGGCGTGGTGGCGCAGACCTGCGATTCCATTGCCGTGATGTACGCCGGGCGCCTGTGCGAGCACGGCAGCAAATACGACCTGCTGGCCCGTCCGCAACACCCGTACACCGCTGGCCTGATCGACTGCCAGCCGGCCACCAGCAGCGGTCATGCCTTGCGCACCATCGCCGGGCAGCCGCCGCTGCTGGATGCCTTGCCCGGAGGCTGTCGGTTCAACCCACGTTGCCCGCAAATCGGCACCTTGTGTACCGAGCAGTTGCCGGATTTGGCCGGGATCGGTCCACGCGTCGCTTGCCATTACCCCCTGGGAGATCGGCCATGACCTTGTTGCAGGTAAAGGACCTGGAGGTGCGCTTCGCGGCCGCCGGCAGCGGTCTGTTGGGTCTTAATAAGCAGTGGGTGAGGGCGGTCAACGGTGTGACGCTGAACATCGCCGCCGGTGAAACCCTCGGGCTGGTGGGTGAGTCGGGCAGCGGTAAAAGCACCCTGGGTCGGGCGATTCTGCACCTCAACCCCATCAGCGCCGGGCAAGTGCTGGTCGACGGTATCGACATGACCCATGGAGGCCCAATCGATATTGCCCGCTTGCGTCACGAGACAGCGATGATTTTCCAGGACCCTTATGCAGCGTTGAACCCACGGCTGACCATCGGTGAAACCCTCTTCGAAGTGTTGCGAGTACAGCGCAAGGTCGCACCAGAGCTTATCCCGCGCCGGGTTGGTGGGGTGGCTTAGGTATTGAGAAAGACGTCCTGAAGTTCGACAGGTTTTGATTCGTGGTTTGCGTTCCTGCTGGCCAATCAATGGCATTGATGCTGACCATCGTTTGCATCCGACTTGACCGATACTCGTAGAGAAGGTGACCGGCAGTGAGCTGCCCATAGCTGCCGGTGGCGACAGGCAGAAATCGGCCAATAGCGGACTTTTTGGATAGATTCAAACCTGCTGTGCTTTGCCGAAGGTATCTGCCAATTACGCAGTAGCCAGTTTGCTTGATAAGAAGTCGATCAGCACCCTGACGCGGTGAGGCATATAACGATTGCTCGGCAGCACCGCATAAATGCCTAAAGCTGGAGGCTCGTAGGCGTCCAACAGAACCTCCAATCTCCCCTCTGCTAGATACTCCGTGACAATGAATTCAGGCAGCATCGCGATGCCCATCCCTTGGGCGGCTGCCTGCGCCAGCGCGTCGCCATTATTGGCCTGCAGACGCAAGGGCACGTAGACCGACTCCAGATGACCGTCCACCTCGAAGCTCCAGGGGCGGTTGTTCACCTGGCTCGAATAGCCAAGGCATGCGTGTCCGGCTAGCTCGCCGGGACTTTCTGGGCGTCCATGGCGGGCCAGATATTCCGGTGCGGCGACAGTCAATAAGCGACTGCTACCGAGGCGGCGCACGATCTCTTCTGGGTCGAGCTGGCTGGTGATGCGGATCGACAGGTCGATGCCTTCTTCGATCAGACTCAACTGCCGGTCGCTGAAATTCATCGCCAGTCTGATCTCGGGAAAGGTCTGGGAAAAGTCGAGCAGCAGCGGCACAAGACGGCGCAGGCCGTAACTCAGTGGCAGGCTGATGCGCAGCGGCCCACTCGGTGTTAGCCGTTCCTCCATCACACCGGCCTCGGCCTCCTGTACCAAGTCGAGTATCACCCGGCACTTTTCTAGATAGGCGCTGCCCGCAGATGTAAGCGACAACCTGCGAGTACTGCGAACCATGAGCTTGATACCCAGATGTTCTTCCAGCGCAGCGATCTGGCGTGTGACCACAGAACGCGCCACCCCGAGCTGGCAGGCGGCCGCAGTGAAGCTGCCAAGTTCGGCCACCCTAACAAAGAGATTCATGGCTTCAAGGTGATTCATTGTTGATCCTTTAGTCAACAGACTGTTCGTGATTGTCCTCTATTTAGCACCAATAAGAGTGGGTAAAGTTCATCCATCGCCAGTGCACGCCTTTCCGTGTTTAAACCTGACCCTGGCACATCTGGATAACTATGAACGTATTGACCAAAATTTCTGCAGCCCTGGTTATCGCAGGCGCCGCCTCCATGACTGCTACCTCCGCATTCGCCGCGCCTGAAACCTATGTCGTAGATGGAGCCCACACCTTTCCAAGCTTTTCCTACAACCACTTCGGTATGTCGACCCAAGTGAGCCGCTTCAATAAAACCACCGGCACTATTGTGGTGGACAAGGCAGCCAAGACGGGCCAGGTCGATATCGAGATTGACATGACGTCGGTTAACACCGGTTTCGAGCTTTTCAATGAGCACATCCAGGCTAAGGATTTCCTCGACACCGCCACTTTCCCGACCGCTACTTTCAAGTCCTCCAAGGTGCGCTTCAAGGGTGACAAGCCAGTGACTGTCGATGGTGATCTGACTATCAAGGGCATCACAAAGCCTGTCACCCTGGACATAACCCACTTCGTCAACATGCAGCATCCGATGCTGAAAAAAGATGCTATCGGTGCCAACGCGCAGGTTGTCATCAAACGCAGCGAATTCAATGCTGGCAAATACGCTCCGCACGTGGGTGATGACGTAACCATCACTGTCTCGCTCGAAGCGATCAAGAATTAAGCCAACCCTTCCGTCGTGAGATAACGGGACGTAGACGTTATCCCGCTGCGGGCACGCAGGTGATCGACATGTTTGAAGTCAGGCATTCCGGCAAACGCGGCGTTGCGAATTTCGGTTGGCTGTATTCGCAGCACAGTTTTTCCTTCGGCAGTTATTACGATCCTCAGCAGGTAGGGTTTTCTGATCTGTTGGTGATCAACGATGATCGTGTGCGCCAGGGACGCGGCTTCGATACCCACGGCCATCGCGACATGGAAATTTTCTCCTACGTGCTTGAGGGTGCGCTGCAGCACAAAGATTCCATGGGCACCGGTTCGATAATTCGCCCCGGCGACGTGCAGATGATGAGCGCCGGCAGCGGAGTGCGGCACAGCGAGTTCAACGCGTCGCGGGACAAGCCGGTGCATTTCCTGCAAATCTGGATCGTGCCAAAACGCAAAGGTGTCAAGCCGCGTTACCAGCAAAAGCATTTTGATGCGGCGCAGAAGCGTGGCCGGTTGCGTCTGATTATTTCCCCAGATGGAGCCGAGGGCTCGTTATCAGTCCATCAGGACGTGCGTGTCTATGCCGGGCTATTCGACGGCACCGAACAAAAGCGTTTCGAGCTGCCGGCCGGCCGCTATGCCTATATCCACGTGGCACAGGGCGAGCTGACCGTCAATGGCCAGCGCTTGGTCACCGGCGATGGCGTCCGGGTACGCGATATCCGCGAAATCGACTTCAGAGCCGGCAATAATGCCGAAGTGCTGCTATTCGACCTGCGGCCCATCGAATTAGCGGCTTATTGAATTCCTCCTCATCCGACTGAGAGAACAGACCATGAAGATTCTGCAAATCAACGCCAGCGCCCGTTCGGCCGGTGCCAACTCCACCCGCCTTGCCGACTCCATCACCGCTCGCCTGAAGGAGCAAAATCCAGCAGCCCTCGTCGAACTGCGCGACCTGGCAAGTGATCCGCATCCAGTGCTGGATGACGCTGCACTGACCGCCCTGTTTACCCCGGCCGAGAGCCGTACCGAAGACCAAGCAGCTCGTGTAGCCCTGGATGATGCGTTGATTGCCCAGGTACAGTCCGTCGACGCCATCGTGCTAGGCGTACCGATGTACAACTTCGGTGTGCCTGTGCAGCTGAAAACGTGGCTCGACGCCATTGCTCGCGCCGGAGTGACCTTTCGCTATACCGAGAATGGTCCGGAAGGCCTACTGAAAGGCAAGAAAGTCTATGTGGCGCTGGCCCGTGGCGGTAAATATCGCGACACACCGGCGGACTCCCAGGTGCCGTATCTGAAGACCATCTTCGGTTTCCTCGGCCTGACCGATGTCGCGTTCGTCTATGTTGAAGGTCTGGCGATGGGTGCCGAAGGAGCAGAACAAGCTTTCGCTGCAGCCGAAGCGCAAATCGACGCACTCAGCGCCTGATAAGCGCCTCTCTGTGGCGTCGTTGGCGATGCCAGTTATTGAAAGGATCGATACGATCGAGCGGCTCGTGTTGCGACCCCATTTAGCGCTCCCAGCACCCGAGCACTCTTTCTTGGCAGGTTTAATCCGCTCGCCCTGGCGAAACCGGTAGACGCCTGGCAGGGCATTCGGAAATGACATATTGAGAGTTGGCATAATGGCAAAAACGCATACGGATAGTTATACCGGCACCGCTAAATGGCTGCATTGGGGCATGGCCGCTATTTGGATTGCCAGCTGGTGCATAGGCATTCTTGCCACGCATTGGCGAGACGAGCTGAACCCCGGTCATGGTTTGACGATACTGCACAAGGCATTAGCCAGCACCTTGTTGTTTTTGATTGTCGTGCGTGTTGCATGGCGCTTAAGCCATCCAGCACCGGCACTGCCTGCGAGTATGAGCCCGATGATGCGACGGGGTGCCAAGGTGGGTCACATACTGCTCTATGCGGTGGCACTCATCGCTCTGCCACTGTCCGGTTGGTATTGGAGCTCCGTGGCGGACAAGCCGATCATGCTGCTCGGTCTGTATCAGCTGCCACCAATAGTGGCGCCGAACGAAACGCTATACGACCTGGCTAAATGGATTCACACCCTAATGGCCTGGTTCTGCGGCGCGCTGGTCGGGGGTCATCTACTTATTGCCTTGAAACACCATTTCATCGACAAAGATGAAATTCTTGCTGGGATATTGCCCACCCGAAATCGCTGACTACGGGACGAGATGGCAAAGTCCTTTCTAGCGATGGATATGACAACCAGGCTAATTTCTAAATCGGCGCACCCAAACAGGCATCGCAATCTATATTGAACTCCATACCCCGCTCAAATCGAGCTGGGCCCTCGTTCTCTATGTGGGAGCACCACTATGCGCTACACACTCCTTCAGCAGCAGAGGAATGAAATCATTCTGCTAGCCAGAGTCTTACTGATGATTCTCTTCCTGATATCCGGGTGGTCGAAACTGACGGGATTCTCGGGCACGGTTGCCTATCTTGGCTCTCTGGGTGCGCCGCTGCCGATGGTAGCCGCATCCATCGCGGTATTGATGGAGGTTGGCGCTGCAATTTTGCTGGTAATCGGCTTCTATACGCGGCCGGTCGCCTTTTTCTACACCTTGTTCGTCCTCGGCACCGCGCTGATCGGCCACCATTACTGGACGATGGTCGATCCGGAGCGTGCCGCCAACATGACCCAGTTCTACAAGAATCTGAGCATCATGGGTGGCTTGCTGCTGCTGGGCGTTACTGGCCCCGGTAAGTACTCGGTAGATGGCAAATAGGCAATTCCCACGCTCCAGCGGCCAGCCATGCTGGAGCACGACCTAAGCGATTTAAGGCTTGGGTTTCGAGCAGCGACCATTTCATATTCATCAGCCCTACGGAGGCTACCTAGTGGGACTACTGAAAGATCTGATAGCGCGAATAACTGGCAACGACTCTGGTACGACTCAATTCCATAATGAGGACTTAAAAATGGCAAAAGTATTGGTTCTATATCATTCGATGTATGGACACATCGAAACCATGGCTCAAAAAGTCGCGGAAGGTGCACGCAGCGTTGCCGGGGTCGAGGTCACGATTAAGCGTGTACCTGAAACTATGTCGGCAGAGGCCTTCAAGGCCGCCGGTGGCAAGGTTGAGCAGACCGCACCTGTTGCGAGCCCTGCTGAACTGGCCGATTACGACGCGATCATCTTTGGCACTCCGACCCGTTTCGGGAACATGTCGGGACAGATGCGCAACTTCCTCGATCAGACCGGGGGACTGTGGGCCAACGGATCTTTGGTTGGCAAGGTTGCCAGTGTGTTTACCTCCACAGGTACTGGCGGCGGTCAGGAAATGACCATTACCTCAACCTGGACGACCCTGGCCCACCACGGGATGGTGATCGTTCCAATCGGGTACAGCAATCCAGCCCTCTTCGATGTCTCGCAAGTGGGTGGCGGAACGCCCTACGGCGCGTCGACCATCGCCGGTGGCGACGGCTCTCGCCAGCCCGATGCGCGAGAGCTGGATATCGCTCGTCACCAGGGTGAATACGTGGCGAACTTCGTGGTGAAGCTAAACGGTTAAAGCTTTCCCCCACCCTGCTGAATAGCTCTCGTGATATTTAGCAGCGGTGGGGTTCTCGATCCAGAATAGTTGCGCTCAGGCTTTACACCTTGTGAACCCTGAGTCCCAGCTAAAAATAGTTAAGTAAGCTGCGCACTCAGTCGTTTCTGTCATTTTCAGAAGACGACTGCACCGTCGTGCTGGCTGAAACACCTGATGCGCACAGGACTTCTGATGACCGGTTGATTAATAGTTACATACATCATTGTCGATCCCCGTGCCTCGCCACCACGATCAGGTCGGCTGTTTACCGTTTTGGGATCAAGTGCTAATTCTCCGCTAGACCAATCCCTGTACCTCCACAGAATGCTGAGACCATGGGCCGGGCTTTCTTCATCCCACGCTAAACCAATGGCTTCCAGGGAGGCGAAGTAATCGTACAGATCTAACTTAGCTGCGCCTTACGGTCACCCGCTGAGAGGATTATTTCAGGGCATTGATGTTTTCGGGCTCAGTTTCGAGCTTGGTCTGATGAAGCCAGACCCTGAAATTTATCGATCCCTGTGCCGTGCCTTTGGCGTACAGCCAGGGCTCGGATGGACTGGTATCGCCCCTGCGGTTGTAATGAACGGCGACTCGCAGCGATGTGACCGGGATGGCCCCTAGGTCTGTAGGTGTCATGGGCTACCACCTCGACCGTCGCGGCGCGGGGAAAATCAATGATCTCGTCCAGTTTGCACAACTTGTTATCGACGAGAATCGGTTACTGTCTTGACTTGATGGGCGCGAAGGGCCGAGTGCTTTATGAGTCAGCGGGCCCGCTTCTGCCACTGTCTTTCGGGCGCGACCCTATCGCCGCCACTGCGAGGCTGCTGGTATTACCCGCCGCTATTCTTTCCGCCATAATTATTTCGATTCGTTCCAGCGCCGTCCTCCTAGGCGGCTATTTTTGATGTATTACAGGGAGGAGTTACGTCATGACTGACAATCAAGGGGCTAGTGTGGCTTTATTTTGTCAGGGTGTGCGGATCCCTGCTTTCTGTTTTGAGCCATTCGAGAATTGCGCGAATCTCAGGCGAGTTCTGTTTCCCCGGGGAGCACAGAAAGTGATACCCAGTGTCGTTCTCCATTTCTTCAGTGAGCAACTTCTGAAGCGCTCCTGTGCGGATTTCATCAGAAATATGTGATGTCCTGGCCATCGCAACGCCCAGGCCTCTTATCGCAGCCGAGACAGCCATATTGGAGTGAGGCACTACGAGCACGCAGTTGAGCGAGGAGGGTGCCAATGCGTTTTTCTGGAGCCAGTAATCCCAGGAGGGCGTTGAGATCTGCTCTCCATTGGCCATGCTCCGAGCGCGCAGAATGATGGGGAAGTTGAGAACGTCTGCTGGTGTTTCAGGAACACCGATCCGATCGATCAGCGTGGGGCTGCACACCGGAAAGATTCGTTCGGGAAGAATGAATTCCGAGTAGAAACCTGGCCACGTGGCCTCTTGGGTTTGCAAGCGTATGGCGGCTTGCCCGCTGGCATTGTCGAATCTGGAGAAGTCGTCGGTGTTGAGCTGAATTCGGATGTCGGGATGGGCAGCATAAAAGGCTGGCAAGCGCGGGATCAACCAAGTGTTGGCAAACGAGTCGTGGACGAACAATTCGATCAGCGTCGAGCCCTGAACGCCACGTTCGAAACGAGTGGCGAGCGCAGCGAAGTCTTTCAAAAACTGACGGACGATGGACAGCAGTTCGATGCCGGCTTGGGTCACTATCATTGCGCCTGCACTACGATCAAAAAGCTCGGTGCCAAGTAGAACGGCCACATTCGGGCTCTGTTAACCAAGGAGCGTGAGCGCACTCGTACTGGTGTGCGCGCCTGTCTTGATCGAGCGCGAGAATGCGGCGAGATCCCAGCGACGAAAGACGTTGCGACCCTGGCAACCCTATTCGAGACTTTTCTGTTCGGCATTACGATACAGGCGCGCGATGCAATGTCATTGCATGCAATCGACAGCGCGATTACCGAAATCATGATGCTGCTGGACCAACTCTCATCATAAAGGGCTCTGATCAGGGCGACCCGTGGACGAAAATTCTGAAGACAGGAGGGAGCCACAAAAGCTGCCTGTCTGGTTACTTCTCACTATACTGGGGAGCCTACAGAATTCGGAGAAATCGTACGTTAAGATTTCCGATCTGCCGTAGCGGTCTGATTTTACCGTCTTCCAGTTGCGGCTCTACCGCCAGACGAATCCCCTGTCAGGCTTATGTGTTAAAGGTATTGCAACAGGTCGGTGTTCGCCGGCTTCCCGGCGTTCGTCAGTTATCAAGATTGGTGCATGGGCCAAGACACGCGCTGGCTAAACAGTGAACCGCGCTTCCCGGACGAGCACATCGACATCGCGCCCGATGCCGTGAGAAGTAAAATCATGGCCCGCTGCGGCCAGCAACAAAGGAGTTCAACATGCCAATCCATGACCAGAGCGCCATCAACATCTCGCGACGAAGCGCACTGAAATTCGCCGGTGCCAGCCTTGCGGTAACAGCGCTTGCCGCTGGCCACGTGGCTGCCCAGACGCCGGAGGAAATCAGCAGCGCCGATCTCAATATCGTGCGCAGGGGCACCGACAAGAAGCTCGACATCTTCAACATCGACCTGTTGGAAGAACAGGCCAAGCAAGTGTACGGGCACGGCACCTACGTGTTCGTGGCCAACGGCTCCGGCAAGCAGTGGACATTGGCCGAAAACCAGCGCGCCTGGGGCGATTACGCCTTTGTACCGAAGCGCATGCAGGGCGTGGTGCGCGATAAGATCGACCTGTCGGTTGACCTGCTCGGGCTGCGCCTGCCGCACCCGTTCATCATCACGCCCTTCGGCAGCCACGGCCTGCACCATCCTCTGGCCGAAGTGGCCACGGCGCGCGGGATCGCCAAATCCGGCGGGCTGCTGACCGTGTCGAGTTCGTCCACGGCCAGCATGGAAGACATCGCCAAGGCGAGCGACGGTCCGAAGTGGTTCCAGATCTACCTGACCACCGACGACGGCTTTTCGCGCGCGGTGCTGCAGCGCGCCAAGGCTGCAGGCTTCAAGGCCATCGTGCTGACAGTAGACGCGATCGGCCAGGGCTCGTCCGACGAATACATGCGCCTGGGTAATCCACGCCCGTGGCTGCCCTACGGCAACTTCCCGGACGGCAAGCAACCAGCGTTCAAGACCAACCTGAGCTGGGCCGACGTCGAGATGATCCGCAACGTCACCGGCCTGCCGGTGGTCGTCAAGGGTATCACCCGGCCCGAGGACGCGCGCGCGGCGATTGCCGCCGGCGCTGCGGCGATTCAGGTCTCCAACCACGGCGGCCGCGCGCTCGACGGCACGCCGGCCGCCATCACCGCGCTGCCGGCGATAGCGGAAGTGGTCAAGGGCGAGGTGCCCTTGATTCTGGACAGCGGCATCCGCCGTGGCACCGACGTGGTGAAGGCGCTGGCGATGGGCGCCAACGCGGTGGCGATCGGCCGGCCGGTCATGTTCGGCTTGGCCCTGGGCGGTGCGAGCGGCGTCGACAGCGTGATCGACTTCTTGCACCGCGAAACCGTGAACACGCTTCTTCACCTGGGTGCCAGCAACCTCGGCGAGCTGCGCAGCGAGCACGTGCGCCAGGCTGCTGCGCCGGGTACGCACGGGCCGGTGAGGGTTGGCGCAGAGCGGCTGGGCTGACGAAACGGCGCGCGGCGGGCCTGGCCGCGCGCGTGACACTTGTAGGTGGTATACCTACTCCAACCCACGAATAAGACAGTGGCACACCAACCCCTGATGAAAGGAAATCCCATGAGCAGCTCTGACAAGAACAGTGTTTCGGGTTCGACGACCGGTTCCGGCGCGCCGGCCGCGAGTGATCGCAACTCCCTGACGATCGGCGCCGACGGCCCGATCGTTCTGCACGACGTACATTTCCTCGAGCAGATGGCGCACTTCAACCGCGAAAAGGTGCCCGAGCGCCAGCCGCATGCGAAAGGTGCGGGCGCGTTCGGCGTGCTGCAAATCAGCGAGGACGTCTCGAAGTACACCAAGGCGGCGTTGTTCCAGAACGGCGCGTCCACCGAGATGCTGGCGCGTTTCTCCACCGTGGCCGGCGAGTCGGGCAGCCCCGATACCTGGCGCGACGTGCGCGGTTTTTCGCTGAAGTTCTACACCACTGAAGGCAACTACGACCTGGTGGGCAACAATACGCCGGTGTTCTTCGTGCGCGACCCGATGAAGTTCCCTCACTTCATCCGCAGCCAGAAGCGCCTGCCCGACTCGGGCCTGCGCGACAACCACATGCAGTGGGACTTCTGGACCAACAACCCGGAAACCGCGCACCAGGTCACCTACCTGATGGGCGAGCGCGGGCTGCCGCGCAGCTGGCGCGAGATGAACGGCTACGGTTCGCACACTTACATGTGGGTCAACGCGAGCGGCGAGAAATTCTGGGTCAAATACCACTTCCACACCCAGCAGGGCATGGCCTTCTTCAGCAACGCCGATGCCTCTGCCATGGCGGGCAGCGACGCCGACTTCCACCGCCGCGACCTGTTCGAGGCCATTACCCGCGGTGAGCATCCGAGCTGGACGCTGTCGATCCAGGTGATGCCGTACGCCGACGCCAAGGCCTACCGCTTCAACCCGTTCGACCTGACCAAGACCTGGTCGCACCAGGACTACCCGCTGATCAAGGTCGGCACGATGACCCTGAACCGCAACCCCGAGAACTTCTTCGCCCAGATCGAACAGGCGGCGTTCTCGCCGGGCAACACCGTGCCCGGTATTGGCCTGTCGCCCGACAAGATGCTGCTGGCGCGCGCGTTCGCCTACGCCGATGCCCAGCGCAACCGCATCGGCACCAACTTCCACCAGTTGCCGGTGAACCAGCCGAAGGTGCCGGTCAACAGCTACCTGTTCGACGGCCAGATGACCTACCACCACAGTGGTGCCGCGCCGACGTACTTGCCCAACAGCGGCGGCCGCCCATGGGCGGACGAGACCGGCCCGGCGGCGGACGGCTGGGAGGCCGACGGCGAGATGGTCCGCAGCGCCTACACCCTGCATGCGCAGGACGACGACTTCGGCCAGCCCGGCACCCTGGTGCGCGAAGTGTTCAACGATGCCCAACGCCAGTTGCTGGTCGACCAGGTGGCCGGCAGCCTGCTCGGCGGCGTGCGCAGCCCGGTGCTGGAGCGCGCCTTCGACTACTGGAAAAGTGTCGACGCCGGTGTCGGCCAGCGCATCGAGGACAAGGTGCGCTCCGGCAGTGCGCCGCAACCCGCCGAGGGCATGGGTGAAGGCTGAAGCGTCGCCCGACGAGTACACTCGTCGGGCACTTTTCCCAAGGGAGATGCAACAGTTCTCGACGCCAGCAAGCCGTCCGATTGGATGCTGTTGGTCGAAGGAGGAAGCGTGAATACGCACGAACATCATCAGGACGAGCATGCGCATGGCCAGCGGGCGGCTGCTAGCGGCTGCTAGCGGCCGCCACGGTGCAGCGGCGCAAGCGTCCACATCCGACAAGGCGAACGATCCCGTCTGCGGGATGACGGTCGATCCGCAGACCTCGCCACACCACACCGAACACGTCGGCACGACCTATCACTTCTGCTCGGCCGGTTGTCTCGCAAAGTTCGTCGCCGATCCCGGCAAGTATCTCTCTCCGAAGCCGGCCGAGCCTGCGGCCGCGCTTCCGGGTTCAATGTACATCTGCCCGATGCATCCACAGATCCGCCAGGACCATCCCGGCACCTGCCCGATCTGCGGCATGGCGCTGGAGTCGGAGATGCCCGGTCTCGACGACGAGGAAAACCCGGAGCTGCGCGACTTCAGCCGCCGCTTCTGGTGGACGCTGCCGCTGACGCTGGTCGTGCTGGTGCTGTCTATGCTGGGGCATCAATTCGACTGGCTGCCGACCGATGTCCGCACCTGGATCGAACTCGTGCTGACCACGCCCGTGGTGCTCTGGGCCGGCTGGCCGTTCCTGCAACGCTGCGTGCAGTCGATCCGCAACCGCAGCCCGAACATGTAGACCCTGATCGGCATCGGCGTGACTGCGGCATTCGGTTACAGCGTGGTCGCGACCGTGGCGCCCGGCCTATTCCCCGATTCGTTCCGCGAGCACGGCCGCGTCGGCGTGTACTTCGAAGCCGCTGCGGTGATCATTTCGCTCACCCTGCTCGGCCAGTTGCTGGAGCTGCGCGCCCGTTCCAAGACCTCCGCTGCGATCAAGTCGCTGCTGGGCCTTGCCCCGAAAACCGCGCGCCGCCTGCGCGCCGACGGCAGCGAGGAAGACATCGAACTGAGCCACGTCCACGTCGGCGACCGCCTGCGCGTGCGCCCCGGCGAGAAGGTCCCCGTCGACGGCAAAGTGCTCGAAGGCCGTTCCAACATTGACGAGTCGATGCTGACCGGCGAACCGACCCCTGTCGAGAAATCGGTCGGCGACGCCGTCATCGGCGCCACCATGAACGCCACCGGCAGCCTGGTGATCCAGGCCGAGAAGGTCGGTTCGGAAACCGTCCTCTCGCAGATCGTGCAGCTGGTGGCACAGGCACAGCGCTCGCGCGCTCCGATGCAGCGCATGGCCGACAAGGTCGCGTTCTGGTTCGTGCTCGCCGTGCTGGCCGTGGCCGTGGCGACGTTCCTGGCGTGGGGACTGTTCGGACCGGAGCCGTCGTGGACGTACGCGGTGCTCAACGCGGTGTCGGTGCTGATCATCGCCTGCCCCTGCGCGCTCGGCCTGGCGACGCCGATGTCGATCATGGTCGCCACCGGTCGCGCCGCGCAGGGCGGCGTGCTGTTCCGCGATGCCGAGGCGATCGAGAACTTCCGCCGCATCGACACCCTCATCGTCGACAAGACCGGCACATTGACCGAAGGCCGGCCGGCGTTCCGCGAGGCGATCGCCTCGAATGGTTTTGCCGAGGACGAGGTGCTGCGCCTGGCCGCCAGCCTCGACCAGGGCAGCGAGCATCCGCTGGCCGACGCCATCGTCGCCGAGGCGCGTCGCCGCAACCTGGCGCTGGAGACGCCCGCAGACTTCGAATCGTCCACCGGCATCGGCGTGCGCGGCACGGTTGGCGGGCGCACGCTCGCAATCGGCAACACACAACTGATGCAGGAGCAGGGGGTCGATCCAACCTCACTGCAGGAGCAGGCCGAGGCGCTGCGTCACGAGGGCGCGAGCGTCATGTACCTGGCAGTTGACGGCACGCTGGCCGGACTGATCGCCGTGGCCGACCCGATCAAGGCGTCCACTCGCGAAGCCATCAAGGCCCTGCAGGCCGACGGCCTGCGCATCGTGATGGCCACCGGTGACGGCGTGACCACGGCCAACGCGGTGGCGCGCGAGCTGGGCATCGACGAGGTGCATGGCGAGGTGCGGCCGAAGGACAAGATCGATCTCGTGCAGCGGCTGAAGGCCGAAGGCCACAAGGTCGCGATGGCCGGCGACGGCATCAACGACGCCCCGGCGCTGGCCGGCGCCGACATCGGCATCGCCATGGGCACCGGCACCGACGTCGCCATGTCCAGCGCGCAGGTCACCCTGGTCAAGGGCGACCTGCGCGGCATCGTGCGTGCGCGCAACCTGTCCAACGCCACCGTGGCGAACATGAAGCAGAACCTGACGTTCGCCTTCCTCTACAACGCGCTCGGCGTGCCGATCGCCGCGGGCGTGCTGTACCCGTTCACCGGCCTGCTGCTGAGTCCGATGATCGCGGCGCTGGCGATGAGCCTGAGTTCGGTGTCCGTGGTGGCGAACGCATTGCGACTGGGCAAGACGCGATTCGAGTGACTGCCATGCGGGTGCGCCCGAAAACCGCGACCGCAGATCTCGGTTTTGGTGTCGTACCCCATCTTCCGAAGCGCGCTGTTCACGGTGTTTTCGGACATCGGTTTCCAGGAGTTGGTATCGCCTGCGAAGACCAAGTCAAATCTGCCTGTGATTTCGTGGATCTGCTCTAGCAGGGCGACCGCTTGCGGCGATAAGGGTACAAGATGGATATCGCCTGCCATCTTCGTACCTCTTGTGGAAAAGGGTACGCCTTCCAACGCTGGGCGCGTGTCGGGTATTTCCCAGACGCCACGCTTGAGGTCGAACTCGCTCCAGCGGGCGAAGCGCAGTTCGCTGGAGCGTACAAACACATGCAGTGACAGCATGACCGTCAGCCGGGTAAGTGCGCGGCCTTTATAGGTGTCGATCCGCTCCTGTAATTCAGGCAAGCGCGATAAGGGTAAAGCGGGGCGGTGGACTACCCGAGGAGCTTTGATCGAGCCTTCGAGGTCGTAAGCAGGGTTTACGGTGATAAGCCGGAGGCGCTTTGCCTCGCGCATGATGCTCTGCAGGTAGTATTGTACCCTTAAAGCAACGTCTATCGTTCCGCGCTTCTTGATCGCTTCCAAGGGCCGCAAAAGGTCGTGGGTGTCGAGGTCGACAATGGCGCGGGCGCCGATCAGTGGGAAGAGGTGGGTTTTGAGGCGACTCATCACTGTCTTGGAATAGTCTGGTGCCCACTTGGCTGACATTTCCGTGTGCCAGCTTAGGGCAACGCTTTCAAAGGTACGGCCTTTGATCAGGGCTTGGGTCTTGGCTTCTATGGGATCAATGCCATCCGCCAGCATTCGCTTGACCTCCAAGCGCTTGCGGCGCGCATCGGCGAGCCCTATAACGGGGTAATTGCCGAATGCAGTAAGTCCTTCCCGGCCATCAGGTTTGACGTATCTGAGACGCCAGCCTTTGCGGCCATTGGGTTGGACTAGAAGGTAAAGGCCGTCGCCGTCGAAAAGCTTGTAGGCGCGGTCTGTGGGCTTGGCCGAACGGCAAGCGGAATCGGAGAGTGGAGCAGTGGTGCGCGACAGAAGGGTACTCCCTTTTATCGAAGTGACCTTTACCCCCAACTCTACCCTTAAAACGGTTGGAATCCACCGGAGTCCGACGGAACGCCAAAACGAAAAAACCCGCCAGAAGGCGGGTTTTTCGGGGGTTTCAGAGATTTTGGAAGCCTTCTCTGGAACCTTGTATGGCTCCACGACCTGGACTCGAACCAGGGACCCAATGATTAACAGTCATTTGCTCTACCAACTGAGCTATCGCGGAATACGCCGTATGTTACTGATTAAAAAAGAGAAGTCAAGCATTTAATGCCTGCGAAGGACGTGAGTCTCGGCGTTCATCTGACTCGAACCGCAGTTAGCGACTTTGTCTCACACCACCTCATGGTGACGATAAAAGCCTTGCATGGAGATCCTTCTAAGTCGTGCGCCGCTCATTCATCAGGCGGGTGAGCGCAGTATTGTAGATGGGAGTAGTTCGCAATACTGACGATGCAGGCACACCGAGTGCAAGTGGCGATTAGCTAGCACGGTCCCAAGTCAACATAATGTGGGAGATGGCCGTGTCGATGAGATCATGGCCGATGCCATCCCGTGCCTGGATGGAAATACCTTGCAGGAAGCTGTCGAACACTGTTGCCAGGGCTTGCGCATTAGTGTGTGCAGGCAACTCACTATTGGCGATGGCGCGTTCGACACAGCTCACGATTCCTGCGCGGGTGCGTTCGCGGGACTGGGTCAGGGCGGCGGTCACTTCGCGGCTTTCCGGTGCCGGGGCGCTCATGACACCCAGGCTCACCATGCAACCCTTGGGGTGACCGTCTTCACACTGCATGCTGGCGGATTGGCGTAGGGCAGTCTCTACAGCCTCACGAGGTGCGAGGTTTTCATCCCACAAACACTCAGTAACCTGGGCAAAACTGGTCAGGTAACGCTGCACGCATTCCTGGAACAAATCCTCCTTTGAACCGAACGCGGCGTAAAAACTCGGCGCGGAAATCCCGCCGCCCAGGCCAGCCTTCAACTGGTTCAGTGACGTAGCGTCGTAACCGTACTCCCAGAACAGGTGCAAGGCTTGTTCCACCGCGTGGTCGCGGTCGAAGTTGCGGGGGCGGCCCATCTGCGCCATGACGAAATCCTCTGAGTGATAACTTAAATACTAGTCGATACAGAAGTCATTGACAACGACAGTCCGCCTCCCTAACATTTGTACCGATCAGTATTCATATAGCTCTTTGAGCTGCCCTCAATCAAGGAGCCTCCCTGTGACTGCCTCAATTTCCTTGCCGGCCGATGCCGTGCCGGATCGCTTGCCCGTCGGTGCCTTGTTGGCCCTGGCGATGACCGGCTTTATCTGCATCGTTACCGAAACCCTGCCCGCCGGCTTGCTGCCGCAGATCAGCGAAGGCCTGGCGATTTCCCCATCCATGGCCGGGCAGATGGTCACGGCCTATGCACTGGGTTCGGTGCTGGCGGTGATTCCACTGACCATTGCCACCCGGGGCTGGCGCCGGCGCAATGTGCTGTTGCTGACCATCGTTGGTTTTCTGCTGTTTAACTCCATCACCGCGCTGTCGTCCCACTACGGGCTGACGCTGGTGGCGCGCTTCTTTGCCGGAGTGGCGGCGGGGCTGGCCTGGAGCCTGTTGGCCGGTTACGCGCGGCGCATGGTGGCGCCTCATCAACAGGGCAGGGCGCTGGCGCTAGCCATGGTCGGAACGCCAATTGCGCTGTCGCTGGGGGTTCCGCTGGGTACCTGGCTGGGCAGTCTCGTCGGTTGGCGCACGGCCTTTGGCATCATGTCGGCGATGACCTTGGTACTGATCGTCTGGGTGCTGGTGAAGGTCCCGGATTATCCCGGCCAGGCGTCCCACCAACGGATGCCATTGCGCAAGGTGCTCACCACACCGGGTGTGCGGCCGGTGCTGGCGGTGGTGATTGCCTGGATGCTGGCGCACAACATTCTCTATACCTATATCGCGCCGTTCGTGGCGCCGGCGGGGTTGTTGGCGAGGGTGGATCTGGTGCTGTTGGTGTTCGGTGTGGCGGCGTTGGTGGGAATCTGGATCACCGCCCGGTTGGTCGAGCCATTGCTGCGCAGGACGGTGCTGGTCAGCCTTGCGACCTTCGCCGCGACGGCCCTGGCATTTGGTTTCTTTGCCGAAGTACCGGCAGTGATCTACGTCGGCATGGCGGTGTGGGGGTTGAGTTTTGGCGGTGCGGCGACGTTGTTGCAAACCGCTCTGGCCGACGCTGCCGGTGACGGTGCCGACGTCGCGCTGTCGCTGAACGTGGTGGCCTGGAACAGCGCCATCGCGGGAAGTGGCGTGGTGGGAGGGGTATTGCTTGATACCTGGGGTGTGGTTTCGTTTCCGTGGGCGGTGGTGTTTTTGGTGGTAGTGGCATTTGTTATTGCGTGGACTGCCCGTTCCCATGGTTTCAAATCGGGCCCGCGCGGAGCCGGTAAATCAGCGGTGGCCGGGCATTGAGTACTCTGCCCAATGGTTACAGTTTTGTTCTGCGCACTGAGTGCTTTTGCCCCATTTTCGAGCGTGCTGCGCAAATTATTGAGTGACACCCTGCCTATCCCCGGGCCTGACCGCTGCGGTCCGTTTCTTGCTAGAGCCAGCTTAAACAATGACATGGCATTTTGCCGCTAATCATTTCAAGGCTGCATCCACGGCTGCAGTGTGTGGGTTGTTCAGGGGAGTAGTCGGACATGCAGGGTATTTTGTCGCCAGGCATCCGCCTGCTCGGGCGTTTCGGATTTGCGCGCAAGTTTCAGATACTGTTTTTTCTTTTCATGCTGCCCTTGGCGGGCAGTCTGTGGATGATCGGGCAGGACTATCGCGGCAAGCTGACAGTGATTTCAAATGAGCAATCCGGGGTGGGCCAATTGCTGGCGCTCGATGCATTGGACGGTCAGCTGACCACGCAGCGCAACCTCGCGGCGCGCTGGAAAGCGGCTGACATCCTGCATGAGCCAACACCTGCGGCCAAGGCTGCGATGGCTGCGGTCGATGCCAATAACCCGGTGATATTGCAGAGCCTGCAAGCGCTGGGCGACGCGCTCAAAGTACAGAATGCCAGTGCGGACACCCTGGCACGCTTTGAGGTGTTGCAGGTGTCGGTCAAAGGCATGGACACCCAATCCTTGCGTACCGTGGGCTGGTGGCCGGATGGCTACGACCGCTTTACTTCAGCGCTGACGGCGATGCAAAGCCTGCGCGAACAGATCACCCTGGACTGCGGATTGATCCTCGATCCCTGGCTTGAAACCTACTTGCTGATGCAGATTGCCACCCAGCAGGCGCCCGATCTGATTGAGCGTATCGGTCGCATGGCGAGCGTCGGGCAGTCGTCCATCGCCTCGGGGCAGTTCACCTTGCAAAGTCGTTTGCAGATGCGTGACCTGCGCGGTCGCATCGGCGATGCGCGGGATCAGTTGGTCAAGGCGGCTGCATCGCTTAAAGCCAAGCAGTACTCAGGGGTGCAAACCTGGACCGCTCAGTACGACAACAGCTTGCAGCTGCTGGATAACGAACTGAAAGTGCTGGACGACGGGGTGTTCGGCGGCACGATCAAGCTCGATACCAGCGGGTTCGAGCGCAGTGTCGACGGCATGCTCGGGGCCTTGGGCGCACTGCGCAATCAGTCGCTGACCTCCCTTGATGCGCGCCTGAGCTACTACCGCGCCCTCTCGTTCAAGCAAATCATCCCCGTGGCGGTGACGTTCAGCATTCTGGCGTTGGCGGCCCTGTACCTGTTCGTGTGCCTGCAGGCATCGATTCGGCGCAGCGCCAGCAGTATCACCACCCTTGCCGAATCCCTGCGCGACGGCAACCTGTGTGTCGAGGTAGCGATTGAAGGCCGTGACGAACTGGCCGCGATCAGCACCGCGCTCAATGTCGCGGTGGTGCAGTTGCGCACCAGTCTGCTGGGCGTTAATCACGAAACGCAGCAGTTAGGGTCTGCGGTGCTGACGCTCAATACCCAATCGGGCAGCACGCTCACCGAAGTGGAAGACCAGCAACTGCAAATCAGCCAGATTGCAGCGGCAGCAACGCAGTTGGCGGCGACGTCCATGGGTGTCGCCAAAAGTTGCGAGCAGGCCGCAGGCAGCGCCCAGCAAACCCGACGTATTGCCGAGGACAGCAGCCGTGACAGCCAGCGCACCACGGCCAGTATTCAACAACTCAACCAGCGCCTGACCGACACCGCCAATGCGCTGGGGCAAGTGAGCCAGCAGGGGCAGCAGATCCAATCGGTGGTCGACACCATTCGAGGTATTGCCGAGCAGACCAACTTGCTGGCGCTTAACGCCGCCATTGAGGCCGCACGAGCGGGCGAGCAGGGCCGAGGTTTTGCCGTAGTGGCCGATGAAGTTCGAAGCCTGTCACAACGCACCCAGGCATCCACGGCGCAGATCGCCAGCACTGTGGACAGCTTGCGCGCGACGGTGAGCCAGGCGGTCAGCCTGATGGGCGCCGCCTGCGACCAGGCGATGACCGATGCGGAATCCGTAACCGGGCTGGGCAATCGGCTGGGAGAGATCGCCAGCGCGGTGCAAAACGTCACGGATACATTGGCGCAGATCGCCGTGGCGGTTGAGGAACAGGCCGCGACGGCGGATGAGGTGAGCGGGAATATTCAGCAGGTTGATCAGGCAGCGGGGCGCTTGCTGGAGGGCGCGCGGGCGGTGAATCAAGCGGCGGATACGTTGAGTAAGGGAAGCCGCGCGTTGAGTGAGAATACGGCGCGGTTTCGGCTGGGGTGATGTTAGGCGCTCTATTTCCTTAACTTGCCGGCATACCCACGCCTACGCGCTTTTCCGGTGTCGTCACATCATGCAGGGAAATCCTTGAAGTCTCCGGCAATGCCAAACCACCCGCCAGTGCCAGCAATGCAACCGCGATCAGATAAAACGCTGGCGACAGGTTGCTGCCGGTGGTGCTGATCAACCACGTCGCCACCAGCGGTGCGGTGCCGCCGAAGATCGTGTAGGCCATGTTGTAGGTGATCGCCGACGCGGTGTATCGCGTACGGGTCGGGAAGGTTTCCGAGAGTAAGGCCGCCGTGACCACGCCACACAACACCGCGCCAATCGCCAGGAGCATCACGCCGACGATGGACGCTGTGAACGAGCCAGAACTGGCCATCAGGAACGAGGGATACACCACCACAATCAACAGCGCGCACGCCGTCATCACCGTGATTCGACGTCCGACTCGATCCGAATACAGCCCGGCCAGCGGGCAGATCGCCGCCGCGAATAGCAAGGCAATCAGCGACACCAGCAACGCCGTTGCGCGACTCAAGCCCCCGGCGACTTGCAGGTAAGTCGCGAAGTAGGTGGTGAACATATAAAACGACAGCGCCGTAAGCGATACAAAAGCGCCCAGGCAGCAGATCGCCGCACCATGGTTGCGCAAGGTTTCCTTGAGCGGGGAGTGTGCAACTGCATCTTCCTGAGTCACCGCCTGGAAAGCCGGTGTCTCATCCAGCTTCCAGCGCAGGTAAAGACCCACCAGGCCCAGCGGCGCAGCAATCAGGAACGGCAGGCGCCAGCCCCAGCTACCCATTGCTTCGGCCGATAACGACGCCTCAAGTGCGTAGGCCACCACCGCGGCCGCAGCGAAGGCGGAAAACGTCGACACCGGAATAAAACTGCCGTACCAGGCGCGTTTATCACTCGGTGCATGCTCCATCAGATAGGCGCAGGCACCGGCGTATTCTCCCCCGGCGGAAAAACCCTGGGCGCAACGAATCAGCGAAAGAAGAATCGGCGCCATGACCCCGATCGCGGCATACGTAGGCAGCAGGCCGATCAAGGTCGTCGCACCGGCCATCAGCAAAATCGTCATCGCCAGCGTTCGCTTGCGGCCGATCCGGTCCCCCAGCATGCCGAAGAAAATCCCTCCAAGAGGCCGAAACGCAAAGGCCACGGCGAATACCGCAAAGGTCTTGAGCAACGCAGCACTGGCATCGCCGCTGGGGAAAAACTGCTGAGCGATGGTCGTGGCCAAAAAGCCATAGACGGCGAAGTCGAACCACTCGACGAAATTGCCGATGCCGGCGGCTACGATCACTTTTCGTAGGGTTTTTGGGCTTACCTGCTCGGTGGATGCGCTCGTCATTGGGGCCTCGGCGTTTCGTCAGTAAGCGTTCGATTATCGAGGGAGTGACTGAGGCGGCGGGGTTCAAAAGTGTCATCCGCGTAGTCAGTACCGACTTGATGCGGGTGAAACGGGCATGATTCGGGCCAGGTGGGTCGAGTCTCCCCGGCTATGGACGATAATTTGGAAGAGTCGGCGTTAAACCCCGTTTATGCATTCATCCGGCATGTACGTCGATCGGCTCAGGGCGATGATGAGTTGTTGAACGACTGCTACCGCTCGCGAGCGGCCGTTACCTACCCAAAGCGGCCGGTCAAGTCCCGACCGTTGACTGAGGCTGACCTCTGCGCCATATCATGCGGAGCATATATAAGTTCATTACCCATAAGGCACCAGGATGGCGCTCAGATTAAGACAAGCATGCGTTACCGATCTTCCTTCGATATACAGGGGAGAGCAGGACTACATCCGGTGTTGGGAGCCTGATCACGAAGACACATGGCGGCTCCAGTTAGAGCGACACCTCGTTCGCTGGGTAGAAAACTTTGATCGGTTGACGGTCGCGATCATTGACGAGCAGTTCGCCGGTTACTCGTTATGGACACCCGAGCAAGACTACGCAGAGCTGTCTACGATCAACGTCAGCCAAGCCTATAGGCGAAACGGTATTGGCCGAACGCTACTCGACGCTTATGCGGCCACTGTAAAGCAACAGGGCTTCACTCATCTGAGGTTAAGCGTGCGTCCTGATAACCCTGCCGGGCTCATGTATGAGCGAGCAGGTTTCGTCTGCGTTGGGACCGATTCCCACGGCTACCTTCGATACGAGCGGCCTGGCTGATCAAGGCCGGTGCCTGCTACTCGAACCTAAATGGGTTGACCGTCCGCTCCTAGCCGAAAGTAGCCGTTCCCAATACCTGCACCTAGCTGGCACCTTCTCTAAGAAAAAGCTACGCAGTTGAGTCGAGAAAACCTCGCGCTCGGCGCAGGGGCTTCTGGCCTGGGAGAAGAAAAAATCCGGGGTCTCATCGACGGGTTTGCGCGACGCTTCCCGCTGCAGACGATGTAACTCTGCCGACGCTTTACCCGGCCTTCCTCACCACGCATTATGCGTCGCTCGCACTCATGCCCAAGGTGTCGCACATTCGTGGTGAAAAGGAACTGCAGTTGAACGAACAGACATTGTCCATGCGCCTGGAGCGCGTGGCAGCGCATGTGCCAGCAGGTGCGCGCCTGGCCGATATCGGCTCGGATCACGGCTACCTGCCGGTGGCGTTGATGCGCCGTGGCGCCATCGTGGCGGCAGTGGCCGGCGAGGTGGCATTAACGCCGTTCCGCTCGGCCGAACGCACCGTGCGAGAGAGCGGCCAAGACCTGCGGGTCACCGTGCGCCTGGCCAATGGCCTGGCGGCGATCGAGCCGGAAGACGGGATCACGGCGATCAGCATCTGCGGCATGGGTGGCGAAACGATCCGCGACATCCTCGACAGCGGCAAGGCGCGCCTGAGCGGTCAGGAACGGCTGATCCTGCAGCCCAACGGCGGCGAGCAGCCACTGCGCCAATGGCTGATGGAGAATGACTACCGCATCCTCTTCGAGGAACTGCTGCAGGAAAACCGCTTCTACTACGAAATCATTGTCGCCGAGCGCACCGGGCCGGTGGCGTACACCGCCGAGCAGCTGTACTTCGGCCCGCTACAGATGCAGGCCCGAAGCCCGGCGTTCCTGGTCAAGTGGCAGCGCATCCTGCGCCACAAGCAGCAGACCCTGACCCACTTCGCCCATGCGCGGCAGGCCGTGCCCGAGGAGAAAGTGCAAGACATCGCCCGGCAGGCCCTATGGATCACCGAGCTGCTGGGTTGAGCCTAAGACAAAGCGAGGGCCAATATGAATCGCCCTCAACTTCGTAGATACATCTGAATGACGGCTTTCGACCCATTGCTGCCGGTTGCGACAGGCAGCAATGGGCCAATCTCTCTCGTCCGCTGCGTTGGCAGCCGTGTCAGCACATCCTTGAGATAGGCATTCGGATCATGCCCATTCATGCGTGCTTAGATATCCAGGCAAATTTTGCCGAAATGCTGGTTGGTTTCCTGATACTTGAACGCTTCGACAATCTCGCTCAAAGGGAAATGACGATCAATAATCGGGCGCATGTCATTAGCATTGATGGCTCGGATCATGTCTTGCTGCTGGCTGCGGCTACCCACCAATACACCCTGCAGACGCACTTGCTTGATCAGTGCCGGTACAAAATTCATTGCACCGCTTACGCCACTCAATATCCCGATGACGGAGATGTGACCAGCAACCCGAATTGCAATCATCGATTGCTCAAGCGTCGCAGGGCCGCCGACTTCGATAATGTGGTCAACACCACGGCCACCCGTTAGAGCGCGTGCAGTTTCGCCCCAGTTAAGGTCTTTGCGGTAATTGATCACATGATCAGCGCCTAGCGCTTTCAGACGTTCCAGTTTTTCGTCGCTTGAAGAGGTAGCAATGACGGTAGCACCGGCCATTTTAGCGAACTGCAGGGCGAAAATTGAAACGCCACCAGTGCCTTGGACGAGCACGGTGTCGCCCGGCTTGAGTGAGTCATCGGCCATCAGGGCGCGCCATGCAGTAAGGCCTGCGGTGGTAAGCGTCGACGCTTCAGCATGGCTGTAGCCAGTAGGCGCGAGGGTGAACGATGTGGCTTTGGCCGTCACTTGCTCACGAGCGTAGCCGTCAATGCCATCACCTGGCACGCTAACAAAGCCTTCAACCAGTGGCGCACCGTTGATCCACTCCGGGAAGAAGGTGCTGACGACCGAGTCACCCACCTTGAATTCAGTGACATCTGGGCCGACAGCAATGACTTCACCTGCACCATCGGCCATGGGGATGCGTTTTTCGCTAGGGCCCCACATACCGCTGACCACCGCGAAGTCGTGGTAGTTGAGCGAGTTGGCGTGAAGGCGTACGGTGATTTCGCCACGCGCTGCGGCTCGGACTTCGCTGTTGCCAACCACAACCTTTTCATAGCCGCCACCGGGTTGGACGAAGATAGTTTTGCTGCTCATAGGGGTTTCCTTATGTTTTCTAATTACGCGAAATAACGAAATGAAAATTTAAAAATTACAATTCGATGATCAACCTAGCCGCAAAGTCATCAATCGCCTGCTCATTGCGCCGGTAGTAAGTCCACTTTCCGATGCGGGTGGTTAGCACGAAGCCTGCACGTTGCAAGATAGCTAAATGTGCAGACGCGGTAGAAGGTGAAAGCCCGGCCTTGTGCTGCAAATGGGTTACGCACACTCCTATCGCAGGATCGCCATGATCCTGAGGTGGGAAATTACTGAGTGGGTCTTTGAGCCACTCCATCATTTGCATGCGAGTGTCATTGCCCAGGGCTTTGAGCTGTTCGAGTATCATAGCCGGCAATGTTACGCTTTTTTCCGAAATGTTCAATAAGTAATCTATTACCCTTCGCAAGGGTTTGAAATCAAAAAAACGCATCCAGCTGAATCGACCCTACTTTTGTAGGCGCATTGAATGACTGCTTGGACTACCCCGCTCTGGTAGACATCCCCGGTCTATGCTTGAACGTCCGCTCATGGCCGATAGCAGCCCTTTTATTCCCATACCGGTCTACCATGCCACCCCGGCAGTGGTTTCACGCGCTATCGGCCTCAAGCCTACAAGGTATACCAATGACCTCGCTAACCCGCAACACCCCGTCGTTCACCTCGGTAGAGGTAACCCAATGAGCATCGACCAGATCAGCCTGCCCAAGGGCGTAGGCCCGCACGCCGCCAAACTGCTCGACGCCATCACTGGCGCTGACACGAAAGAAGACCTGAACCGCGCTGGCGGCAAGGCCGAAGGGTTTGTGTTAGGTCTGGAAAGCGCCAAGGCGATTAAAAGCCAGGTCGCCGAGTCGCTGTATGTGGCTTATGACGACGCGGCGAGCCATCGGTTGAGTGAGTTGAAGGGCTAGTTTCATTAGGGCCGCGCTGGGCTTTAGCTACAGGGTGTTTCGCGGTCCATCAGTTTGCCCATCAGCAGCACGCCCAACTCGCTCAGTTGGTGAATGGCCAGTGCTATGCCGCCGTCTTTGCCGGTCAGGTCGTGGGACAGGTCGAGCAGCAAGGTGCTCTCATTACCTGGCTCGACTTAACGCCGATTCAACCACACCGTCTGCGCATTGCAGAATTCCCTTACACCAAAGTGCGACAACTCCCGCCCAAACCCACTCTTCTTCACACCCCCAAACGATACCCGAGGGTCGGACACGCTGTAGGCATTGATAAAGATGCCGCCGGTCTCCAGTTCGTTGGCAATGTGGCGGGCTTTTTCCGGGTCGGTGGTGAACACGCTGGCGGTCAGGCCGAATTCGCTGTCGTTGGCCAGGGCCACGGCGTGTTCGGCGTCACGGGCGGTGATGATCGAGGCCACGGGGCCGAACAGTTCCTGTTTGAAAGAGGTCATTTGGTCGGTGACGTTCGCCAGTACCGTCGGCGCGTAGAAGTTGCCCGGGCCTTTGCCCTTGTTACCGCCCAGCAGGAGGGTGGCGCCTTCTGCCAGGGTGGCCTGGACTTGCCCGTCTAGTTCATCGCGCAGGTCGAAGCGCGCCATCGGGCCGATGTAGGTGTCGATGGCGGTTGGGTCGCCCACCACCAGGTTGCGGCTGGCTTCGAGGAATTTGGCAGTGAAGGCTTCTACCACGCCTTCTTCGATGATCAGGCGCTTGGCGGCGGCGCAGACTTGGCCGCTGTTCTGGAAGCGGCCGATCACGGCGGCTTGCACGGCTTCGTCGAGGTTGGCGTCGTTGAGCACGATGAACGGATCGGAGCCGCCCAATTCAAGCACGCATTTTTTCAAGGCTGCACCGGCCTGGGAACCGATGGCCATACCGGCGCGCACGCTGCCGGTCAGGGTGACGGCGGCGATGCGCGGGTCGGCAATGGCCTTGGACACGCCGTCCGGGGTGACGTTGATCACTTCGAACAGGCCGTCGGCGAAGCCCGCACGTTGGAACGCTTCTTTCATCAAGTACGCGCTGCCCATCACGTTGGGCGCGTGCTTGAGCACATAGGTGTTGCCGCTGAGCAGGGTCGGCACGGCGCCGCGCAGTACCTGCCACACCGGGAAGTTCCACGGCATCACGGCGAGGATTGGCCCCAGCGGGCGGTATTCGATATGGGCCTGGCCGTTGTCCACCAGGGTCGGCTCCGGGGCGAGCATGGCCGGGCCGTGGGCGGCGTACCATTCGGCCAGTTGCGCGCACTTTTCGATTTCGCCACGGGCCTGGGCGATGGGTTTGCCCATTTCCAGGGTGATCATCTGCGCCATGGCTTCGGCTTGGTCGCGCAGGATGGTGGCCAGAGCCAGCAGCAATTCGGCGCGCTGCCCGACAGGTGTGCGGCGCCAGCTGCGGAAGGCGCTGCTGGCGCGGGTGAGGGCGGCGTCCAGCTGCGACTCGGATTCAAACGGGTACTGGCCGACTGTTTCGCCGTTGGCGGGGTTGATCGACAAGGCATGGGTCTGGTGAGAAATAGCGTTCATGGCACCGTCCTGCGCAGTGAATGAGAAGGAGGCCAGCGTACGGGGCTGTATATTTTTCGGGAACTGAATAATATTAAGCAATACGTTCACGTTTGGAGAATGACTTGGATCTTGTCCAGCTGGAAATTTTCAAAGCCGTTGCCGAGCAAGGCAGCATCAGTGCTGCCGCGCAGTTGATTCATCGGGTGCCGTCGAACCTGACCACCCGCATCAAGCAACTGGAGCAGGACCTGGGAGTGGATCTGTTTATCCGTGAGAAGAGCCGCCTGCGTCTGTCACCTGCCGGGTGGAGTTTCCTCGGCTATGCCCGGCGCATTCTCGACTTGGTGCAGGAAGCCCGCATGACCGTCGCCGGGGAGGAGCCCCAGGGGCCGTTTGCGCTGGGCTCACTGGAAAGCACCGCCGCTGTGCGCATTCCGGCGGTGTTGGCGGCGTATAACCAGAAGCACGCCAAGGTGGAGCTGGACCTGACCACCGGGCCTTCGGGGACGATGATCGAGGGCGTGCTGTCAGGCCGGCTCGCCGCCGCCTTTGTCGACGGCCCGGTGCTGCACCCGACCCTGGAAGGCGTGGCGGTGTTCGAGGAGGAGATGGTGGTAATCGCCCCGTTGAACCACGCGCCGATCACCCGGGGCCAGGACGTTAACGGCGAGAGCATCTATACCTTTCGCTCCAACTGTTCCTACCGGCACCACTTTGAACGCTGGTTCTCCCAGGACGCCTCGGTGCCCGGCAAGATCTTCGAAATGGAGTCCTATCACGGCATGCTCGCCTGTGTCAGCGCCGGTGCGGGGCTGGCGTTGATGCCGCGTAGCATGCTGGAAAGCATGCCGGGCTTTACGGCGGTGAGCGTGTGGCCGCTGGCAGACGAGTTCCGCCTGTTGAACACCTGGCTGGTCTGGCGCCGGGGCACGGTGTCGCAAAGCTTGAACAGTTTTGTGCGCCTGCTGGAAGAGCGTGCAGTGGCGTTACCGTAGCATTGTCGAGCCCCAGCGAGACTACGTTGGCCACATCGCCGTCCTCAGATCAGCCACCAAATTGCAGGGTGCCCATCGCCAGTTTGGCCATCAGCGAAGTAGCGGCCAGTTGCACCAGCCACAAGGCCAGGCCGCCGAGGAACACGCCGAGGGCCACTTGCAGGACCAGGCTTTTTTGGCCCTTGGCGTGCTGGGGGCGAGGGGTGAAGTGGTCCAGTTCGTCACGGTCGGCGTGCAGGTCCATGTCATCGTTTTTCATAGGGTACTCAAGGGAAAGGGAGTGAGTTGCTACCAGTCTAGGGGCGACGCGTTGAAAACAGCGAATTTTTAAGGCTGCTTACTCGCCACAGGGGCGGTGTTTACAAACTAAAAGGGGAAGCCAGTGGCTTCCCCTTTTTTACATCGCCGGCAGGTTACAGCACCTGAACGATAGCCTTGGTCACAGCACCAATGTTTGCCTGGTTCAACGCAGCCACGCAGATGCGCCCGGTGTCCAGGGCATAGATACCGAATTCGTTGCGCAGGCGAGTGACTTGTTCAACGGTCAGGCCGGAGTAGGAGAACATCCCACGTTGGCGACCGACGAAGCTGAAGTCGTGGCCCGGTGCAGCCTTGGCCAACTGCTCGACCATCTGCACCCGCATGCCGCGAATGCGTAGGCGCATCTCGGCCAACTCCGCTTCCCATTGGGCGCGCAGTTCAGGGCTGTTCAGCACGGCTGCGACAATCGCTGCGCCGTGGGTCGGCGGGTTGGAGTAGTTGGTGCGGATCACGCGTTTGATCTGGGACAGGATGCGCGCGCTTTCTTCTTTTGACTCGGTAACGATGGACAGGGCGCCGACGCGCTCGCCGTACAACGAGAACGACTTGGAGAACGAGCTGGAGACAAAGAAGGTCAGGCCCGACTCGGCGAACAGGCGCACGGCGGCGGCGTCTTCTTCGATGCCATCGCCAAAACCCTGGTAGGCCATGTCGAGGAATGGCACCAGGTTCTTCGCCTTGACCACATCCAGCACGTTCTGCCAGTCGGCCGGGCTCAAGTCGACGCCGGTCGGGTTATGGCAGCAGGCGTGCAACACAACGATGGACTGCGCCGGCAGTGCATTGAGATCTTCCAGGAGACCTGCACGGTTCACGTCGTGGGTGGCAGCATCGTAGTAGCGATAGTTCTGCACCGCGAAGCCAGCACCTTCGAACAGCGCGCGGTGGTTTTCCCAGCTTGGGTCGCTGATGGCGACGACAGCGTTGGGCAGCAATTGCTTGAGGAAGTCCGCGCCGATTTTCAGGGCACCGGTACCGCCGACAGCCTGGGCGGTGATGACACGGCCGGCGCTGATCAGCGGCGAATCGTTACCCAGCAGCAGCTTTTGCACGGCCTGGTCGTAGGCGGCGATGCCATCGATCGGCAAGTAGCCGCGGGCCGCGTGTTGCGCCACGCGAACGGCTTCCGCTTCGGCAACGGCACGCAAGAGTGGAATCTTCCCCTCCTCGTTGCAGTAAACGCCCACGCCAAGGTTGACCTTGGTGGTTCGTGTATCGGCGTTAAATGCTTCGTTGAGGCCCAGGATAGGATCGCGTGGTGCCATTTCGACAGCGGAGAACAGGCTCATTTTTGCGGGGGCTCTGAATGGGAAAAGGAGGGACGTGTCGCGCTCCAGCCGAATGCACTAGAGCGGTGCACAAACGGGGAGCTAGTATAGAGGCCATCACTGCTCGCGGCGACAGCCGAAACGGTTTTTCGGGCAAGTTTTTCGGTTTATTTACTGACCGTTAGTCTTATTGCAACAGTGATGGCAAACCGCATGCAGGACGATTGCCTTGAAACCCTTCACATTCGCCTCCACTTCTACAGTTATCATGGTTTTTTCCTGCAGCGAGCGCTTTTGCAGCCTTCGTTGCATGTTGTTTTTTTCGTCCTTGCCAGTTCCACCGTGCCGGGGTGACTTCAGAGGTAGCGTATGTCGGATTTCCAGCTAGTCACCCGCTTTGAGCCCGCCGGCGATCAACCGCAAGCCATCCGTCTGATGGTTGAAGGCATCGAAGCCGGCCTGGCCCACCAGACGCTGCTTGGGGTGACTGGCTCGGGCAAGACCTTCAGCATCGCCAACGTGATCGCGCAGATCAATCGCCCGACCCTGGTGCTGGCGCCGAACAAGACCCTGGCCGCGCAGTTGTACGGTGAGTTCAAGGCGTTCTTCCCGAACAACGCGGTGGAGTACTTCGTTTCCTACTACGACTACTACCAGCCGGAAGCCTATGTGCCGTCCTCCGATACCTTTATCGAGAAGGACGCCTCGATCAATGATCACATCGAGCAGATGCGGTTGTCGGCGACCAAGGCCTTGCTGGAGCGCAAGGACGCGATCATCGTCACCACCGTGTCCTGCATCTACGGGCTGGGCAGTCCGGAAACCTATCTGAAGATGGTGTTGCACGTTGATCGCGGCGACAAGCTCGACCAGCGCGCCTTGCTTCGCCGCCTGACGGACCTGCAATACACCCGCAACGACATGGATTTTGCCCGCGCCACCTTCCGCGTGCGTGGCGATGTGATCGATATCTACCCGGCGGAATCCGACCTGGAAGCGATCCGCATCGAACTGTTTGATGACGAGGTTGAAAGCCTGTCGGCCTTCGACCCGTTGACCGGCGAAGTGATCCGCAAACTGCCGCGTTTCACCTTCTATCCTAAAAGCCACTACGTTACGCCGCGAGAAACCCTTTTGGGGGCTGTCGAGGGCATCAAGGTCGAGTTGGCCGAGCGCCTGGAATACCTGCGTTCCAACAACAAGCTGGTGGAAGCCCAGCGCCTGGAGCAGCGCACCCGTTTCGACCTGGAGATGATCCTCGAACTGGGCTACTGCAACGGCATTGAAAACTACTCGCGCTACCTGTCGGGCCGTGAATCCGGGTCGCCACCGCCGACTCTCTACGATTACTTGCCGGCAGACGCCTTGCTGGTGATCGACGAATCCCACGTCAGCGTTCCGCAAGTCGGCGCGATGTACAAAGGCGACCGTTCCCGTAAGGAAACCCTGGTGGAATACGGCTTCCGCCTGCCATCGGCGCTGGACAACCGGCCCATGCGCTTTGACGAGTGGGAAAGCATCAGCCCGCAGACCATCTTTGTCTCGGCCACGCCAGGCAACTACGAAGCCGAGCATGCCGGTCGGGTGATCGAACAACTGGTACGGCCGACCGGCCTGGTGGACCCGCAAATCGAAATCCGCCCGGCGCTGACCCAGGTCGACGACCTGCTCTCGGAAATTGGCAAACGCGTGGCCCTGGAAGAGCGGGTGCTGGTCACCACGCTGACCAAGCGCATGTCCGAAGACCTGACCGATTACCTGGCCGACCACGGCGTGCGGGTGCGCTATCTGCACTCGGACATCGACACCGTGGAGCGGGTAGAGATCATCCGCGACCTGCGCCTCGGTACGTTCGATGTGCTGGTGGGGATCAACCTGTTGCGCGAAGGCCTGGACATGCCGGAAGTGTCCCTGGTGGCGATTCTCGATGCCGACAAGGAAGGCTTCCTGCGGTCCGAGCGTTCGCTGATCCAGACCATCGGGCGGGCGGCCCGTAACCTTAACGGTCGCGCAATTCTCTACGCAGATCGGATCACTGGCTCCATGGAGCGGGCCATAGGCGAGACCGATCGTCGTCGTGAGAAGCAAATCGCCTTCAACCTGGCCAATGGCATCACCCCTAAAGGTGTATTCAAGGATGTCGCTGACATCATGGAAGGCGCCACGGTGCCGGGTTCGCGCAGCAAGAAGCGCAAGGGCATGGCCAAGGCCGCCGAGGAAAACGCCAAGTACGAAGCCCAACTGCGTTCGCCGAGTGAAATCACCAAGCGTATTCGCCAGTTGGAAGAGAAAATGTACCAGTTGGCCCGCGACTTGGAATTCGAAGCGGCGGCGCAGATGCGTGATGAGATTGGCAAGTTGCGCGAGCGCTTGTTGACTGTCTGATTTGCAGTGACTGCCAGGGCCCCATCGCGGGCTTGCCCGCGATGGCGGCGACTCGGTCTAGTGGGCTTCCCCAGCCTTCAAACCCGCCGGCAACGCCTTGGTCAACAAAATCGCCAGCATGCTGATCCCCAGCGCCAATCCGACAAAATGAAACCCATCGTTGTAGGCCATGATCTGCGCCTGCTGATGGGCAATTTCACTGAGCTTGCCCAGCGCCGCCGTCTCATTGCCGTACATCTGCGTCAATGTCGCCATGCGTTCGGCCACCTGCGGGTTGGTCGGCACAATGGCCTCGCGCAAATAATCAAAGTAGGTCTTGGTGCGCGCATCCAGCAAGGTCGCCAGCAGCGCAATGCCAATCGCGCCGCCCAGGTTACGCAGAATGTTGAACAGGCTCGACGCTGATCCGGCGTCCTGGGGCAGGATGTACGCCGTGGCAATCAACGAAATGGTCACCATGATCAACGGCTGCCCAAGTGCGCGGATGATCTGTATCTGGTTGAACTGGCTGCCGGCAAAGTCCGGATTGAGCACCCCCGAGGAAAAACTCGCCAGGCCGAACAGCCCGAATCCTATCGTGCACAGCCATTTCGGTGACACGTACTTCATCAGCTTGGGCACCAGCGGAATCAGGAACAGCTGAGGAATGCCCATCCACATGATCACTTCGCCGATTTGCAGGGCGTTGTAGTTTTGGATCTGCGCCAGGTACAGCGGCAGCAGATAGATAGAGCCATACAACCCCACGCCCATGCCCAGGCTGGAGATGCTCGACAGGCCGAAATTGCGGTTGCCCAGGATACCCAGATTGATCAGCGGATTGGGCTTGGACACCTGCACGATGACAAAGGTGATCAGGCTCAGCAGTGCGATGCTGCCCAGGCTGACAATCAGGCTCGATTCCAGCCAGTCCTTGCGGTGGCCTTCTTCAAGAAACACCTGCAAACAGCCCAGGCCCACGGCGAGAGTGAGGATGCCGGTGTAGTCGGTGTTTTTCAGCAAGCTCCAATTGGACGCTTTTTTCTCCAGGCCGTAGAGCACCCCGGCAATCAGCAGCAGCCCCGGCGGCACGTTGATATAGAAAATGTACTCCCAACCCCAGTTTTCGGTGAGCCAGCCGCCAATGGTCGGTCCGATGGAGGGGGCGAAGGTGGCGGTCATGGCGAACATGGCCATGCCTTTGGCACGGTGGTGTTCGGGCAGCTTGATCAGGGTCAGGGTGAATGCCAGGGGGATCAGCGCGCCGCCGGTAAAGCCTTGCAGGGCGCGGAAGACGATCATGCTTTCCAGGCTCCAGGCCATGGAGCACATCAACGAGGCGATCAGAAAACCGACGGAAACCCACACGGCCAACCGGCGTGCCGACAACAGCTGCACCAGCCAGGCGGTGAGGGGGATCATGATGATTTCCGCCACCAGGTACGAGGTGGAAATCCACGAGCCTTCTTCCAGGGTGGCCGACAGTGCGCCCTGGATATCCTTGAGGGACGAGTTGGTGATCTGGATGTCCAGCACCGCCATAAAGGCGCCGAGCATCACGCTCATCACCGCGATCCAGTCGCGCCGGGTCGGTTCGCCGACCGGGCGCAGCAGTTGATCACCGGTCATCGGCTGGGTCTTTGATGTTCACTTTGACGGTGACCGACATGCCAGGGCGGATTTTGCCGTGCAGCGGATTGTCGGCGGCGAAGGTCAGTTTTACCGGAATCCGTTGTACGACTTTGGTGAAGTTGCCGGTGGCATTGTCCGGCGGCAACAGGCTGAACTGTGCGCCGGAGGCGGCGAACAGGCTGTCGACGCGAGCTTCGATGGGCGTGTCACCGTAAGCGTCGAAGGTCAGCTCGGCCTTTTGCCCAGGCTGCATGTGGCCGATCTGGGTTTCCTTGAAGTTGGCTTGGATCCAGATGTCCTGGTCCGGAACGATCGACAGCAGATAAGCACCGGCCTGCACGTACTGGCCATTGCGGGCGGCGCGCTGGCCGATCAGGCCGCTGATGGGTGCGTGGATTTCACTGCGGGTCAGGTTCAGTTCGGCCTGGGCCAGGTCGGCGTGGGCATTGGCGATCTGCGCGTCGAGGCGCTTGATCTCGGCGTTCAAGGCGTTGACCTGTTGGCGCTGGCCTTGCAAATCTGCCTGGGCCTTGGCCACTTGGGAGCGGGCGATATGGTTGTCGGCGGAGAGGGTGGTGACCCGCTCTTCCGAAACATAGCCGGGTTTACGCAAGGTTTGCGCGCGGGACAAGTCGATCTGCGCACGGCCGAGGCTGGCCTGGCTGGAGGAGACCTGGGCGTCTGCGGCTGCGATCAGGCTGGCTTGCTGGGTCAATTTGCTCATGGCCTGCAAACGCTCGGCTTCGCGGGTGGCGAGGGCGGCGTTGGCGCGGTCCACGGCCAGGTGGAAATCGTCACCTTCGAGCTTGATCAGCAACTGGCCTTTTTTCACATGCTCGTTATCGCCCACCATGACCTCGGCGATGCGCGCGCCGAGCTGGCTGGAGACACGGGTAATTTCGCCCTGGACGTAGGCGTTGTCGGTGCTTTCATAAAAGCGGCCCTTGAAGAACCACTGGGCGAAAAATCCTAGGGCGATCAGGGCGACAATAAACAGAAAGATAAACAGGCGACGTTTGAGTTGGGCAGGCATGAGGGCAGAGTCAGTAACAAAAGGTAATGAAATATAGCCAGCTAACGATTTGGCAAATAGCCATGTCCGGTCAAAGCATTCCTGTAGACCGAAGCTTGGCTTATATGCCCTTTGTTGGCCGCCATACGCTGGAGCCCGAGTGCTTCGGGCTGTTACCATTCGCCCCTTGTTTCAATTTCAGTTTTATCGCCCATTCGAGACCCGCCATGACCACCGTCCGCACGCGCATCGCGCCATCGCCCACTGGGGATCCCCACGTCGGCACTGCCTACATCGCTTTGTTCAACTACTGCTTTGCCAAGCAGCATGGCGGTGAATTCATCCTGCGGATCGAAGACACCGATCAGATGCGCTCTACCCGCGAGTCGGAACAGCAGATTTTCGACGCCCTGCGCTGGCTCGGTATCACTTGGGCCGAAGGCCCGGATGTGGGCGGCCCTCACGGCCCATACCGTCAGAGTGAGCGCAGCGAAATTTACAAAAAGTACACCCAGCAACTGGTCGACCTGGGCCATGCCTTCCCGTGCTTCTGCACCAGCGAGGAGCTGGACCAGATGCGCGCCGAGCAACAGGCCCGTGGCGAGACTCCGCGCTACGACGGCCGGGCGCTGCTGCTCTCCAAGGAAGAAGTGGCCCAGCGCCTGGCCGCTGGCGAGCCTCACGTGATCCGCATGAAGGTGCCGAGCGAAGGCATTTGCGTGGTCCCGGACATGCTGCGTGGCGATGTCGAGATCCCGTGGGATCGCATGGACATGCAAGTGCTGATGAAGACCGACGGCCTGCCAACTTACTTCCTGGCCAACGTTGTCGATGACCACTTGATGGGCATCACTCACGTACTGCGGGGCGAAGAATGGCTGCCTTCGGCGCCGAAACTGATCCTGCTTTACGAATACTTCGGCTGGGAACAGCCGCAGCTGTGCTACATGCCGCTGTTGCGTAACCCGGACAAGAGCAAGCTGTCCAAGCGCAAGAACCCGACCTCGGTGACCTTCTATGAGCGCATGGGCTTTATGCCCGAAGCGATGCTCAACTATCTGGGTCGCATGGGCTGGTCGATGCCGGACGAGCGTGAGAAGTTCTCGTTGCAGGAAATGGTCGACAACTTCGACCTGTCGCGCGTCTCCCTGGGTGGGCCGATCTTCGACGTTGAGAAACTGTCCTGGCTCAATGGCCAGTGGCTGCGTGACCTGCCGGTGGAAGAGTTCGCCAGCCGCGTGCAGCAGTGGGCGTTGAACCCTGAGTACATGATGAAGATCGCGCCGCACGTGCAGGGCCGGGTGGAAACCTTCAGCCAGATCGCACCACTGGCCGGGTTCTTCTTTGCCGGAGGCGTGACGCCGGACGTGAAGTTGTTCGAATCGAAGAAGCTGTCGGGCGATCAGGTTCGCCAATTGATGCAGTTGATCCTGTGGAAGCTGGAAAGCCTGCGTCAGTGGGAGAAGGACCCGATCACCGCGACTATCCAGGCCGTGGTCGAGTCTCTGGAGCTGAAGCTGCGCGATGCCATGCCGCTGATGTTTGCCGCCATCACCGGGCAAGCCAGCTCGGTGTCGGTGCTTGATGCCATGGAAATCCTCGGCCCGGACCTGACCCGTTTCCGTCTGCGCCAAGCCCTTGATTTGCTTGGTGGTGTGTCGAAGAAAGAAAACAAGGAATGGGAAAAGCTGTTGGGCGCTATCGCTTAACCGGGCTGTTGTGTCGACCAAACCCCGGTTTTCCGGGGTTTGGTCGGTAAGTGATTGTTATGCCGACAAAAAACTTTGGAAATTGTTGAGAAAAAATTTGACAGCTTTCCAAAGCGCCATTAAGATTCGCCCCGTCCTCACCGATGAGGGGCTATAGCTCAGCTGGGAGAGCGCCTGCATGGCATGCAGGAGGTCAACGGTTCGATCCCGTTTAGCTCCACCAATTTACAGGTTCAAGGTCTGGCCACACCGTCCTTGAATCGATCAGGCTTAGCTTGATCATGTTGTATAGAAGGTTTGTGTCCCCTTCGTCTAGTGGCCTAGGACACCGCCCTTTCACGGCGGTAACAGGGGTTCGAGTCCCCTAGGGGACGCCAGTTTCAACAAGCAGCTCGCAAGGTCTGCTGCGCCGCGAGGCGAAAAATCGGGGCTATAGCTCAGCTGGGAGAGCGCCTGCATGGCATGCAGGAGGTCAACGGTTCGATCCCGTTTAGCTCCACCAATTTTACAGTTCAAGGTCTGGCCACACCGGCCTTGAATCGATCAGGCTTAGCCTGATCATGTTGTATAGAAGGTTTGTGTCCCCTTCGTCTAGTGGCCTAGGACACCGCCCTTTCACGGCGGTAACAGGGGTTCGAGTCCCCTAGGGGACGCCACGATTACCCGCTCTGCGGGATTTTTAAGGGTCATTCAATTATTGAATGGCCCTTTTGTTTGTCTGGCGTTTAGCCAATTCTCCCTCTTCCAAAATGTTCTTCTGACCAGCGGTCATACGGAAAGCTTGCGCAGAAGTATTATGCGTATAATATTTCAATCGTAATATTCTGAGGCGACGATGAACGATAAAAAAGCGCAAACCCGTGAACGCATCCTGCAGGCCGCCAGTGCCGCGCTGATCCAGCGTGGCCCGGCCGAGCCGAGTGTCGGCGAAGTCATGGGCGCGGCGGGGCTCACGGTGGGCGGCTTCTACGCGCACTTCGAAAGCAAGGATGCCTTGATGCTAGAGGCTTTCCAGCAATTGCTGGCGCGGCGTCGAGCGTCTATTGATGAGATGGATACCGAACTGACGGGCGAAGAGCGTCGGGCTTTGGTGGCGGCGTTTTACCTGTCACGCAAGCACCGTGACTCTACAGCCCTGGCCTGCCCGATACCGGCAACGGTGGGGGAAATGAGCCGCCTGCCAGACGAATTTCGCGAAGTCTTGAATGAACACGTCGAGTTGATGGCCGCGCAATTGGCGGCCACCCCTGAAGACACCGACAAGGCCCTGGCCGACATGGCATTGATGATCGGTGGCCTGGCGTTGGCCCGTGCCTTGGGGCCGGGTGAGTTATCGGATCGGATATTGCGCGCCGCCAAGTCGGCAGTGCGCTGAAGGTGGCCGCTGGCCTGAGGAGTGAGCGATGGGCACGTTAAAGTGGATTCGTGGCATCAACGGCACCTTGGGCTGGCTGGCGCCGCAAACCGTGGCCAGCAGGATGCGCCTGGTTTTCATGACGCCTAGGGGGTTGCCGCCAAGGGACTGGGAGTTGCCGTTGCTTGCGCAGTCGGAGCGCATCACCTTGCGTTTCGGCCTGTCGGCATTGCGCTGGGGGCAGGGACCGACCGTATTGATGATGCACGGCTGGGAAGGGCGGCCGACTCAGTTTGCCAGTCTGATCAGCGCTCTAGTGGATGCCGGGTATTCGGTGGTAGCGCTGGACGGTCCGGCCCATGGCCGCTCGCCGGGGCGCGAGGCCAATGTGGTGTTGTTCGCCCGCGCCATGCTGGAGGCAGCCGCCGAGTTGCCGGCGTTGCGCGCGGTGATCGGTCATTCCATGGGCGGAGCCAGTGCGATGCTGGCCGTCCAGTTGGGCCTGCGTACCGAAGCGCTGGTGAGCATTGCGGCCCCGGCGCGGATTCTGGGTGTGCTGCGCGGTTATGCGTGCATGGTCGGCTTGCCGCCCAAGGCGCGTTCGGCATTTATCCGTGAGGTTGAGCGGGATGTGGGAATCCAGGCGGCGCGTCTGGATGTCGCCCACTATCAATTGGAGATGCCGGGACTGGTTGTCCACGCCGAAGACGACACGTTCGTGCCAGTGACGGAATCACAGTTGATTCACGACGCCTGGTTCGACAGCCGCCTGCTGCGCCTGGAGCAAGGCGGGCACCAGAAAGTGCTAGCCGACCCGCGGGTGGTGGAGGGTGTACTGGCGCTGCTGGCCGGTCGCCGCCTGCCAGAGCGGCAAACGGCCTGAACCATGGGTTACACTGCTCGCCGCCGACATTAATCGACCGGGAGCAAGGTATGGGCTGGGATTTGGCAACGCCGTTTATCATCGATCTGCAGATCGCTGCCGAGGACATCGACGGGTTGGGCCACGCCAATAACGCGGTGTACGTGTCCTGGCTGGAGCGCTGCGCCTGGCGCCATTCCCAGCGTCTGGGGCTGGACCTGACCGAGTATCGGCGGCTGGATCGTGCCATGGCGGTGGTCCGTCATGAGATCGACTACTTGGCCGCTGGCTATGAAGGCGACGAGCTGCAACTGGCGACCTGGATCGTCGACTGGGACCAGCGCCTGAAAATGACCCGGCGCTTCCAGCTGGTTCGCCCCAGTGATGGCACCACCTTGTTGCGGGCGCAAACCACCTTTGTCTGCATCGAGCTGTCCAGCGGCAAGCCCAAGCGCATGCCGACGGAATTTATCGAAGGTTACGGCCAGGCATTGCGTATCTGACGCAGGGGTTAACGGTTGCTGTGGGAAACCCAGTAAACTGCTCCACGTTTTTTGTTGAGTGTTTCCCATGCAAATTGCTTTGGCGCCCATGGAGGGGTTGGTCGACAACATCCTGCGTGACGTGCTGACCCAGGTCGGCGGTATCGATTGGTGTGTGACCGAGTTCATTCGGGTCAACGACCGCCTGCTGACGCCAGCCTATTTCCACAAGCTTGCTCCAGAATTGCTGCACGGCGCCAAAACCGCTGCGGGCGTGCCGCTGCGCGTGCAATTGCTCGGGTCTGATCCGGTGTGCCTGGCGGAAAATGCCGCCCTGGCTTGCGAGCTGGGCTCTGAAGTTATCGATCTGAATTTCGGTTGCCCGGCCAAGACCGTCAACAAATCCCGTGGCGGCGCAGTGTTGCTCAAGGAGCCGGAACTGCTCAACCAGATCGTCGAGCATGTGCGCCGTGCAGTACCGGCACATATTCCGGTCACCGCGAAGATGCGCCTGGGCTTCGACAGCCCGGATGGCGCGCTGGTCTGCGCCACCGCCCTGGCGGAAGGCGGCGCCGCGCACATCGTCGTTCATGCCCGCACCAAAGCGGATGGCTACAAACCGCCTGCTCATTGGGAGTGGATTCCCCGGGTGCAGGACGTGGTCAAGGTGCCGGTGTTCGCCAACGGCGATATCTGGAGCGTCGAAGACTGGCGTCGTTGCCGGGAAATCAGCGGTGTCGAGGACATCATGCTCGGTCGCGGCCTGGTGGCCCGTCCCGACCTGGCTCGGCAGATTGCTGCTGCTCGTGCGGGCGAGGATGTGGTGGAAATGACCTGGGCGCAAATGCAACCCATGCTCCACGAGTTCTGGACGCAATCCGTCGCGCAACTCACTGAGCGCCAGGCTCCGGGCCGTTTAAAGCAGTGGCTGGCGATGCTGACCCGTAACTATCCCGAGGCGGTGGAGCTATTTACGGCAATGCGCCGGGAAACCGATCTGGGGCAGGTTAGTCGTTTACTGGGGATGGCTCATCCAGAAGCAGCCTGAAGTTTTTTGAAGAAATATGACGGGCACTCGGTGGCGGTGATTGGCGGTCATGAAGATCGCTATGGGATCAAGGGCGCGGCACCGCCGTTGCACTGGCGGTTGGTCGCCGAATACCAAGGCATCAAGTTGGTTTGATTGGCGTCGGGCTCACCTTGCGCAAGGTGAGCCCTTTTCACGTTTGACTACATCAGCAATTGCTTGAACCCCTCCATCGGCAGTGGCCGACTGTGCAAATACCCCTGATACAAATGACAGCCCAAGCCCTGCAAAAATGCCAGTTGCTCAAGTGTCTCCACGCCCTCGGCAATCACCTCCAGGTTTAAGCTGCGGGCCATGGCCACGATGGCGCGAATGATTTCCGCGTCGTTGGGGTCGTGGGTGGCATCGCGTACGAAGGACTGGTCGATCTTCAGCGCGTCCACGGGTAGACGCTTGAGGTAGGTGAGCGATGAGTAGCCGGTACCAAAATCATCCATGGCAAAACTGACGCCGAGTTTCTTCAGGCGGCGCATCTTACTGATGGTGTCATCCAGGTTCTGGATCACGATGCCTTCGGTAATTTCCAGTTTCAGCAGAGTAAAGGGCAGCTTGTTCTGCTTCAGGCTGCGTTCGACCCGTTCGACAAAGTCATTCTGGCGAAACTGACGGGGGCTGATGTTCACGCACAGGCTGAAATTCAGCGGGTCCACCAGGCCTTCGGCAATCAGTTGGGCGAAGGCACCACAGGCCTCGTCGAGAATCCAGGTGCCCACCTCGAGAATCAACCCGCTGTCCTCCAGTACCTTGATAAATTCAGCAGGAGATTGCGCCCCCAGTTGCGGATGCTGCCAGCGCACCAGGGCCTCGGCACCCACGATGCGGTTGCCCCGGGCGTCTACTTGCGGCTGGTAATGCACGCTGAACTCACCACGAGACAGCGCCATCCGCAGGTCGGTTTCCATGCGCAGCCGCTCACTGGCGGTGCGTTGCATGCTGTTATGAAACATCTGGATGGTGTTGCGCCCGGAGTCCTTGGCCCTGTACAGCGCGATATCGGCACGCTTGAGCAGATCTGCCGGTGTCGAGCCATGATCGGGAATCAGCACTACCCCAATGCTGGGGGTGACCTGCAAGCGATGCCCATCGAGAAACATCGGTTCCGACAGTAGCTCACGCAGGGTATCGGCCAACTCCTGCACCTGTCTGCTGACTTGCCCCCGTGAACCCTCCAGGCCGCTAAGCAGCACCACAAACTCATCGCCTCCCAGGCGCGCCACCGTGTCTTCCATGCGTACGCTGGCTTCCAGGCGGGCGGTGACGATTTTCAGCACCGTATCGCCCACCGGGTGGCCGAGGGAGTCGTTGATGTGCTTGAAGTGATCCAGATCGAGAAACAGCAGCGCGCCTCGCAGGTTGTGGCGCTTGAGCAGGGCGATTTGCTGGCTCAGACGGTCCATCAATAATGCGCGATTGGGTAGGTTGGTCAGTGGGTCGTGATAGGCCAGGTGGCGGATCTGCGCCTGCGCGTTTTTCAACAGGCTGACGTCCCTGGCGGTCAGCAGCAGGCACGGGGTTTCATTGAGGGTGATTGGCTCCACCGACACCTCCACTGCCAGGATTTCCCCGCGTTTGTTGTGCCAGAGCATTTCCAGACGATGGATGCGCCCCTTGATCTGAAGTTCAGCCAGCAGCGCGGCCCGCTGGTTCTCGTCGGCCCAGATGCCGATCTGGTAAAGCGTTAGGCCTATGGCTTCGTCAGCCCGGTAGCCGGTCAAGCGACAGAATCCGTCATTCACCTCCAGATAACGGCCGGTGTCGCGTTCGGTGATGGACACCGCATCGGGGCTGGAATGAAACGCCTTGGCGAACTTCTCCTCGCTCGCCTTGAGCGCGGCTTCCGAGCGTTGCTGCTGGGTGATGTCCCGCAGGGTGGTAACGACGCAAGGCTGGTTTCCGACTTTGATCAGGCGACTGGACATCACGCAGGTCAGGCGCTGGCCGTTTTTGTGATGGGCGATGATCGCCACGTTGCTCAGGGCTTGTTCGCGGATCACTTGTTCAATGCGTTGCAGGCGGCTGGTGGATTCGTCCCACAGGCCGATTTGCTCGGCGCTGTTGTTGATCACCTCGGCTGCGGTCCAGCCGAAGGTCTGGGTAAAGCTGGGGTTGATCTCGATGAACTGGCCGCTTTCCAGGCCCGTGACACAAATCGGGTCGGGGCTGGCGAGGAACAGGCTGGCGAATTTTTCTTCGGAGGCGCTAAGGCGCTGTTCGCGCTCCACCTGGTCAGTGATGTCGAGCAAGGTCCCGGCCATGCGTAACGGCTGGCCTTGGTCGTCGCGGTAGAGGCGGGCGCGGCTTTCCAGGTAGCGCGAGCTGCCGTCCTCCAACTGTACGCGGTAGGTCAGTTGGTAATTGCCCGCCGGGCCTTCGCGAAGCGTGCGATAGGCATGGCGCATGTTTTCCCGCTCCTCATCGGGCATGCCTTCAAAAAAGGCGTCGAAAGATTCGTGAAATGGCTGGGATTCCAGGCCGTGCAACTGTGCGGCGCGGGCCGAGCCATAGAGCATGCCGCTGGGGATGTGCCAGTCCCAGGTGCCCAGTTGTGCTGAATCCAAGGCCAGGTCCAGGCGTTCCTGGCTGTCCTTGAGGGCTTGCTCGGCGTTTTTGCGTTCGGTGGTGTCGAGGAAGGTGCTGAGCAGGTAGGCCTGGCCCTCCAATTCGACTTTCTGGGCGCTGAGGGTGCCGTCATGCATCTGGCCGTTGCTGGAGCGAAACTGCACCTCCATGGTGATGGGCTCGCCCTTGCGTTGTGTGGCCTTGACCAACAGGGCGCGCTGCTCGGGGTGTACCCACAAGCCCAGGTCCAGCGTGGTGCGGCCAATGACGTCGGTCACCGGCCAGCCGAACAAACTTTCGAAATACTGGTTGGCCTCGCTGATCAGGCCATCTTCCTGGCGGGTCAGCAGAACCATATTGGGGCACAGGTGGAACAGCGTGGCGAAGCGTTTTTCCGAATGGCTGAGGGCATGTTCCCGCTCGCGCTGGTGGGTGATCTCGCGAATTACGCCGATCATTCGCCGCCTGCCTGTCTTGTCCGGTAGCAGGCTGCCATTGATTTCCAGCCAGTGCAGGCTGCCATCGGGCCATTGAATGCGGTGGTGCATGGCGTTCGCGAAGGGTTCGCCGGCTAGCACGGCATGAAAGGCGCGGACTACCCGTTCGCGGTCCTCGACGGCCAGCAGGTCGAGATAATCCAGGTCCTTGGGCAGCGGCTGGCGGGGATCAAAACCAAATAACGCCTGGGTGCCCCGCGACCAACTGATCCGCCCGCTGTCTATTTCCCAACTCCAGGCGCCCAGCCGAGCGGCATTGAGTGCTGCCAGCAGTTGCGGGGCGCTGTCCCAGCTTTGCTCCGCCTCCTGGGGGTCCAGGGCGTAGATGCGTGGCAGCGGTGGCACGGGGTTGACGGGATTGCGCATTATCAAAGGGCCTTGGCTCGATGGGCGTTCGGCGCGGGTTCAGGGTCTACGGGCCGCACGGCTTCAGGCCAGCATCCCTGCCGGATCGACCTGTGCATCCAATAGGCTCATGAAAGCCCGTGCAGCGTTCGACAGTGTCCTTTCGGTGTGCACGATATAGCCTAGCTGGCGACTGAGTTGTATGCCCGGCAAAGCAATACTTGTCACCTGTTCATCAAGCATGGTGCGCGGCAACACGCTCCAGGCCAGGCCGATGGAGACCATCATCTTGATGGTTTCCAGGTAGTTGGTACTCATGGCGATGTTCGGCGTCAGGCCCTGGGCCTCGAACAGCCGTTGCACGATATGGTGGGTAAAGGTGTTGCCGCCGGGAAATACCGCCGGGTGCCGGGCGATGTCGGCCAGGTTGACCGTGCCGTTATTGACCAGACTGTGTTCTGGCGCCACCACGAAATCCAGCGGGTCATCCCACACTGGTGTCGCTCGTACCAGTGTATGCGGCTCCGGCGCCAGGGTAATCACCGCTACTTCGGCGCGGCCATGGAGGATTTCTTCGTAGGCCACTTCCGAATCGAGAAACTGAATATCCAGGGCTACCTCCGGGTATTGTCGGGTAAACGCACGCAATACCGGCGGCAGGCGGTGCAGGCCGATGTGATGGCTGGTGGCCAGGGTTAGCCGCCCGGTGACCTTGCCGGTCAGGTTGGTCAGGGCGCGGCGGGTGTCATCCAGTACGTTGAGAATCTGATACGCCCTGGGCAAAAGCTCCCGGCCGGCCTCGGTCAAGCCCACTTCACGGCCCAAGCGGTCGAACAAGCGCACCTTCAATTGCTGCTCTAAACCGGCGATGCGCTTGCTGATGGCCGGTTGGGTCAGGTGCAGCCGTTCACCGGCACCGGAGAAACTGCCGGTCTCGGCGATGGCTATAAAAGCATTGAGGTTGGCCAGGTCCATGGTGGTATTCCAGTTGGTTATCCAAAGCATGAAAAATATGAATTTGAGTTATTTAATGTAACCCCATAGGATCGACCTCACAAGCCAAGGGGTTATTGAACAAAACCCACGGCATAGAAAGAAAAGCTGATGAGGACCGACTGATGGCCGGCAAAACGCTTTACGACAAGCTTTGGGATTCCCATGAAGTGAAACGGCGTGATGATGGGTCGTCGCTGATCTATATCGACCGTCACATCATCCATGAAGTGACCTCGCCCCAAGCGTTCGAAGGCCTGCGACTGGCCGGGCGCAAGCCTTGGCGCGTCGACTCGATCATCGCCACGCCAGACCACAACGTGCCGACCACCCCTGAACGCAAGGGCGGTATCGACGCCATTGCCGACACGGTCTCGCGCTTGCAAGTCCAGACCCTCGACGACTACTGCGACGAGTACGGCATCACCGAATTCAAAATGAATGACGTGCGCCAGGGCATCGTTCACGTCATCGGCCCTGAGCAGGGCGCCACCTTGCCAGGCATGACCGTGGTCTGCGGCGACTCCCACACCTCGACCCACGGTGCGTTCGGCGCCTTGGCTCATGGCATCGGCACGTCCGAGGTGGAGCATGTGTTCGCCACCCAGTGCCTGGTTGCCAAAAAAATGAAGAACATGCAGGTAGTCGTCGAAGGTGAGTTGCCCTTCGGCGTGACCGCCAAGGACATCGTCCTCGCCATCATCGGCAAGATCGGCACCGCCGGCGGTAACGGCCATGCCATCGAATTTGCTGGCAGCGCCATTCGCGACCTGTCCGTCGAAGGTCGCATGACCATCTGCAACATGTCCATCGAAGCTGGCGCCCGTGTGGGCCTGGTGGCAGCAGACGAAAAGACCGTTGCCTACGTCAAGGGACGCCCGTTCGCACCGAAAGCTGACGAGTGGGATGCGGCGGTCGAAGCCTGGAAAGATTTGGTGTCTGACGAGGACGCGGTGTTCGACACCGTGGTCACGCTCGATGCCACGCAGATCAAACCGCAAGTCAGCTGGGGCACCTCCCCGGAAATGGTCCTGGCCGTTGATCAAAACGTCCCGGACCCGGCCAAGGAAACCGATCTGGTCAAGCGCGGTTCCATCGAACGTGCCTTGAAGTACATGGGCTTGAAAGCCAATCAGGCGATTACCGATATTCAGTTGGATCGCGTATTCATCGGCTCTTGCACCAACTCGCGGATCGAAGACTTGCGCGCGGCGGCCGTGATCGCCAAGGGCCGCAAAGTCGCTTCGACCATCAAGCAGGCGATCGTGGTCCCGGGTTCGGGCCTGGTTAAGGCGCAAGCCGAGGCAGAAGGCCTGGACAAGATCTTCCTCGAAGCCGGTTTTGAATGGCGTGAGCCGGGCTGTTCCATGTGCCTGGCGATGAACCCGGACCGTTTGGAGTCGGGCGAGCATTGCGCGTCTACCTCCAACCGTAACTTCGAAGGGCGTCAGGGCACCGGTGGTCGTACCCACCTGGTGAGCCCGGCCATGGCCGCAGCCGCTGCCGTCAACGGTCGTTTCATCGACGTTCGCGAATTGATCTGAGGAATACCCGATGAGAGCTTTTACCCAACACACAGGTTTAGTCGCGCCGTTGGACCGTGCCAACGTCGACACCGATCAGATCATTCCCAAGCAGTTCTTGAAATCGATCAAGCGCACTGGCTTCGGCCCTAACCTGTTCGATGAGTGGCGCTACCTGGACGTGGGCTACGCCTACCAGGACAACTCCAAGCGCCCGTTGAACAAGGACTTTGTGCTCAACGCCGAGCGCTATCAGGGCGCCAGCGTGCTGCTGGCCCGGGAAAACTTCGGCTGCGGCTCCAGCCGTGAGCACGCGCCGTGGGCCCTGGAAGAATATGGTTTTCGCAGCATCATCGCGCCGAGCTATGCCGATATCTTCTTCAACAACAGCTTCAAGAACGGCTTGCTGCCGATCATCTTGAGCGATGCTGAAGTCGATGAGCTGTTCCAGCAGGTGGAGGCCAACCCTGGCTATGAACTGAAGATCGATCTCGCGGCGCAAACCGTGACCCGTCCGGATGGCAAGGTGCTGAGCTTTGAGCTCGACGCCTTCCGCAAGCATTGCCTGATCAATGGCCTGGACGATATCGGCTTGACCTTGCAGGACGGCGAGGCGATTGCTGCGTTTGAAGCCAAGCACCGGGCGAGCCAGCCGTGGTTGTTTCGCGACGCGTAAAAACTGTAGGAGCGAGCTTGCTCGCGAAAAACCTGAGAGCGCCATTGGGTGTCAGGTTCCCAGCGTTATCGTTGGCGACCTTCGTGAGCAAGCTTGCTCCTGCAAAAAGAAGCACTCCAATAAGGAAATGACGATGACCAGCACCGTCCACACCCAAGTCGTACAAAAACAATTCGGTGAACAGGCTTCGGCCTACCTGAGCAGTGCTGTTCACGCTCAAGGCACCGAATTCGCACTGCTACAGGCCGAGCTGGCCGGGCAGGGCGCTGCACGACTGCTGGACTTGGGTTGCGGTGCGGGTCATGTCAGCTTCCATGTTGCGCCGCTGGTTAAAGAAGTGGTGGCCTACGACCTGTCGCAACAAATGCTCGACGTGGTTGCTGCCGCTGCTGTGGACCGTGGGCTGAGCAACATCAGCACCGTGCAGGGCGCCGCCGAATGCTTGCCGTTCGCCGATGGCGAATTCGATTTCGTGTTCAGCCGTTACTCGGCTCACCACTGGAGCGACCTGGGCCTGGCCCTGCGGGAGGTGCGCCGGGTGCTCAAACCGGGCGGTGTAGCGGCTTTCGTCGACGTCTTGTCACCGGGCAGCCCGCTGTTGGACACTTACCTGCAAACCGTCGAAGTGCTGCGCGACACCAGTCATGTGCGCGATTACTCCGCCGGTGAGTGGATGCGCCAGATCAGCGAAGCCGGTTTGCACGTGCGCAACAGCAGCCGCCAGCGTCTGCGCCTGGAATACAGCTCCTGGGTTGAACGCATGCGCACGCCGCCAGTCTTGCGCGCCGCCATCCTGCAGTTGCAGCAGGCGATGGGCCAGGAAGTCCGCGATTATTTTGAAATTGAAGCCGACGGCTCCTTCAGCACCGACGTGCTGGTAGTGTGGGCCGAACGCTAGAATTGTTCCCGACCTGCCTGTGGGTGGGTCGCCCGATGAAATGAGGAAAGCATGAGCAAGCAGATTCTGATTCTCCCAGGCGACGGCATTGGTCCGGAAATCATGGCCGAAGCGGTCAAGGTGCTGGAACTGGCTAACGAGAAATACAGCCTGGACTTCGAATTTAGCCACGACGTCATCGGCGGCGCCGCCATCGACAAGCACGGCGTGCCCCTGGCTGACGAAACCCTGGACCGTGCTCGTGCAGCCGACGCCGTGCTGCTGGGCGCTGTGGGTGGCCCGAAATGGGACAAGATCGACCGTGACATCCGCCCTGAGCGCGGCCTGCTGAAAATTCGTGCGCAGTTGGGCCTGTTCGGCAACCTGCGCCCGGCGATCCTGTACCCGCAACTGGCCGACGCCTCCAGCTTGAAGCCGGAAATCGTTGCCGGCCTGGACATCTTGATCGTTCGTGAGCTGACCGGCGGTATCTACTTTGGCTCGCCCCGTGGCGTGCGCGAACTGGAAAACGGCGAGCGTCAGGCCTACGACACCCTGCCGTACAGCGAAAGCGAAATCCGCCGTATCGCCCGTGTCGGTTTTGACATGGCGCGGGTGCGCGGCAAGAAGCTGTGCTCGGTGGACAAGGCCAATGTGCTGGCTTCCAGCCAACTATGGCGTGAAATCGTCGAGCAAGTGGCCCTGGACTACCCGGACGTCGAGCTGAGCCACATGTACGTCGACAACGCCGCCATGCAGCTGGTGCGTGCACCCAAGCAGTTTGACGTGATCGTCACCGACAATCTGTTCGGCGATATCCTGTCCGACCAGGCGTCGATGCTCACCGGCTCCATCGGCATGCTGCCGTCGGCGTCCCTGGACACCAACAACAAGGGCATGTACGAGCCTTGCCACGGTTCGGCGCCGGACATCGCTGGCCTTGGCATTGCCAACCCCTTGGCGACCATTTTGTCGGTGTCGATGATGTTGCGTTATAGCTTCAGCCTGGGCGACGCGGCAGACGCCATCGAGAAGGCGGTAAGCCTGGTGCTGGATCAAGGCCTGCGCACTGGCGACATATGGTCGCAGGGTTGCACCAAGGTCGGAACGCAGGAAATGGGCGACGCAGTAGTCGCCGCGCTGCGGAATCTGTAATCTCTCGGGCCCGCTTGCAGTTGTTGCTGCAGGGCGGCCCACTTTTGAACAAGGTGTAGTTGCGATGAAACGTGTAGGTCTGATCGGTTGGCGCGGTATGGTCGGTTCCGTGCTCATGCAGCGGATGCTGGAAGAGCAGGATTTCGATCTTATTGAGCCGGTGTTTTTCACCACTTCCAACGTTGGTGGCCAAGGGCCGTCTGTGGGCAAGGACATTGCTCCGCTCAAGGACGCCTACAACATTGAAGAGCTGAAAACCCTCGACGTGATCCTGACCTGCCAGGGTGGCGACTACACCAGCGAAGTATTCCCCAAGCTGCGCGAAGCCGGCTGGCAGGGTTACTGGATCGACGCTGCCTCCAGCCTGCGCATGCAGGATGACGCGGTCATCGTCCTCGACCCGGTGAACCGCAGGGTCATCGACCAGCAGCTCGACGCCGGGACCAAGAACTACATCGGCGGCAACTGCACCGTCAGCCTGATGCTGATGGGCCTGGGCGGCTTGTTCGAAGCCGGCCTGGTGGAGTGGATGAGCGCCATGACCTATCAGGCGGCCTCCGGTGCCGGCGCGCAGAACATGCGTGAACTGATCAAGCAAATGGGCGCCACCCACGCCGCTGTCGCGGATCAACTGGCCGACCCGGCTAGCGCCATTCTCGACATCGACCGCCGTGTCGCCGAAGCCATGCGCAGTGATGCCTACCCAACCGAGAACTTCGGTGTGCCGCTGGCTGGCAGCCTGATCCCGTGGATCGACAAGGAACTGCCTAACGGCCAGAGCCGCGAAGAGTGGAAGGCCCAGGCCGAGACCAACAAGATCCTCGGTCGCTTCAAGAGCCCGATTCCGGTGGATGGTATCTGCGTGCGCATCGGCGCCATGCGTTGCCACAGCCAGGCGCTGACCATCAAGCTCAACAAAGACGTGCCGATCGCCGATATCGAAGGGCTGATCAGCCAGCACAACCCCTGGGTCAAGCTGGTGCCGAACCAGCGTGAAATCAGCATGCAGGAGCTGAGTCCGACCAAGGTCACCGGCACCCTGAATGTGCCTATCGGCCGTCTGCGCAAGCTGAACATGGGTACCCAGTACCTGGGCGCGTTCACTGTAGGCGACCAATTGCTGTGGGGCGCGGCCGAGCCGTTGCGTCGCATGCTGCGGATCTTGCTGGAGCGTTGATCGCGTAAGGCAATAATGAAGAAACCCGCGCTCTGGTAACAGGCGCGGGTTTTTTATTGTTGTTTCGGGCCTCACCACACAACCCAGGCCAATTGCCTCGCTCCCACCCAGCCGGTAAAGTGCCGCTCCCCCCGTAATGCCCGAGGCAGCCTCCATGACCCAGACCTTTGATATCGCCGTGATCGGAGCCACAGGCACGGTTGGCGAAACGCTGGTGCAGATTCTCGAAGAGCAGGATTTTCCGGTGGGGGCCCTGCACCTGTTGGCCAGCAGTGAATCGGCTGGGCATTCGGTGCCGTTTCGCGGCAAGAACGTGCGGGTTCGGGAAGTGGATGAGTTTGATTTCAGCAAGGTCAAGTTGGTGTTCTTCGCCGCAGGCCCAGCCGTTACCTTGAGCTTCGCCCCACGGGCCACGGCGGCGGGTTGTGCGGTAATCGACTTGTCTGGCGCCTTGCCTGCCGATCAGGCGCCTCAAGTGGTGCCAGAAGCCAATGCTCATGTGTTGGACTCGCTGAAAAAGCCTGTGCAACTGGGCAGCCCAAGCGCATCTGCCACCGCCCTGGCCGTCGTACTGGCGCCGCTGCGCGGTTTGCTGGACATCCAGCGCATCAGCGTCACCGCCAACCTGGCGGTTTCCTCCCAGGGCCGTGAGGCCGTCAGCGAACTGGCCCGGCAAACCGCCGAGCTGCTGAACGTGCGCCCTCTGGAGCCAAAATTCTTCGACCGGCAGATTGCCTTCAACCTACTGGCCCAAGTTGGCACCCCTGATGCACAAGGCCATACCTCCCTGGAGAAGCGCCTGGTGCACGAGTTGCGCGCTGTTCTGGAAATGCCCTTACTAAAGATTTCCGTAACCTGTGTTCAAGCCCCGGTATTTTTTGGCGATAGCCTGAGTGTGTCGCTGCAATTGGGCGCAGCGGTTGACCTTGGCGCCATCAACCTTGCATTGGATGCAGCACCCGGCGTCGAGTTGGTGGAGGCGGGCGATTACCCTACCGCCGTTGGGGATGCGGTCGGCCAGGATGTCGTCTATGTAGGCCGGGTGCGCGCGGGTGTAGATGATCCTGCGGAACTAAATCTCTGGCTGGCGTCAGATAACGTACGCAAAGGCGCCGCACTCAACGCCGTGCAATTGGCGCAGTTGTTGATAAAAGACCTTGTGTAAAAGATACTTGGCAGCAATTTGTAGATTGATTCTAACTAGGCGCTATGCTTGGCCTGATTGCAGGAAGTGAGCCGCTGTCGAAGGCTGCAGGCCCATGCAGGAAAAATTGCGCGTCGGTGCCCCATCGACTCGCCATGCCTTGTGGCAGCGGTACCAAACCTTCTCGCCATGCGAGGAGTGTTCAAACATAAGGATGAGGCTATGGTTCAAGTTCGCAAACTGGTGTTAGCAATAGCGGCCGCCTCGGCGCTGTCCTCCGGTATGGCGCATGCGCTGCAACTTGGGGAGATGACACTCAAGTCGCAGCTGAACCAGCCGCTGTCAGTAGAAATTGAACTGCTTGATGTGGGGGGTCTGGCAGCCTCTGATATCGTTCCTAGCCTGGCATCCTCCCAGGCCTTTGTTGACGCGGGCGTCGACCGTCAGGCCTTTCTTGACGACCTGACCTTCACACCGGTGCTCAACCCCGCCGGTCGCAGCGTGGTACGCATCACCTCCAGCAAGCCGCTGCCTGATTCCTATGTGCGCTTCCTGTTGCAAGTGCAGTGGCCCAACGGCCGGCTGATGCGCGATTACAGCGTGTTGCTGGACCCGGCCAAGTTCGATCAGTCGACCCCGGCGGCCAATGTACCTGCGCCACGGCTCGATGCGCCTGCTATCCCGGCGGCGACCATCAGTAAACCCTCCGAACACACCACCACTTCCCGGGATACGCTCTGGGAAATCGCTGCCAAGGCCCGCAATGGTGGGTCCGTCCAGCAAACCATGCTGGCCATCCAGGCACTGAACCCCGACGCCTTTGTCGACGGCAATATCAACCGCATGAAGACCGGCAAGGTCCTGCGCCTGCCTGACCCGGTGCAAAGCACCAGCTTGCCGCAGCCTCAGGCGATAGCTGAAGTGACCGTGCAGAATGCTGCCTGGCGCCAGGGCCGGCGTGGTGCGAACAGCCAGGTCGCAGGGCGGCAACAGTTGGACGCTACCCGGCGCACCCAGGTTGGCAATGCGCCTTCGCAGACCTCAGCCAAGGACAACTTGAGCCTGGTTTCGGCCGAAGCCGCCAAGGCTGGCTCGAAAGGCGCAGCGGGTGACAGCAAGGCCTTGAACAATAAGCTGGCGGTGACCCAGGAGAGCCTGGATTCGTCCCGTCGCGAAAACGAAGAACTGAAAAGCCGCATGACTGACCTGCAAAGTCAGTTGGACAAACTGCAGCGGTTGATCGAACTCAAGAACAATCAACTGGCGAAGTTGCAGGCCGAAGGTGGTGCGGCGGTGCCGCCTGCCGCGATGCCGGCCGAACTGGCCGCGACGCCCGCAGCACCGGAAAACCCTGCGACTGCTCCTGTGGCTGCTCCCGCAGCAGCGCCTGCCGAGGCGCCAATCAAGCCCGAAACTCCAGCCACTCCCGAAGGCAAGTTCAATGACCTGCTGACCAACCCGATCGTCCTGGGTGTGATCGGTGGTGCGGCAGGTTTGCTGGTGTTGTTGCTCCTGCTGCTGTGGGCCCGTCATCGCAATGCGCGACTGGAAGAAGAAAAACACCTGCGCATGGCGCGGGCACTGGCAGAGGAGCCGGAGTTTTCGTCGAATATTGATCAAGATCTGCCGTCCGACAGCTTCGAAGGTCTTGAGGTCCCGCCGGCGAACGTCAAGCTCGCACCAGCACCAGCACCAGCACCAGCACCAGCACCAAAGCCCGCGCCCGTCATTGTTCCGGTGATTGCGCCTGTGATAGCGCCAGTGGCTGCTGAGCGTGTGAGCGACGCCTTGGCGCGTGCCGAGTCCCACTTGGATCGTGGTCATCTGAACCAGGCTGGTGAAGTGCTGGAGGACGCCATCAAGCAGGAGCCTGCGCGTAGCGATCTGCGCCTCAAGCTGATGGAAGTCTTCGGCCAGCAGGGCGACAAGGATGGGTTTGTGACCCAGGAGCGGCAGTTGGTCGCCAATGGCGAAAACCACGCTCAGGTCGAACAGTTGAAAAGCCGCTTCCCGGCCATGGCTGTACTGGCTGTCGGCGTCAGTGCCGCCGTCGCGGCCGCCGCGATGGATGCCCAGTACGTCAAGGACCTGCTCAAGGACGAACCTGCGCCGCCCGCCGTTACTGAAACGGATGCGTTCGACACGGATTTCGACCTGAGCCTGGACGATCTTGAAGCCGCCTCTCCGGCCGTTGTTACCCCCCAAGTTGATGACCTGAGTTTTGAATCAGTCTTGCAGCAACAGACTGAAGCCAAGGCCGGTCAGGATGATCTGTCGGATTTCGACCTGGATTTGCAGCTTGATCCTCCGTCCTCGACTCAGGACGATGACGACTTCCTGTCAGGCCTTGAAGATCAAATGAAGGATCTGCCTGCCGTTGAACCGCCGACCCTGACGCCGGCCGCGTTGGACGACCTGGACCTGCCGGAAGACTTCGACCTGTCCCTGGCCGATGAACCGGATGCTCCCGCGGGCGCCAAGCCGGACGAGTTTTCCTCGGAGCTGGACGACGTCAACGCCGAGTTGGATCGTCTGTCCCAGAGCCTTGAGCATCCGCCGATCGAGCCGACGTTCACGGCCGAAGATGCGGCGTTGGACGGTGATGAGCCGGAATTTGACTTCCTTTCCGGCACTGACGAAGTCGCCACCAAGCTGGACCTGGCCCAGGCTTACATCGACATGGGCGACGCCGATGGCGCGAGGGACATTCTTGGAGAGGTACTCAGCGAAGGGAGTGACGGCCAGAAGAGTGAAGCCAAGGAAATGCTCAGCCGGCTGGCTTGATCGGTGAGTTGAACAAAGCGGCAGCCTTCGGGCTGCCGTTTTGATTTCGGCCTCCAACTAAAAACACGAGATACATGGCGCCCGGCCCTCGCAGCCTTATAATGGCCGCCTTTGCGCAACTCATCAGGCTCTCAGTTCTTGGCAAATATAGATAACGCGGCCGCCGAAATGGCGGCCCCAGACTTTTTCAGGATCGCCTTGGGCGTGGAATACAAAGGCTCGCGCTATTGCGGCTGGCAGCGCCAGGCTTCTGGGGTGAAGACCGTGCAGGAGACCCTTGAAAAGGCGCTGTCAAAAGTCGCCGACTCACCGGTTTCGCTGATGTGCGCCGGGCGGACCGACTCTGGTGTGCATGCCTGCGGGCAGGTGGTGCATTTCGACACCCAGGCCGAGCGTTCGATGAAGGCCTGGGTCATGGGCGCCAATATCAATTTGCCCCATGACATCAGTGTCAGTTGGGCCAAGGTGATGCCAGCCGATTTTCACGCGCGGTTCAAGGCCATCGCCCGCCGTTACCGCTATGTGATCTACAACGACCAGATTCGCCCGGCGCACCTGAACGAAGAAGTCACCTGGAACCATCGACCTCTGGATGCAGAGCGCATGGCGCAAGCGGCCCAGCATCTGGTTGGCGTCCATGATTTCAGCGCGTTTCGTGCCGGCCAGTGCCAGGCCAAGTCGCCGATCAAGCAAGTCCATCACCTGCGGGTAACCCGCCACGGCAAGATGATCGTCCTGGATATCCGCGCTGGAGCTTTCCTGCATCACATGGTGCGCAATATCGCCGGGGTGTTGATGACCATTGGTACCGGCGAGCGCCCGGTGGAATGGGCCAGGGAAGTATTGGAAGGCCGGGTTCGCCGCACGGGTGGGGTGACGGCTCATCCGTTCGGCCTGTACCTGGTGGATGTCGAGTACCGGAGCGAGTTTGAGCTGCCGCAACGTTTCATCGGGCCACACTTCCTCACTGGTTTCACTGAACTTGACGGCTGACGCCCGGAAAAGCATTTGTTACCATCCGGAACTTTCTCGGATAAGCCCTGAGGTTCCAACGACATGTCAGCCGTTCGCAGCAAGATTTGCGGGATTACTCGCATAGAGGACGCATTGGCGGCAGTCGAGGCGGGGGCCGATGCCATAGGTTTTGTGTTTTATGCCAAAAGCCCACGGGCGGTGAGTGCGCAGCAGGCGCGGGCGATCATCGCCGCATTGCCGCCGTTTGTGACCACCGTGGGGTTGTTCGTCAATGCCAGCCGCTGCGAGCTCAATGAAACCCTCGATGCCGTGCCGCTGGACCTGTTGCAGTTCCACGGCGACGAGACCCCGGCCGACTGCGATGGGTATCACCGCCCTTACATCAAGGCGCTGCGGGTCAAGGCAGGCGACGATATTGCGGCCAGTTGCGCAGCATTTACCGGGGCCAGCGGGATTCTCCTCGATACGTATGTCGAAGGTGTCCCGGGTGGCACAGGTGAGGCGTTTGATTGGTCATTGATACCTGAGGGTTTAAGCAAGCCGATCATCCTCGCCGGCGGCCTGTGCGCAGGCAATGTCGCCCAGGCTATTGCTCAGGTCCGGCCTTACGCCGTCGACGTCAGCGGTGGGGTAGAGCAGGGCAAGGGCATCAAGGATCACGCCAAGATTCGCGCATTTATGCAGGCAGTACGCAGCAGCAGTGGCTCGATGTGACGGCTGGCAGTCTGCCGCCGTCAGTAACTACCACTGTGTAAAACAGGCCGGCGCTGCCTTTTGGGCGGCGCCCAATGAAGTGGCAACCACGCGCTGGCGGGTTGTCTGGAAGGCTGAGGGTACAGGCAGGAAGTGGCTGGTCGAACGCTTGACCCCGTCCTGGATGTGTCATCGCCACATAATGAATTTAGCTCAAGGGCATACGCGGGGCTGTGTTCAAGCCACCGGTACTGGAGAAAGAAAGCATGAGCAACTGGTTAGTAGACAAACTGATCCCCTCGATCATGCGTTCCGAGGTGAAAAAAAGCTCGGTCCCTGAAGGTCTTTGGCACAAGTGCCCGTCCTGCGACGCGGTGCTGTACCGTCCGGAGCTGGAAAAGACCCTGGACGTTTGCCCCAAGTGCAACCACCACATGCGTATCGGCGCCCGCGCCCGCATCGACATTTTCCTTGATGCCGATGGCCGCGCCGAACTGGGCGCTGATCTGGAGCCGGTGGACCGCCTCAAGTTCCGCGACGGCAAGAAGTACAAGGACCGCCTGACCGCCGCTCAGAAGCAGACCGGTGAGAAGGACGCGCTGATTTCCATTAGTGGCAAGCTGCTGGGCATGCCTGTGGTGGTTTGCGCATTTGAGTTCTCCTTTATGGGTGGCTCCATGGGTGCCATCGTTGGTGAACGTTTCGTGCGTGCCGCCAACTACGCCCTGGAAAACCGTTGCCCGATGATCTGTTTTGCCGCCTCCGGTGGTGCGCGGATGCAGGAAGCGTTGATCTCGCTGATGCAAATGGCCAAGACCTCTGCGGTGCTGGCGCGTCTGCGTGAAGAAGGTATTCCGTTCATCTCGGTGCTGACCGATCCGGTCTACGGCGGCGTTTCCGCCAGCCTGGCCATGCTGGGTGACGTGATTGTCGGCGAACCCAAGGCCCTGATCGGCTTTGCCGGCCCGCGCGTGATCGAGCAAACCGTTCGCGAAAAACTGCCAGAAGGTTTCCAGCGCAGCGAATTCCTCCTGGAGCATGGCGCGATCGACATGATTATCGCCCGCTCCGAGTTGCGTCCACGCCTGGGCAACCTGCTGGCGCAAATGATGGGCCTGCCGACGCCTGTGTACATTGCACCCGCTGTCGAGCTGATCGTGGTTCCGCCGGTGCCTGCAAACATATGATCCAACGTACCCTGGGCGAATGGCTCGCCTACCTTGAGCAGTTGCATCCATCAGCCATCGACATGGGCCTGGAACGTTCGCAACAGGTAGCGGCCCGCCTTGGGTTGGGGCGTCCGGCTCCTCGGGTGATCACGGTCACTGGCACCAACGGCAAGGGTTCTACCTGCGCCTTTGTTGCCGCCTTGCTGCAGGCCCAGGGCTTGAAGGTCGGCGTCTACAGCTCGCCGCACCTGCTGCGTTACAACGAGCGCGTACAGCTCAATGGTGTCGAAGCTACTGATGAGCAGCTGTGCGAAGCCTTTACTGCGCTCGATGCGGGGCGCGGCGATATTTCCCTGACTTATTTCGAAATGGGTACCTTGGCAGCGCTCTGGCTGTTTGAGCGTGCCCGGCTGGATGTGGTCGTACTCGAAGTCGGCCTCGGCGGGCGCCTGGATACGGTCAATGTGGTGGATGCCGACCTTGCGTTGGTGACCAGCATTGGCGTCGATCACGTCGACTACCTCGGTGACACCCGTGAGTCGGTGGCCTATGAAAAGGCCGGGATCTTCCGTCAGGGCAAGCCTGCGCTATGTGGCGACCTGGACCCACCGCTAACCTTGCTGGACAAGGTTGGCGAGCTGGATTGCCCGTTCTTCCTGCGGGGGCGTGATTTCACCCTTGAGGTTGGCGATGAGCATTGGTCGTGGCGTGGGCTCGATGTTCGCGGGCAAGTGGTCGAGTTGCGCAATTTGCCGCTGCTGAACTTGCCGATGGAAAACGCCGCGCTCGCCCTCCAGGCCTATCTGTTGCTGGATTTGCCGTGGGATACCGTGCAGATTGCCGATACCTTGCAGGGTACACAGATGGTCGGTCGTCTGGATCGCCGTGCATTCGAGTGGGACGGCAAGCGCCTGAGTCTGTTGCTGGACGTGGGGCATAACCCCCATGCCGCTGAATACCTGGCCCGGCGTCTGTCACGCAAGCCGCCGGTGGGCCGCCGCCTGGCGGTGTTCGGGCTGTTGTCCGACAAAGACCTGGGCGGTGTCGTTGCTCCTTTGTTGAATAACGTACAGTCATGGGCAGTTGCGCCGCTGGATACGCCTCGCAGCCGTCCTGCCGCCGATGTGCAGGTGGCGTTGCAGAACCTTGGTGCATCGGTGACGTCCTATGCAAGCGTGACTGCTGCATTGGAAGCCCAGTGCGCTGTTGCAGTGCCCGAGGACGAGATTCTGTTGTTCGGATCATTTTATTGTGTTGCCGAGGCGCTTGAGTGGTTAGCCCGGCGCTCCACGGAGGAAGCTGCACATGGCATTACTGGATAGCGCGTACAAGCAGCGAATGGTCGGGGCCTTGGTTCTGGTGGCGCTGGCAGTAATTTTTCTGCCGATGCTGTTTTCCCGCCAGGATGAACAGCGCCAGGTGACTGTTGAAGCTCCGGCTGCCCCTCAGGTGCCTGTGATGCCTCAGGTTCAAGTTGAGCCGGTGGTGGTGCCTGAACCTCAGGCCTTACCGCAAGAGCCGGTGCCGAGCGACGAAGAGATCGCCGAGCAGGAAGCGACTTCGATGCCGGCCCAGCCAAGCGTTCCGGTGGTAAAGCCGACGCCTGTGCCAGCCAAGCCCGCGGCACCGAAGGCTGTGGCTCCGCAGCCAGCAGCGCCGGGCAAGCCTGATGTCGGACAGAGCCGTATTGATCCCAATGGCCTGCCGATCAGTTGGTCGGTGCAACTGGCCAGCCTGGCCAATCGCGAAAGCGCCGAAAGCTTGCAGAAAACCCTACGTAGCCAGGGTTACAACGCCTACATACGTACCGCCAATGGCAAGAATCGGGTATTTGTCGGGCCGCTGATTGAGCGGGCCGAGGCTGACCGCTTGCGTGATCTGCTGGGTCGCCAGCAGAACCTCAAGGGCTTTGTCGTGCGCTTCCAGCCAGAGCGCGGCTGACGCTGGAGAGGGTGGAGGGCTTCTGTGGCGAGGGGCTTGCCCCCTCGCCACAACTCATTGATTTCAAAAGCACTGCTAATCGCAGCTTACCGATAGCCCGGCGCTCTGCTAAAATGCGCCGCCTTATCCGTCTGTAGGCTGTACTGTGCCATTTACCTGGGTTGACTGGGCGATCGTTGCAATCGTCGCCATCTCCGCTTTGATCAGTCTAAGCCGCGGCTTCGTTAAAGAAGCATTGTCGTTGCTGACCTGGATCATCGCAGGAGTCGTAGCCTGGATGTTCGGTGGCTCTTTGGCCGTGTATCTCACCGGATATATCGAAACACCTTCGGCTCGCGTCATCGCGGGCTGCGCCATCATGTTCATCGCCACGCTGCTGGTGGGAGCAATGGTCAATTATCTTATCGGCGAATTGATACGTGTCACCGGACTCTCCGGGACCGATCGATTTCTCGGCATGGTCTTCGGCGCCGCGCGTGGCGCATTGCTGGTGGTCGTGGCGGTCGGGCTGTTGAGTCTGGGCCCGGTACAGCAGGATTCGTGGTGGCAGGAGTCAGCTCTTGTGCCAAAATTTCTATTGGTTGCAGATTGGTCCAAGAACCTCATATTGGGGTGGAGCAGTCAGTGGCTGGCCAGCGGAATCAGCGTGCCCGCTGATCTTCCGTTCAAGGAACACCTCTTGCCGGCCAAAACGTCGCAATAAGTTGTGTTCAGTCAAGATTCATTAAGTAGGGGTTGCGTCGCATGTGTGGCATCGTCGGTATCGTCGGTAAGTCGAACGTCAATCAGGCGCTGTATGACGCGCTAACCGTCCTCCAGCACCGCGGCCAGGACGCTGCCGGTATTGTGACCAGCCACGACGGCCGGTTATTCCTGCGCAAGGACAATGGTCTGGTGCGTGACGTGTTTCATCAGCGTCACATGCAGCGCCTCGTCGGGCACATGGGCATTGGCCATGTGCGTTACCCGACTGCGGGCAGCTCGACCTCGGCCGAAGCTCAACCGTTTTACGTCAACTCGCCCTATGGCATCACCCTGGCGCACAACGGCAACCTGACCAACGTTGAACAGTTGGCCAAGGAGATTTACGAGTCTGACCTGCGTCACGTCAACACCAACTCCGACTCGGAAGTGCTGCTTAACGTGTTCGCTCACGAACTGGCCCAGCGCGGCAAGCTGCAGCCAACCGAGGAAGACGTGTTCGCCGCCGTGACTGACGTGCACAACCGTTGCGTCGGTGGCTATGCCGTCGTGGCGATGATCACCGGCTACGGCATCGTCGGTTTCCGCGACCCGAACGGCATTCGTCCGATCGTCTTCGGCCAGCGTCATACCGACGAAGGCGTCGAGTACATGATCGCCTCCGAAAGCGTGTCCCTGGACGTGCTGGGCTTCACCCTGATTCGTGACCTGGCGCCGGGCGAGGCGGTGTACATCACTGAAGACGGCAAGCTGCACACCCGTCAGTGCGCCCTCAATCCGAAACTCACCCCGTGCATCTTCGAACACGTCTACCTGGCGCGTCCGGATTCGATCATCGACGGCGTTTCGGTGTACAAGGCGCGTCTGCGCATGGGTGAGAAGCTCGCCGACAAGATCATGCGCGAGCGTCCAGAACACGACATTGACGTAGTGATCCCGATTCCGGACACCAGCCGTACTGCAGCGCTGGAGCTGGCCAACCACCTGGGCGTCAAGTTCCGCGAAGGTTTCGTCAAGAACCGTTACATCGGCCGCACCTTCATCATGCCGGGCCAGGCTGCGCGCAAGAAGTCGGTGCGCCAGAAGCTCAACGCTATCGAGCTGGAGTTCCGCGGCAAAAACGTGATGCTGGTGGATGACTCCATCGTGCGTGGCACCACTTGCAAGCAGATCATTCAGATGGCCCGTGAAGCTGGGGCGAAGAACGTCTACTTCTGTTCCGCTGCGCCTGCCGTGCGTTACCCGAACGTCTACGGCATCGACATGCCGAGTGCTCATGAACTGATCGCCCATAACCGTTCGACCCAGGACGTTGCAGACCTGATCGGCGCTGACTGGCTGATCTACCAGGACCTGCCGGACCTGATCGAGGCGGTCGGCGGTGGCAAGATCAAGATCGAAGAGTTCGATTGCGCGGTGTTCGACGGCAAGTACGTCACTGGCGATGTCGACGAGGCTTACCTGAACAAGATCGAGCAGGCGCGCAACGACTCCTCGAAGATCAAGACCCAGGCGGTCAGCGCGATCATCGATCTGTATAACAACTGAGTAAACACCGGCCCTGAGGGGCCGGTTTTGTATCTTTGATAAAGTATCGAGTTGAGGAGTAGAGCATGAGTCAGGAATGGGATGCCGGTCGCTTGGACAGCGACCTCGATGGCGTAGCTTTCGATACCCTGGCTGTGCGCGCCGGACAGCACCGCACGCCGGAAGGCGAACACGGTGATCCGATGTTCTTCACTTCCAGCTATGTCTTCCGCACTGCGGCCGATGCCGCGGCGCGCTTTGCCGGCGAAGTGCCGGGCAACGTTTATTCCCGCTACACCAACCCAACCGTGCGTGCGTTCGAAGAGCGTATTGCGGCGCTGGAAGGGGCCGAGCAGGCCGTCGCCACTGCAACGGGCATGGCCGCCATTTTGGCGGTGGTCATGAGTTTGTGCAGTGCCGGCGATCACGTGCTGGTGTCGCGCAGCGTATTTGGTTCGACCATCAGCCTGTTCGAAAAATATTTCAAGCGCTTCGGCATTGAAGTGGACTACGTGCCGCTGGCGGATCTGTCTGGCTGGGACGCGGCCATCAAGGCCAACACCAAATTGCTGTTCGTCGAGTCGCCCTCCAATCCGCTGGCTGAGCTGGTGGACATCGCTGCGCTGGCCGAAGTGGCCCACGCCAAGGGCGCAATGCTGGTGGTGGACAACTGCTTCTGCACCCCAGCCCTGCAACAGCCGCTGAAGCTGGGCGCGGACATCGTTGTGCATTCGGCCACCAAGTTCATCGACGGCCAGGGCCGTTGCATGGGCGGCGTGGTTGCAGGTGCAGGCGAGCAGATGAAGGAAGTAGTAGGCTTCTTGCGCACCGCAGGCCCGACCCTGAGCCCGTTCAATGCCTGGATTTTCCTCAAAGGTCTGGAAACCCTCAGCCTGCGGATGAAGGCCCATTGTGCCAGCGCCCAGGTTCTGGCCGAGTGGCTGGAGCAGCAGGACGGTATCGAAAAGGTCCATTACGCCGGTCTCAAGAGCCATCCCCAGCACGAGTTGGCCCAGCGCCAGCAGCGCGGGTTTGGTGCGGTAGTGAGCTTTGAGGTCAAGGGTGGCAAAGATGGCGCCTGGCGCTTTATCGACGCGACTCGGCTGATCTCCATTACCGCCAACCTTGGGGACAGCAAGACCACTATTACCCACCCAAGCACCACGTCCCATGGTCGTCTGGCGCCACAAGAGCGCGAAGCTGCGGGCATTCGCGACAGCCTGATTCGTGTAGCGGTGGGCCTGGAAGACGTGGCTGACTTGCAGGCAGACCTGGCTCGCGGGTTGGCGGCCTTGTGACCGAGTGGTCCCTGGAGGCGGCAACCGCCAGTAATGGTCGTGTCGCGTTGGTCACTGGAGCGGCACGCGGAATCGGCCTGGGGATCGCTGCGTGGCTGATCAGCGAAGGCTGGCAGGTGGTACTGACGGACCTGGACCGCGAACGTGGTTCCAAGGTGTCCAAGGTGCTGGGCGATAACGCTTGGTTTATCACCATGGACGTAGCCGATGAGCGGCAGGTGGTCCTTGGGGTGGCCGAGGTGCTCGGGCAATTTGGGCGCCTGGATGCATTGGTATGCAACGCGGCGGTGACCGACCCGCGCAATATCACCCTGGAAAGCCTGGACCTGGCCTACTGGAATCGGGTGCTGGCAGTAAATCTGAGCGGTCCAATGTTGCTGGCCAAGCACTGTGCGCCGTATTTGCGGGCTCACGGTGGTGCCATCGTCAACCTGACGTCGACCCGGGCTCGCCAGTCGGAGCCGGATACCGAGGCTTATGTGGCGAGCAAGGGCGGTCTGTTGGCCCTGACCCACGCCTTGGCGATCAGCCTGGGGCCGGAAGTGCGGGTCAATGCCGTCAGCCCTGGCTGGATCGATGCTCGAGACCCCGCTGCGCGGCGTGCGCAGCCGCTGACGGACGCTGATCACGCTCAGCACCCGGCGGGCAGGGTAGGCACCGTGGAGGACGTGGCGGCGATGGTGGCGTGGTTGCTGTCGCGCAATGCCGGGTTTGTCACCGGGCAGGAGTTCGTTGTAGACGGTGGCATGACCAAGAAGATGATTTACAGCGAGTAAGGCAGGTCGTGGTCCTGAAGTGATTTTGTCTTTTTCAGAAAAACTTCAAGCAGGCTATTGACTTAGGTCCGCTATCTGCGTAAATTTCGCGGCCTCAACGAAGCAAAGGGTGATTAGCTCAGCTGGGAGAGCATCTGCCTTACAAGCAGAGGGTCGGCGGTTCGATCCCGTCATCACCCACC